>JAZRNF010000021.1:0-17936 GCA_045648085.1 Christensenellaceae bacterium | reverse complement strand
ACCTAATTTCTTAGGCGGTCAAAGGATGTCAAGATTTGGTAAGGTTTTTCGCGTTGCGTCGAATTAAACCACATGCTCCGCTGCTTGTGCGGGTCCCCGTCAATTTCTTTGAGTTTCAACCTTGCGGCCGTACTCCCCAGGCGGAATACTTAATGCGTTAGCTACGGCACGGAAGGAGTCGATACCTCCCATACCTAGTATTCATCGTTTACGGCGTGGACTACCAGGGTATCTAATCCTGTTTGCTCCCCACGCTTTCGTGCCTCATCGTCAGTTATGAGCCAGTAAGTCGCCTTCGCCACTGGTGTTCCTCCTAATATCTACGCATTCCACCGCTACACTAGGAATTCCACTTACCTCTCTCACACTCAAGTTCGACAGTTTTGGTAATAGCGCCAGAGTTAAGCCCTGGAATTTCACTACCAACTTGTCAAACCGACTACGCACCCTTTACGCCCAGTCATTCCGGACAACGCTTGTCACCTACGTATTACCGCGGCTGCTGGCACGTAGTTAGCCGTGACTTGCTCTTGGGGTACTGTCACTTTCTTCTTCCCCCATCACAGAACTTTACAATCCGAAGACCTTCATCATTCACGCGGCGTTGCTGGGTCAGAGTTTCCTCCATTGCCCAATATTCCCCACTGCTGCCTCCCGTAGGAGTCTGGACCGTTTCTCAGTTCCAATGTGGCCGATCACCCTCTCAGGTCGGCTACCCATCATCGACTTGGTGGGCCGTTACCTCACCAACTATCTAATGGGACGCGAGCCCATCCATATCCGATAAATCTTTCATCATAAGAAGATGCCTTCAAATGATAATATGCGGTATTAGCACAAATTTCTTTGTGTTATTCCCCAGATATGGGCAGGTTGCTCACGCGTTACTCACCCGTCCGCCACTAAGCGTATTGCTACGCTTCGTTCGACTTGCATGTGTTAAGCACGCCGCCAGCGTTCGTCCTGAGCCAGAATCAAACCCTTAAGTTTAATTTCTTAAAGCTGAACCGAAGTTCAACTGCTCTAACGATTTAAAAATTGTTCGTTTTTTGCTGACTGTTTTTGGTACATATAATATACTCAATAAAATAATTGACAGAAATCACAAATTACAAGTAAATCTCGTAATTCAATTCATTTCCTTCTATTCAATTTTTAATCTACTTAATGAAGAACAACAGTTCTTCGAGTGCTGTTTTTCAATTGACAGCCTAAATATAATATCATAGTTAATATTAATTGTCAACTAAAATTTCGCGTTTTTTAAAAATTTTTTAAAAAGTTTTTTTGCGATATTTTCAGCCGTTTTTTGGCTTTTTTTGACGCTTATTTAGGTTGCCCGTTGACCAACGGTGCCCACCTATTAAACTATATTTTTAAAATTTTGTCAAACATTTTTTTAACATTTTTTTAAAAATTTTTTTACCCCCTATATATTGTGTTTTTTGTCGTTTTTTTTATCACTCAAACACAACGGCCTATTTTTTATTTGTTATTTTTTTCTAAAAAACGTGTTTTTAAATTATTTTAACAATCTTTTTAAATAAAAAATACTTGACTTTTATTTTTTAAAAATCAAGTATTATTATATATATTATATATAGATAAGAAAACTAGAATATTGCCTTTTCTATAACACCGCCACCCAAGCAATACTCGTTTAAATAAAATACGGCGTATTGACCTTCGGTTATAGCCCTTTGGCGAGACTCAAACTCAACTTCAATAAATCCGTCTTTTATATTGACTAAAACTTTTTGCTCGTCTTGACGGTATCTAAACTTAGCGGTGCACTCAAAACTCTTTTTATCTGGAGTTCCCGGCATAAAGTTGCAAGAGTTCATAATTAACCCTTTACTATATAGCCTATCTTCTTTATCGTGAGCGACGTATAAAATATTGTTCTTTAAATCTTTTTCAATAACAAACCAACGCCCCTCGTCACCTTTTACCCCGCCAACGTCAAGCCCACGCCTTTGACCGATAGTGTAATACATAAGCCCTGAGTGTTTTCCTAAAACTTTACCTTCATAAGTTTTAATAAGACCTTCTTTAGCAGGAATATATTCCATTAAAAACTTTCTAAAATTCCTTTCACCTATAAAGCATATGCCCGTAGAGTCTTTCTTGCCTGCAGTGACTAAGCCGTTTTCTTCAGCAATTTTACGAACTTCGCTTTTATATAGGTTTTGTAAAGGGAATAAAACGTTTTCAAGTTGTGATTGTGAAACTTGGTTTAAAAAGTACGTTTGGTCTTTATTTTGGTCTTTACACTTGAGTAAATAATGCGTATCGCCGTCGTGCCTTATTCCGCAATAGTGCCCCGTTGCAATATAGTCTGCACCTAAACTTAAAGCGTAATCTTTAAAAGGGCCGAACTTGATTTCTCTATTGCAAAGCACGTCTGGATTAGGAGTTCTACCTTTATTATACTCGTCTAAGAAATACTTAAACACTCTATCCATATACTCTTTAGCAAAGTTTATGGTATAGTAAGGGATATCTAAAACGTTGCATACGCGCCTAACGTCGGCATAATCGTCTTCCGCCGTACACGCACCGTCACTAGACTCTTCTTCCCAATTTTTCATAAACAAGCCGATTACGTTATATCCTTGCTCTTTTAATAATAATGCGGCAACTGAACTGTCAACGCCACCGCTCATTCCTACTACTACGGTTTTTTTACTCATACATGTATTTTAACATATAAACACAAAAATTCAAACAAATTTATATAATTTATTAAGGATATTTTACTTATTTGATTTGTTATGGTAAAATATATAATGATATATGATTAAAAAATATTTTAGTAGCCCCTTTATTATTTTTTGTTTTATAGCCTACGTTTTTCTTACCGCGCTTATTTTTTCACTTGCTTTGACCGACGGCGCAACAAGTACCGAACAAAGCAATTCCGTTTGGGACTTTTTGGCTAAAATTTTTAATTGGGGAGAAGAATTTAAAGTTTTTGTAAGAAAATTTATAGGGCATTTTTTAATGTTTTTGGCTCTTGCCTTTTTTGCAACGATAGTTTATTATAAACTTAGCGTTTTGACTTTTAAAAAACACGTTTTTGTTCTTAGTTTAATTATTACCCTGCTTATAGGATTTATAACTGCTTGTATTTCAGAACTTTTTCAGTTAGAGTTTTTTACCGACGATAGAAACGCTAGTTTTCTTGACGTTGTTATTGACTTTTTGGGCTATTTATTAGGATACGGCTTTTGTTTAAGTTTAAACCGCATTGTAAGATATATTATATATAGAAAAGGGGCTAAGCAATAATTTAGCCGTTTACGCCCGTAGCGTAATGGATAACGCACCAGATTCCGATTCTGGAGATTTGGGTTCAACTCCCGACGGGCGTACCAAAATAAAAAAGAGCGATTCAACAATCGTTCTTTTTTTATTCACACTTGCCATTTTGTATGCTCTATAAATTTTTGGTTTTTATAAAAAATCTATTGACTTTTTTTATTTTTGTATTATACTTTTTTTAGCAAAATTATTTTTATAGGAGTTTAAAATGAAAAAAGTTAAAATTGGCGTACTTGGAGCATACCGTGGCTCTAGCATGATTAGGTACTGTAAAATTGCCGACAATGCAGAACTTGTTGCTATTTGCGACTCGTTTAAGCCTGCACTAGAAAAGCAAAAGGCTCAAGACGAAAGTGGTAAAATAGTTTTTTATGATAATTTTGAAGACTTTATAAATCACGATATGGACGCTGTCGTTTTAGCAAACTATGCAAACGAGCACGCGCCTTTCGCTATCCGCTGTTTAAAAAAGGGCTTGCACGTTTTTTCAGAAGTGTTGCCTTGCCAAACATTAAAAGAAGCCGTAGAACTTATTGAAACGGTTGAAGAAACTAAAAAAGTTTATGCCTACGGCGAAAATTACTGTTGGTTTTCAGGCGTGCACGAAATGCGCAGGCTTTATAAAGAAGGCAAGATTGGCGAACTAACTTATGCCGAAGGCGAATACCTTCACAACTGCGAAACTATTTGGCCTGGTTGCGCGTATGGTGACGAAAATCATTGGCGAAACAATATGTTCTCTACTTTCTACTGCACTCACTCATTAGGCCCTATTTTACACTCAACGGGTTTACGCCCTGTTTCAGTAGTGGGTTTTGAAAGTGCTAATACCGACCTAGCGGATAGAGAAGGTCATAAAGGCGCACCGTTCGGAATTGAAATGGTCACACTTGAAAACGGCGCTACGGTAAAGAGTATTCACGGCCAAACTTATAGGAACAATATTTGGTGGTGTATGCACGGCACTAAAGGGCTTATGGAAACGGCTAGAAAGGAAGCCGAGAACGGTGAGTACAATAGAATTTACGTAAACTATGACGAAACTGCTGGCGATTATAGCGCCCCTACTTGTGAAAACTACTTAGCAAACGAAAATAGCCCCACAGAAAAGGCGTTTGAGCACGGCGGGTCTGACTTTTGGTCTATGTATCATTTCTGTGAAAAAATTCTTGGCAATAACGACGCGGAAATCATTGACGTTTACGAAGCCATTGATATGGGCATAACAGGTCTTTTTGCTTATTTTTCTATCCTTGACGGTAGCACTCCAAAGCAAATACCTAACTTAAGAATTAAGTCTGAGCGTGATAAGTGGAGAGATAACGTTTGCTGTACCAACAAAAAGGTTGCGGGCGACAGCCTTCTTCCTACAAGAAAAACCGGCACGCCTACAATTCCTAGCGAAGTTTATAAAACACAAAAAGAACTTTTTGAATACCAAGTTAAAACGGGTACGGGTAGATTTGGTGGAATAACTAAAACGACTGTTAAAAAATAATAAAAAAATAAAAGATAGCAAATAATTTGCTATCTTTTTTACTTCTCTTTACTATTATATATAAGTCGCATTAGGCTTTCGCTCATATTTATATTTTCACATACGACACCATCAAAATAAAGGTCGGTTGGGGCAAAGTTCCATATTGATTTTATGCCGTTATCAATTGCTAGTTTTGCAACTTTTTCGGCAACGTTTTTTTGAACGGAAATAATTGCTATATCTATTTTGTTTTTGCATAAATACTCGCTTAATTTATCTATATTATAAATTTCAATATTCTCAATAGGGGTTATATGTGACGTTTCAATATCAAATATAGCCTTTATATGTACGTTTTCGGCAAAAAAACCGCCGTAATTAGCAAGTGCTTGACCAATTCTACCACCGCCTAAAATAATTGCCGTGTGCGGTTTTTGTAAGCCTAAAATCTCTTGAATGCTGTTTTTTAAATGCTCGGTATCATAGCCGTAGCCCTGTTGACCAAAGCCACCGAACTGATAAAGGTCTTGGCGTATTTGCGATGCCGTCAAGTGTAGCGCCTCTGACATTGTTTTAGAAGAAACCCTAGTTATTCCGTTGTCGGTTAATTCTTTTAAATAACGGTAGTACTTAGGCAAGCGTTGTACTACGTTTTGAGAAATTTGTTTACTCATATAAGCCCCATTTTGTTGAAGATTTTTTTTATTTATGATAATATTTATATATGGTAAAGATTAGCGCTAAACTTATTAAAAATCATAAGACAATTAAAAGTATAACGTATTCTAACGTAAATGACTATGAAAGTGAGCATTTTTACGATTATTTAGTAGAAATTTGCCGTAGGCTTGACGTTGCAACCCCACTTATTATACCTTTTTACGTAAAAAGTTATGAAGATTTTAACTTTGTACGCTTTAAAAAAGATGATTTTGTTGACGACGTTAATTTTGACTATCTGCTTTTAGAAAACGTTGATAGATAGCGAATAATTTATTATATTTGCGCCCATATTATATATAAGGGGGGAAATATGAGAATTACAAGTATTATTGCTTTTATATTAGTCGTAGTAGGTGCTCTTAACTGGTTATTAGTAGGTTTACTTAACTTTAACTTAGTAGCGATGCTTTTCGGCTCACTAAGTTTTGTTTCAAGAACGATATATACTCTCGTAGGACTTGCGGGTCTTTGGATTATTTTTTACATTTTCACGTTTAAGCCGTTTAGAGAAATTAAAAACTAACAATGCTACAAGGCTAAAAGTTAAAAAGGATAACAAGCGTTATCCTTTTATTTTTTTGTCGTGCAATTTTTGTAAAGGAAAGTATATAAATGCACCTATTATATATATAGATATAAGTTGCCCTATAAAAATTTGTAGCATTGATATAAAATAAAGTTCCTTTAACTCTACTACAACTAAAAAAGTAAACGGTATAATAATGGCGTTTATAAAAACTGGTGGCAACGCTCCTAAAATAAACTTTAAATTTACGCTTTTTATTTTTCTGCCTATTACGAAAGTGATAAGCGAAGATAAAAAAGTTGCTAACGTGCCAAAAACTATATCAAGCACGCCGTTGCCAAAAAAGTTAGCAAGTAAACAGCCTACCGTTAAGCCAAAAACTGCTTCGCCAAAAAATAACGGCAATATTGTCAATGCTTCTGCCACCCTAACTTGTACTCCACCGTATGATATTGGAAAAAATATCATAACGACTATAAAATACAAGCATGCAATAATTCCTGATAGTGCTAACTTTTTAGCACTTCTATTTTTGTTTAACATAAATACCTCGGTTTTTAATAAGTGTTTTCCGAAAACCTTAACACGACTTTCGTGTAGTTTTAAGTTTAATTTTTATTTTTATGGCTATAAATAATTTACGACTAATTATTTTTCACCAAATTTTAAATGGCCGCTTGCGAACACGTAAACAGCCACCTAAAAAATATATGATAAGGGGGGGAAAATAACAAAATTAAACAATGATAATAATATACTCTTTTGTTTTTATTTTGTAAAGCGTTTTTTAGGTGTTTTTAAAAAATTTTTATAATTATTTTTTTTATCTTAAAAACTCATTTTATTTGATTATATCGCAACTTTTAAACTTTTATTTGAATGGCGTTTTTGTTTGATATAAGTATTGGTTTATATTGAGTTTTACTTGTTCTAAGCCCTTGGTCGCCCGAGTCGTCTTCCCTATTTACATATAAAACCTTGCCGTTATTGGCAAACTTGACAAACTCGTTAAACAACGTTGGGTAAATACCTTTATATTTAGTGAGCGCCTTTTCTACGTGGATAACTAGCGTAGATTTTTGATACTCTCCTATTGAAATTCCCGCAATCTTACCGTCAACTTTAAGCGCTGCGCCAATAAGTTCACTTTTCTTTAATAATAAGTAGAGTTCTTTAGTGTATTTAAACTCTCTTTTTTCATTATTCTTCATACCCTTGTACTGAATTTTATATTCTTTTAAAAATTTTATAACTTCTTTTTTAGGTACGTTTAATAAATTTTCTACCGTATGGTTTTGATATTGTTTCTTAAAAGAGTTTATATGGTTTCTTTGACCGCTAAACTTTTTACCTTGAAAAGTTAGCATTTCGTTAAAGTCGTAGATATAATCGCTATAATCTCTATTAAACCTGCTTTTTATATCGCTAGAATAAAACTCTTTTAATTTTTCTAGCATCTCTTCGCTAACGGCTATAAATTTTAATGCAAAATTATTTTTTATGCAGTAGTTTTCAATCTCTTTTATTGCACCAAAAACGTCTTTGCCAATTGGAATTAAAAATCTAGGAGTTTTTTTTCCTGCCCTTATAATTAAAGTGTCGTTATAAATAGCATATTTAGCATTAAACCCAATATACCACGTAAAGAGTACCCCTACTGAATAATCGCAGAAGGGGTAAGTGACGTTTTTAGTGTAGTTTTGAACTGTTTTTATAACCTTTTTAGTTAAAACTTTAAACTTTAGCATTTTTACTTAGTTTTGTTTCTCTCTTCTAACATTTCAACTATTTCAGCCAACCTGTCAAGGTCGTCAGTCGTGTAATAGTCAATGTAAATTCTACCTTTTCTATCATTACCAATAGCGGCAACTTTGGTTCCGAAAGTTTGTTGCATTCTAAAGATTAAATCTTTAAGTTCCGCACTCATTTCTAAAGCGCGTTTTGCCTTATTGGTGTTTTTAACTTCTTTTGGTGGATTAAAATAATCTCTTGTTGCCTTTTCGGCATCTCTAACAGATAAACCGTTTTTAACAACGTCGTTTGCAATCTTTTTTTGCATTTCTACTGGTAAAGTCACAAGCGCACGTGCGTGACCTTGTGAAAGTTTACCGTTAGCAACCATTTTAACAACTTCGGCATCAAGGCTTAAAAGTCTTAAAGTATTTGCAACGGCAGAACGACTTTTCGCTATTCTTTCGGCAAGTTCTTCTTGAGTTAAGCCGTAGTCGTCCATAAGTTGTTTCATAGCGGTTGCGGCTTCAATAGGATTTAAGTCTTCCCTTTGTAAGTTTTCTATTAAAGAAATTTCTTTAACTCTTCTTTCGTCATACTCTTTAACAATTGCGGGAATACTGTCTTTACCTGCAAGTTTGGACGCTCTATAACGCCTTTCACCCGCTATTATCATATACTTGCCATTACCGTCTTTATTAACTACGATAGGCATAATAACGCCGTTTAATTTAATAGAACTTGCAAGTTCGCCAAGCGCTTTATCGTCAAAAATCTTTCTTGGCTGGTTAGGGTTAGCGTATACGTCTTTTAAAGGGAGTTCAAAAACGCCCGTTTTAATATCTTCAGCCGTCACGCCTAAATTTTTACTATAATCGTCTTCAGTTGATTGAAATAATACTGATAAACCTTTTCCTAAACCTTTACTGTTTGCCGACATTTGCTTTTTCTCCTTTTTCTACAAATTCTTTAGTAAGTTCGGTATATGCTTTCGTGCCTGTACATTTTGGGTCGTATTTAATAACCGGCATATCGTGGCTTGGCGCTTCAGATACCCTAATGTTTCTAGGAATAACGGTTTTATATACTTTGTCGCCAAAATAGTTTCTAATTTCGCCTGCTATTTGCCTTGACGCAATAGCCCTACCATCGTACATTGTTAAAACTACGCCTTCAATCTCTAGGCTTGGGTTTAAATGTTTGATAACAAGTTTTATAGTGTGCATTAGTTGTGATAAACCTTCTAATGCAAAAAACTCGCATTGGATAGGAATTACTACACTACTAGCACAAGTTAAGGCGTTTATAGTAAGTAGACCTAAAGACGGTGGACAGTCAATAAATATATAATCAAAATCCTTCTTTTCTTTTTTAACTGCTTCTAAGAGCCTTTTTTCTCTATTTTTTAAGTAAACCAGTTCTACTTCCGCACCCGCCAAATCAATAGAAGACGGTACTAGCGATAAGTTTTCTATGCTTGTTTTAACCATTGTGTTTTTAATGAGCGCTTCTTCAGTCAACACTTGGTAAACTGAGTTTTTTACAGCGCCTTTGTTTATGCCTAAACCCGTAGTAGCATTACCTTGTGGGTCTAAATCTATTACTAAAACCTTTTTGCCTAAGTCGGCAAGGCAGGTTGCAACGTTTACGCAAGTAGTAGTTTTGCCAACACCGCCTTTTTGGTTAGAAAATGCTATAACCTTTCCCATAATCTTCCTTATTTATCTAAATTTTCTTCTTTTGTAGAAATTTCTTCAGTAGTTTCTTCAGTTTTTGTCTCTTCTACCTGTTCAGTAGAGTTTACAAGTTTTTCCATTTTTTTGAAAGGGTTGCCTTTCGCAACGTTGTCTTTTTGCTCCATAGCACCAATAACTTCTTTAGCACTCATACCTTGCATAAGCATATCAACTTCGTCTTGATAAATAGTTTCTCTTTCAATTAAAACCCTTGCCATATTGTCTAAAATTGATTTGTTTGCTTTTAATAATTCCGTTGCACGTTTGTGCGCAGTCTTTATAATGTTTTCAATTTCTAAATCAATAGTTTTTGCAAGTTCTTCAGAGTAGGTAGACTTTGTTTGCATATCTCTACCGATAAACACTTGGTCGCCACCACCGTAGTTTACAGGACCAATTTTATCGCTCATGCCCCACTCGGTCACCATTTTACGTGCTCTTTCCGTTACAACGCTTATATCGTTTGACGCTCCTGCAGAAATATCTTTAATAACCAATTCTTCAGCAACACGACCGCCAAGCGTCATAGCGATATCATCTAAGAGTTTACTTTTCGCTATATGATTACTGTCGTCGTCAGGTCTTGTCATAGTATAACCTGCCGCCATACCCCTTGGGATAATTGAAACTTCTTGAACAGGGTCACAATTAGGTAAAAGCCTTGCAAGTATAGCGTGGCCCGCTTCGTGATAAGCGGTAATTCTCTTGTCAGACTCCGTAACAACCCTACTTTTCTTTTGTGGACCAATTAAAACTTTGTTGATTGCTTCGTAAAGGTCTACGTTAGTGATAGCATTTCTATCGTCTCTTGCCGCCAAGATTGCCGCTTCGTTTAATAAGTTTGCTAGGTCGGCACCACTAAAGCCAGCAGTCATTCTTGCAAGCACTTTAAAGTTTACGTCAGGAGCAAGCGGTTTGTTTCTAGCGTGGACTTTTAATATAGATTCTCTACCTTTAACGTCTGGTAAATTAACGTAAATTTGTCTATCAAACCTACCTGGACGCATTAGCGCAGGGTCTAGTATATCTGCGCGGTTTGTTGCCGCCATAATAACTATACCTTCGTTAGCTTCAAAGCCGTCCATTTGAACAAGAAGTTGATTAAGAGTTTGTTCCCTTTCATCGTTGCCGCCACCAAGGCCTGCTCCACGGTGTCTACCAACGGCATCTATCTCGTCAATAAACACAATACAAGGCATACTCTTTTTAGCAGTTGCAAACAAATCGCGAACCCTACTTGCACCAACACCAACAAACATTTCAACGAAATCTGAACCAGAAATTGAGAAGAAAGGAACGTTTGCTTCGCCGGCTACCGCTTTAGCAAATAAAGTTTTACCAGTTCCCGGAGGACCTACTAAAAGCACGCCCTTAGGAATTCTTGCCCCTAAGTTAGAGAATTTTTTAGGATTTTTTAAAAAATCTACAACTTCTTTTAATTCTTGCTTTTCTTCTTCGGCACCAGCAACGTCAGAAAACCTTACTTTAACATTTTGCGCCACTAAGGCTTTGGTTTTACCAAAGTCAAGCGCCGACTTATTTGAGCCGTTAACCGACCTCATCATTATCATAATAACTAAAAAACCAAGACCAACTACAACTATTGGAAATACTAGCGAAGATAAAAAAGAACCAGAGTTAGGGTCGGTATAATCTACCACAACACCGTTTTGGTAAAGAACGTCGGCAACCTTGTCGCCAAAAATTAAACTATCAGTTCCCCTACCATAACTTGCGTTATATTTTTCTTTAAATATAGGCTTGCCGTTTTTATCAACACCAGTTGTCACGTAGCCAACCACGTTATAAGAATCAAATACTACTTTTGTAATTCTTTCTTTTTCATCAATACCGTCATAACTAAACACAATATCAGTATCGCCACTGCCGTCAGTGACAACCGTAATGCCCGCCCTTCTAAAAAACTCAGTAGAAGTGCAATCAACAACCGATAGCGAATTTAGCAAATAAACCAAAACTATTACCCCTAAAATACCAAGCACAACAATTATGGTCCAAAGTTTTGTGTTTTTCTTTTTCATGATACCTCCTAAAAAACTATTAACGTATAATAACTTATTATTTTCATTATTATATTATAATATTCATATTATTAAATATATATAAACTTAAAAAGTATAATTTTACAACTAAAAACCTTTGCACTAGCAGTTTTTATAAAAATTGCCCTTTTAACACTTTAATATTTTATATGGTGCATAGATTTAGTGCAAGAAATTAGTTTTTTAAATTTTAACTTTGCTTTTTAATTTTATCACATATTTTTTTAAATTTCAACCTTTATTTATACATTTATTATATAATTTTAATCTCTTTTTAAATTTGCGTGTATACCTTTACTTTTTTGAAAAGATTTTTTTGTTTAAAATTTTGTTTCATATGAAACATTTTAGCCTTTATTATCTTTAAAATTGCCGATTTTATCGCAAATTTTACATTTTATGTTTTTCTTTAGTTATTATTTTGTTCTCTTTGTCCACTCAAATTTTAAAGGTTAAAAATTTATGTTTCACGTGGAACAAAAGTTGTTTTTGTTAAAACTCTTGCGCTACTGTTTTTTTATTACATTTTGAGTGTTTGTCTATTGTTTACTGTTTTGTTGTGCTCTTATGTGTAAAGGTAAAGTTTTTTAAATTTTAAAGCAAAAAAATAAGGACGGAAAACCGTCCTTAATTATTTAATTAATTTTACCCGATTATTTTTCCAAATACGTTAGACATAAATGGTAAATTCATTACAAACTCTAAATACTTATTGATAAATGATGGGTTGCCGTCTGGTATAAGAAGGTTGTTTATGCCTGCTCCCATAAATATTGATAATATTAATAATATGATTGTAATAAGTAGCGTGCATTTAATTAAACTAAATATTGCACCTAATAATTTATCAACTGTTCTAATAACTGGTAGTGATACGAATTTGTAAATAACCTTTTTAATTATACCAAAAACAATTCTTGAAACGATAAGTAAGAATAAAAATGATATAACTGTCAAAAACCAGCCTGTCACTTTTGCAAGCAATTTAACTTGGAAGCCCGACTCAACTATTGAAGAAATAATCGCTTCATGTAAAAATGCAGGAACTGAAGAGTTTGCCATTGCAACTTCTAGCGCTTCCCTTGTTTGCGCAGCACTTGTAGGTATATTTAAAGTTTTGGCAACAAAACCCTCAACGGACGCGTATAATCCCGGCATATTTTCGGTGACGAACGTAGCAACTTTTGTGCAAAGTAAAACGGCAACGATAATAGATGCAACCAAACCAAGTAATGAAAGGAGTTGTTTTGCAAAACCTTTTGAAATGCCCGTTATTACTGCGATTAGTAAAAAAACTATGGCAACAACGTCAATAATAGCGATAGAAGATTCGCCTATTTTTACCATTGAGCCCGCTAATAAATTTAACATAAAAACCTCGCATTTTGTTTGTAGCGACCGCTACACAATATATAATAATTTTATCACTTTGTTAAATGTTTGTCAATATAATATGATAATAAATATATTACCTTATTATTACCCTTTTAATAAAAACTAAAATATACTATTAAATTTTTCATTAAAATAAAGTTTAAAGGTGGGGATTTTAGGCAATAATTAAAGTATGAATCAATACGTTTTTAATTTTGATACCCCTATGGCTAGCGACGGACTATTAGAGGGGCTTAGAAGGCTTTATAACACTAGATATCCCGTCATTGTGTGTGTTGGCTCTGATTTATCTGTAGGCGACAGTTTGGGGCCTATAATTGGCAGTGAACTTAAATATAAGTTAAAAGGCAAAGCATACGTCTACGGCACGTTAGAAAGCCCAATAACGGCACTTGAAATAAACGTTTTAATAAAGACCATAAATAAACTACACCCTAAATCTAAAATACTTGTTGTTGATGCCGCTGTTGGAAAAAGTGGCGACGTTGGGGTTATTAAACTTAGTGACGTAGGAATAAAGCCTGGGCTTGGTGTAAATAAAGATTTTAACGAAATTGGCGACGTTTCTATAATAGCGATAGTAGCCGAAAAAACAGAAAAAGATTTGGGGCTTTTAATTGGTACTAGGCTTAATTTGGTTAAAAAAATAAGCAACGTAATAATAAGTTCGCTTTGTCAATATTTTAATTAGCGCAAAACTAATAATCTAGCGCTAATAGTATAAAAAGTGTGTAAAAAAGGTTTTTAAGGTAATAAAAATATCCATAGCAAATAACTGCTATGGATATAATTTTAATCTTCTTTTTTTAGGCTGTTGCCAAGGAAAGTACCAAAACCACTTGTCTTTGTAGTAATTTTAATCATTTCGCTTTTAAAACCGCTTTGTTTTTCCTTTTTGTTTTTAAAGCCTTTTTTATCATTTTTCTTTAAATTGTTAGGGATAATAACAACGTGTCTTTTTGGCTCAACGCCTTGTGATTCGGTTTTAACAGTTTCACTATCAGCAAGAGCGGAGTGAATAACTCTTCTTTCAAATGGGTTCATTGGCTCTAAAGTGACAGGTCTTCCTGACTTTACCGCTTTATCCGCTAAGCGAAGGGCTAATGATTTTAAAGTATCTTCTCTTTTTTGTCTATAACCTTCACAATCAACTACTACCCTTTTATATTCTTCGTTGCCGATATTAACAACCGCACCTGCAAGGGTTTGAATAGCGTCTAACGTCTCACCCCTATATCCAATAATTGAAGATGATGACGTTGTAATTAAATTATAAACGATTTTATCGTCAATTTCGTTAACCTCACAAGAAACTGGTATGTTTAACAACTCAAAAAGACCATCTAAAAAGTCAGTTGCACGTTTAACATTATCTTTTTTTGCTTCAATTATAACTTCCGCTTTTTTACCGCCAAAACCTAAAACGCCTTTTGCTCCTTCGTCAACAATAGTTATAATAGCGTCTTCTTTAGTTAAATTTAATTCTTGTAAGCCGGTCTCAATAGCAGACTCAACAGTCTTGCCGTAAAAATGTTGCATAAAAACTCCTTTTATAGAAAACACCGATAGTGTATATTATTTTTTTGTAATACGACCGTATCTTTTATTGTATTTTTCGTCTTCTTCTTTTTGTAATTTCTTTTGGAAAGATTTTTCTACGAAAATATTTATAAAATAAGTAGAAACGGTTGAGAATAAAGTACTTACGATAAGATATAACGAGAACGATGCTGTATACATGAACGAGAACACACCAAACATAAGTGGCATCATCCACATCATCATTTTTGTCGTTTGAGCCGCAGTACCGTTTGCACCGTCAACTGATTGTAATTCAAGTTGTGATTTTTGGCTTTTACTCATTATAAGTTGAGAAATAAACATTGAACCGATAGATAATAATACTAAAATTAAATAACCGTTTGATTGGTCTTTAACCTCGTCAAGTTTACTTGAGCCCATAATAATATCATATGCTTCTTCATTTTTAATTGAAGAACTGATATTTTTTGTGCTACAACCTTTTGAATAAGTAAAAGTTTTATTTAAATAATCTTCTTTAGTAATGAAAGCCTTTTTCCAAGGTAAGTCTTCTACCCAAATATTTTTAACCCATAAAAATTTAGTATTTTTATTAAGTTCAAAATATCTATCTGCAGCAGCGTCTTGAGCAGGTTTGATAACTAGCGTGTCAAAAGTACCTTCACTTTGATATTTCTCTTCGTCAAAGAAATAACCATTATAAGCGCCTGACGTATCGCCTTTATCTAAAATTTGTAAACTACCGTCTTCTAAAATATTATAATAACGATTTTCTACGTACTTGTTAACTTTTATATTATTACTGTAAGCAATAGCCATTTCGTTAAAAGTATTAATTTTAGCATAAGAAGAATATTGTGTAAACGCATTAATAATAACGATAAAGAAAATTAAAGTAATAAGCGTAGGAAGACACGCTGCAAATTGAGAATATCCTTCCCTTTTATAAAGAGCCATTACCTTTTGTTGATATAAAGCGTTATTGTTTGCATATTGCCTTTGTAATTTTTCAAGTTGTGGACGCATTTTTTCCATTTTTAATGCACCTTTTTTTGCAGATGCCCTTGAATAAATATCAAGTGGTAATGGAAGAATTTTTAAAAGTAATGAGAATAATAAAATTCCCACTGCAATAGAGCCACCAAATGAAAATAAATTTATAACTTTTGCAACAAATTCCGCTACGCCTGAAAGCGGAACTCTACCAAGGTCACTTTCATTATAAACGGTCACTACTTTATATGCACTATTTAATAAATTTAAAACGTTCATTTATTTTCCTTTTAGTTTTTTTAAAGAACCCATTTTTTATTTTTTTTATTGTCTGGAACAGGGTCAAAACCACCCTTATTTAAAGAATTACACCTAAGTAATCTCCATATTACTAACCTTGAAGCGGTAAAAATATTATGTTTTTGGTACGCTTCAATAGCATATTGAGAACAGGTAGGAGTAAAAATACAATTAGATTTTAATATTGGAGAAATAAATTTTCTATAACCTTTTAATAAAAATATAAAAAATTTTTTAATCATTTATAATATTACCTTTTTGTAGTAAATAACCAATATCTTTTAAAAACGTATTATAATCATAATTATTATCTTTATTTATTTTTGGTAAAACAACAACGTAATAATTATATTTAATATTTTTTGAAAAAGATTTAAAAGCCGCTCTTATTAACCTTTTAATTCGGTTTCTTAAAACGGCTTTTCCGTGTTTTTTACTAACACATATTCCAAATTTAAACTCTTCACTTTTTAAATAAATTAAAGTTAAAGAACTAGAATAAATTTTTTTACCTTTATTAAATACAAGGTTAAAATCTTTTTGTTTTTTTAGTCTATTATCCAAAATTACCAACTAATTAAGCAGAAAGTTTATGGCGACCTTTTGCTCTTCTTCTCTTTAATACGTTTCTACCGTTTTTTGTAGCCATTCTTTTTCTAAAACCGTGAACTTTACTTCTTTGTCTTTTTTTAGGCTGATATGTTCTTTTCATTTTTTTAAACTCCTATAATTTAGTGTACTTTTTAGATTATACTTTTTATTTTAACTTTTGTCAACTTTTTACGCGTTTATTCTTAAAGGTAATATTAAATATAAATATTCTTCTCCGTCAAAAGGTTTAATTACGCAAGGATTTATTTTTGTGTTAAAATGTAAATTTACAAATTCGTCGTCAATTACTTTAATACAATCTGTTATAAATTTAGAATTAAACGCTATTGATAAATCTTTACCTTCAAGGTTAATTATTAAATTTTCGTTCATTGCACCAATTTCGCTATTTGAAGATAATGTTAAATAGTTTTCTTTAATATCAAACTTAACTATTTTATTTTTATCATTAGCCATTATAGACGCTCTTTCAATCGCTGTTAATAATTGATTTTTATTAACCCTTACAACTGATAAGAAATCGTTTTTAATAATATTTTTGTAATCAATATACTCACCTTCTAATAACCTAGTTATTAAACAAGTTCCGTTTATTTCACACATTAATATATTTTTTTGTACGACTATTGTTAAAATATCATCGTCTTTTTCAATAATTCTAATAAGTTCGTTAAGTGCCCTTGCCGTCACTATTATTTTAAGGTCACCTGTTGAATTTTCTAATTTTTTACGGCATATTGCAAGCCTAAAACCATCAAGAGCAACTGAAGAAATTCTATCACCTTCAATTTCAAGTAAACAACCTTTTAAAATTGGCCTTGCTTCGTCTAAAGAACAAGCAAAGTTTGTTTTTAAAATAAGGTCTTTAAAATCTTTTTGTTTTATTGTGAAAGATTTTTCTCTAATATCTTTATTTATTATTGGGAACTCTTGAACGTTTAAAGTTTGAATAAAACCATCAGAAGAAGAATAAGTTATTCTTATTTTATTTTCTTCAAGTGAAATTTCAATTTCTTCTTCACTTTCTAATTTTTTAATAAAGTCAGAGAAAATTTTACCAGGAACAACAGTTTCACCTTCAATAAACGTTGAAACTTTTATTACTTTTTCAATAGAAATTTCAGTATCTGTTGCAATAAGTGTAAGTTCATCACCTTTTAAAGATAATTTAATACCTTCTAGTATTGGATTTGTAGTTTTTGTTGATATTGCTTTTGATACTTTTTGTAATGCGCTTGAAAGTTCAATTCCGTTTACTATAAATTTCATATTTTCTCCTTTTTAGTTATTATTAATTTTATTCTTTTAAATTTATATTGTAGTATTAATAATAGTAATGTATGTTGAAATGTTTAAAAGTTAAAAAATTAGTATTTTATAATAAAAAATAAAAATTTTTAAAGTTGATAAATAAAATAATAAAACCAATTTAATTGTTAATAAATAGTATAATTATTAAATAACTATATATATATTATATAAAATATTAAAGTAAAAATCAATAAAAATTT
>JAZRNF010000020.1:0-4161 GCA_045648085.1 Christensenellaceae bacterium | reverse complement strand
AATTAGTTAATGTTAAATGGGTATAACAAGGCACTTGTTTAGCCGAGCAACGCTAGTTGCGAACGCCGTCGTATCCGCTACGACATATCCATTTAACTATGGAAGCATAAATTATTAAATTAGTTAATGTTAAATGGGTATAACAAGGTACTTGTTTAGCCGAGCAACGCTAGTTGCGAACGCCGTCGTATCCGCTACGACATATCCATTTAACTATGGAAGCAGGTTAAATGCAAAATTAAAAACTTTAAACATTTATAAAATAAAAATTCTAAAATCTTGTTATGTAATTGATTTTTGGCGAGTTTCAAAAAAATACTTGCACTATCAATTTCTAATACAGTATAGTCTATTTTCACATAAAAGTCAAGAATAATGGATTGATTTTAATAATTATCAACTTTTTATGTAGGGTATAATAACCAATTGCAATTATTGTAAATAAGGTTATAATTATTTTATTTATCAAACAAGAAATAGTTATATAAAAATATAATTAAAATTTTATTTTCTAATTATTAAGCGGTAAAACGCCGAAAATATTTTGTTAAAAAATAATTGGTTAAAATGTCAAAAACTTTTCCCATTCAACGGGTGAAAATATTCCTTTACATTTAAGTTGTAAAACTCGCAAACGTTTTCCGCCGTTTTATCGCGAATGTTTGCGTTAAGTTTTTTAACCGATACGCCAAGTTAGACGTAAGAATTTTTTGCTTTGCAAGTTCTCTAATTTTAGGCGAAAAGTATAAAAATTAGTTGAAAAATACATTGAAATAAAAATAAAATGCTTATATAATATAAGTATATGTAATTTTTATTTGATAAAGGAGAACACAATGAACGCACAAGATATAAAAAAATTAGCGTATGAATGTGGTGCCGATATTTGCGGTATTACTTCGCTTGATAGGTTTGAAGGTTGCCCAAAGCAAATGGACCCAAGATATATTATGCCTGAAGCAAAGAGTATGATAGTTATGGCTTTTAGGGTTATGCGTGGTTCTTTAAGGGGTATAGAAGAAGGAACTTTCTTCTCAAACTATTCGGCAATGGGTTATGGAGCACTTACATATAATTTTATGCCAATGACTGTTATGAATATGTGCCGTATTATTGAAGACGAAGGCTATGAAGCAATCCCTATTGGTCACCAAAGCGACTGGCGTGCTATTGACAATAACGGAAATCTTCGCGACAGATATTCAAAGCCTGTTGAAGAAGGCAAGCCTGCACCAGACATTATGTTGCACTTACGTATATGTGCATACCTTGCAGGACTTGGCGAGATTGGTTATAGCAAAATGTTAATAACCCCACAATTTGGACCAAGAGTTCGTATTGGCGTAATTTTAACCGAACTTGAACTTGAGCCAGACCCAATTTATAATGGCCCAAAACTTTGTAATAAATGTATGGCGTGCGTTCGTGAATGTCCAGGCCACGCTATTAGCCCAACAAAAACGGTTAAGATTAACCTTGCAGGCCACGAAGTTGAATGGGGTGAATTAGATTGCGATGCTTGTGATATTGCAATGCGTGGCGGTACCGTTTGTGAGCCAGGTCAAGGCACTTACCAAATGGGTAGAGACGATATTATGCCAGGAGCAAACTCGCCATTTTACTATAAACCTAAAAACGTGTATAATTCAGGTCAAGCCGTTTGTGGTGCAAAGGGTTGCACTCGTGCTTGTATGGTTATGCTTGAAAAACGTGGCGTAATGACAAATAAATTTAAAAAGCCGTTTAGAAGAAAGCCACTTTGGAGTGTGGACTGGTCTGACTACGAACCGATTGAGGGCAATTCGGAAGCATCTCTTAGCGACCTTGGCTCAATGCTCAAAACGGGAATTGATGCTAAAGGTAAGAAACCTGTAGAAAAAATGAACGAAGCCGACTAACGTTAGGAGTAAAAATGTTAAAGTTTTCAGTTGGTTATCAATATAACGACGAATCGTTTTTTGATACCGTAAGTTCATATCTTTACTCAATAGAAGAAATCTATTTTTCGTGGATAGATATGCCAAGTGGTAGGCCGACAGTAAGTTCCAGTGACGGATATTTTGAGTATTCGTTGCAAGAAAGGCTTTTGGGCGACTTAAAAAAATTCAAGCAAAATGGAATAAAACTTGACCTTTTGTTTAACGCTAACTGCTACGGTGCAGACGCTATAAGCCAAACGCTTAAAAGCAAGGTTTATTCGGTTATAGACTGCCTAAAGAGTAAAGACCTTATGCCCGAAATAGTGACGACCACGTCGCCATTTATAGCGCAAATGGTTAAGGAAGAGTATCCTGGCGTTGAACTTCGCGCTTCGGTTAATATGAAGATAGGCAGTATAAAAGGTATGCAATACCTTGCGCATGTATTTGATAGTTTTTGTGTTGCCAAAGAGTGTAATAGGGATATTGAAACACTTACTGATATAAGTAAATGGGCAAAAGTAAACGGCAAGAAAATTGTTATGCTTGCAAATAGTGGTTGTATGCGTAATTGTTCGGGACAAATTTTCCACGATAATATGATTGCGCATGAAAGCGAAATATCTTGCCAAGACAACGTTAAAATGACCCCCTACGCTTGCTGGAATTATCTTAAAAACAAAGAAAACTTTGTATCCGTATTGCAAAATACGTGGATTAGACCAGAAGATATTGATAATTATGAAGGGTTTGTAGACGTAGTAAAACTTGCCACACGTGCACATGGGTTGCCTGCAATGGTAATTGGTTCTTATGCGCGAAGAAGGTATTTAGGCAACTTACTTGACTTATTTGAGCCTGGTTTTTCTCCTGCATTTATGCCTTACGTAATAGACTCTACTAAAATTCCTAAAGACTTTTGGCAACAAACTACTTCTTGTAATAAAAAATGTGAAAAATGCAGTTATTGCACTCAAGTTTTGCAAGATGCACTTGTTTATGATGAATAATAATTGAACGCCCACTTGGGCGTTTTTTTTACTAAAAAATAAACATATAATAAACCTAAACGAACTATACTCTTTACTAATAAATTTATATTATTCAACTAAAAACATTTACAATATGCTGTATTTAGTGTAAAATATTTATAAAAACAGTTTAGGGTATAATATGCAAGTATTAGATTTTTCCGTTGTAGACAAAGTGACGGCAAGTAAAAAACGCTATAAAAACAAGCAGGTGTATATTGCTAAAGACCGTGCGTATTTTGGTTTTACTTTGGTTTTGAGTGGTGAACTAGAAATAGTTTTTACTGACGGCAAAAGGTATTTAGCAAAGGAAAGTGAACTAATTTTACAAAGGGAAGGAGATTGTTATAGGTTAGAAGCCGTTGGTAAAACCGATGCCGAGTATATAGTCGTTTCTTATTCGGCAACGCCAAAAGACAATCTACTCATGCTTTTGGGTGAAACACGTGTATTTTCTCTTCTTCGCGCTAAAAAGATTAAAGATAAAATTGAAAGGCTAGCGATAGGAAGAGAAAAGAGTGGGCTTTTAAGCCAAACTTTACTTCGCGCACAAGTTCAAGAAGTCCTTTGCGACTTGTTTAATGAAATGTATCCCGAGTATAGCGTGATAGAGCCAAATCCAATAGAGAGTGCAAAGTATTATATTGATGAATTTTACGATAGGCAAGTAAAAATCACAACCGTTGCTGAAATTTCGGGATATTCGGTATCTCGTTTCCGTTCTATTTTTAAAAAAATGTACGGCGTTGCGCCTAACGAATATTTAACTATGGTTAGAATAGAACACGCAAAAGAGATGCTAAGCAGCAAACTTTTCACAATAGAAGAAGTTGCTATATCTTGCGGGTTTAGCAACGTGTATTATTTTAGTAAGGTCTTTAAGGCGCAAACGGGCATAACGCCAGGAAAATTTAATAGATAAGTTTAATATTATATTAAAAAACGACAGTAAGCCGAGTCCCTACAAGGGATTCGGCAACTAAATAAATCCGCAAGCGGATTTGTGATATTTGTCTAACGACAAGTTATATTGCTACGCAGTTATATTTGCCTTACGGCAAGTTAAGGATTTATTTAATATAACTTTGGCTTTGCCAAAATATCACGCCGACGGCATATCACTTTTAGCCACAAGGCTAAAAATATAACTTATTAGAATTTAATCTTTTGTGCATAAGAAAAGCCCACTACGTTTCGCATTTTGCGAAGTA
>JAZRNF010000019.1:0-57357 GCA_045648085.1 Christensenellaceae bacterium | reverse complement strand
AGAAGAGCATATGAAAGATTGGCCGGAGTTTAGTATTGACGAAAAGAACATAGGGTTTATTTTTAGTCAAGCATGTCCGATTATTGCAAAACTTCCTACAGCTGAAGATAGAAAGAATAAAGATGAACGTCATGAAAAGTTTGAAAAGGCTGTTACTGCTAAAGATAAGATTGAAAAGAAAGATTTATATGATTATGACAAAAAAGATGTTGAATTAGAATCATATAAATTAGGCCAAGCAATGAGACTAACAAATTTAGTTTGTAAAATATTACCTGGCTTCAACCACAGGTTAAAGAAGAATGAAAAAGAAGATATAGTTAAAAATATTTATGTATTGCCCAATAAAATTATTTTTAATGTTTTAAGAAGTCTTGATGAAGATTTTGAAAAAATAGTAAAGACAATACAAGAAATGTTGAAGATTGAAAATGAAGAAGTAGCAGAAGAAGAAATTAAAAAAGCTCTTATAAGAGCCGCTGAAACATTTATATTAAATACATATGACCAAAGTGCAAGATTATCGGTAACTGATAAAACTATGCCTGCAATAGAGTTGTTTGATAGAACGTCAACTAATTATACTATTCAACATATAATGATGCGAGAAAATCTTGGAGATTTTAAGGGGTTTACTTCTCAAGCTGATAAATTATACGACAAGACAGAGCTATCAATAGTTAAATCTATGATTACACGTATCGTACACAAGCACTTCTTATATCACAAAAAGTTGCGTATTGTAGGAGATGTTGAGCGAGTTGCAAAAAAATATTTTGGCGAGTCAGTCAAAAAAGTTGACTTTTTAAAGTAGGCGCTATATTGGTCCTGCCCCAATTGGTTGATTTAGTTTTCCAAGATATCAACCTAACTTTTGAAAACTGTTGCGTATGTCATCTTGCCACACTGATAGCGCCATAGTAATTATATCCATATTTTTCATTTTATATGACAAAAAGCAAAAAATAAGGGAGGTAGCCGATTCTACCTTTTACTTATTCTATTAAAAAATGGAATAGGCGGCGATTTAATACGAGATTGATTCTCAACGGGAGAGAAATTGCAAAAAATGCGTTTTATAATTCCAAATTTATGACCAGTTAATACCCAAAGTGGGGTGACTACAATTGAGATTCTTTTTGAGTCAATTCTCAACGGGAGTGGCGAAATTTTTGGGATTGCATTTTTCCGATTTGGAATAGAAATTGAATTATTTTCATCAGAAAAGTTAGAAAACGTTACAAATTTTTCGTAACGATACGAATTTTACGAAACAATTTATTTGACAAAACGAATTTTATGTTCGACTTTTAATATAAAAGATTTAATTTCTAAGTACATTTCAAGCTCCTAAGGGCTAGTTGTGGGTTCGATTCCCGCTGGGAGTACCAAAAATAAGGCTGAAAAATCAGCCTTATTTTACTTTCAATAGGGAATCTCACCTAAAGGTTCGCCCACTAAGTCGTGGCGACAATCCCCTCATTCCCCTTATCAAGGGGCAGAAACCCGCTGGGAGTACCAAAAAACCACATTTTTTGTGGTTTTTTACTATTTTTAGAGCAAAACGTGGCGGTCTAAACTTAAAATATTTTTTAAGACATAAAAAAGGCAAGTAGAACAAATTCCACTCGCCTAAATAGGGTTGATATTAAGTTAAATAGAAGTCAATAGGCAAAAGCCCACGTTTCCGGATATTTTCCTATTTTTTTAGATTTTATACTGCCTTCTTTTGGTTTTGTTCGATGGCTTTTTCGCTTTCTACTATTGTGGAAGTGGTTGGGCTTGTTTCGTTGGCAATATTACTTATTTCCGAGAAAATATTATCACCTGTTATATGTATGCGCTTCATTAAAGCAGTTTTAATATTGTCATCAAAGTCAGAATAGGAAAGGATTTCTTTCTTTTTTCTTTTTTCGGCTAACTGATATTGTAATGGATAAACGCCTTTATGCGACATAGCATAATTTTGTATAATTAAATGCCGTGCATCACTTCCACGAAGCCAAGTACATATTCTATTCCACCAAAGAGCATCCGTTTCACCAAGAGACATCCCATATACGTAAAGAATCGTGCTGCTCTGTAAAATTTGATTAGCCTTTGTGTCGGTATTTTCCTGATACGACTCGTTTGCTTGTTGTTTTATCAAAAGATGTTTACAAATTTCGCCATCTTCAAAATCGAAGATATCGGGCTTAGCTATTTGCGTTTCATCATTAACAGCAAAAACAATCTCTTTTTCTACAGTTCCGTGTACGTGGCATAATTGCCTTGCTGTATGGCTGTGAATAGTATTCCCGTTTCTATGTTGACCTAATAGACCTGCAGAATTTTTGACTATGTCTAAACATTTATCCAATGTTGAAGTGTAATTAAAACAAATGAAATCAAAATTATAATCTTCGCTTTTGAATCTATTAAAGATTTCGCGAATAATATTTCTTTCCTGTGTTGGAAAAGGTTTTTCAGGGTTTATGATATTCTTAAAAGCGGACAATACTTTCTCGGCTACAGCATCGAAGGAAAGACGTGCTTCTTCTTTTTTTAGATATTCAACAAGATGTTCACACAAATCTTGGTGGCATTCGGAAAAAGCCATCCCATTACCTGAATCAAAGTCTTCAGTGTATTTCCCTAAGTGGCCAGATGAAATATGTGGCAAGAAATTTGAAGTGCAAATTAGAACGATTTTGCAACACGCTTGGTCGGCAATTCATCACGATATAGGTTATAAAAGTGATTTTGGTGTTCCAAGAGAAATAAATAGACAATTTGCACGTCTTGCAGGACTTTTAGAACTTGCTGACGACGAATTTGTTCGTGCACGCGATAATATGGTTGGTTATACCGAAGATATTAGAAAGCGCATTATCACCGACGATGCTGATGACGTTGCAATCAATATGATTTCGCTTAACGAATATGTTTTACATAATAAAAAGATGCAAGCGTTAATTAAAGAAATTGCAGATATTGCAGGTGCAGAAATTAAGCCTATTGACCCTGAAAGTTATATTCCACAACTTGCGTTTTTAGGTGTTAAAAAACTTGGCGATATTGAAATTATGGTAAAGGAAAACTACGACTTAGCAATTTGCCTTGCAAAAAAAGCGTTGTCGGTGGCTGACCTTGATATTGTTTCATCTTCAGTTGCACTTAGGTTTTTATGCCGTGCAGAACTTTTGAACAAGAACTATGATTTTGATAAGATTGTAGACTTCCTAAAAATATCGTTAAAAAGTAAAGATAAAGCGGAAAGACAGGCTGTACAACTGCTAAAGCAAAAGGGAGAGTAAAAATGCCTTATAGCGAAAAAGTTCGTAAAGCTTTAGATTTTGCTACGGAAAAACACAAAGGGCAAAAACGTATTGGCGGAGATGATTATATTACTCACCCCGTAGCCGTTTGTGAAATTGTAAAAAACTTGGGTTTTGGCGAAGATTATCAAATTACTGCACTCTTTCACGATTTGCTTGAAGATACTTCCGCGACCGAAAAAGAAATTTTATCATATGGCAACTTAGAAATTTTGACAGCGGTAAAACTTTTAACAAAGCAAAAAGGCTATGATATGAAAGAGTATATTAAGGCGATAAAAGATAACAAAATTGCATTTGTCGTTAAAGGTGCTGATAGACTGCATAATTTAGAGTGCGCACTTATAACAGACGTTGAATTTAAAAGAAAATATATTCTAGAAACTGTGGATTGGTACTTGGATTTTTCGCCAGAAATTAAAAAAGCAGTAAAAAGGTTGGCTGAAAGCCTTGATACTCCAATATCCGAATTATCTTTTCTATATAACCCGATTGAAACTTGGAAATTATAAAAAAATAAAATTTTAAGGAGATTAAAATTATGACTATTGAAAAATTATTAAATGGTGAAATGGCAACATTGGTTGTGGTTGGTAGACTTGACACACAAACTGCACCTGAACTTGAAAAAGAAGTTGATAACGTTGTTTCAAATATAAAGGAATTGACCTTTGATATGACTGGACTTGAATACGTTTCCTCAGCAGGTTTAAGAGTAATCTTAAAAGCGCAAAAGATTATGAACACAAAGGGCTCAATGAAACTTATCGGTGTTAACGATAGTATTATGGAAGTCTTTGATATTACAGGCTTTTTAGATATTTTAACTATTGAATAATTGATTTAAGTCAGTGAGTAAAACCACTGACTTTTTCTATACCTAAATTCAAATCTTTTGTCAGACAAGTTGACTATGTCTATTGACTATTTTGTATGAAAAAGGTATAATAAATTCAATTATTATACCAAGGGGTATTGTTATGGTAGAAAATTATAATAAACTATGGTAATTGCCTATTGACAAGGGTATGACATAGATTATTTTTAGATACCTTGTTGTGTAAAATAAAAATTATGTTTTCAAAAAATACAATATTACGATAGGCTACGTTTTTAATGTGACCTTGATTTATCTTAGGAGTTATAATGAACAACAAAATGAAAACCCTTGATGAAATTTTAGTTGAAGTTGAAAAGCCGTCGCGCTACATTGGTGGCGAATACGGCACTAAAGACTTAACCCTGCAAAAATTCAATTACTGCATTTGCTTTCCAGACGTTTATGAAGTTGCAATGAGCAACCTTGGCATACGCATCGTCTCAGAAGTAATAAACAGCGTAGACGGCGCTTGCGCCGACAGGTGCTATGCTCCTTGGCCTGACTTTGGCTCAAGGCTTAAAGAAAACAATATACCGCTCTACTCTTTAGACCTTAAAAAACCGCTTAATGAGTTTGATATGCTAGGTTTTTCGCTCCAATACGAAATGAGTTATACAACCATTTTATATATGCTTGACTTAGCGGGCATACCCCTTCTTGCAAAAGACAGGGGAGATGAATATCCAATAATACAAGCAGGTGGGCCTTGCGCTTGTAATCCAGAACCACTTGCCGACTTTGTTGACCTTTTCGTTATAGGCGACGGCGAAGACAGTATGCGTGAACTAACCCAACTTGCCTTAGAAGAAAAAGACAAGAAAAACTTCTTGCAAAAAGCGTCTAAAATAAAGGGCGTATACGTACCAACACTCACCTACCCCGTTTACGATAACGACGGCAACATTACTCATTTTGAAGGAAAAAAGGTTGAAAAGGCTTTTTGTATAGACCTTGAAAACGCAACTTTCCCTAAAACTCAACCCGTTGGCAATATAGAAGTCGTACACGATAGGGCAATCATTGAAGTTATGCGCGGTTGTTTTAGGGGTTGTAGATTTTGCCAAGCAGGTTTTATATACCGCCCTGTTCGCACCAAATCAATTAAAACACTAACTGAAACAGCGTGTTCGCTCATTAAAAATACGGGGTTTGAGTCTCTTAGTATGAACAGTTTATCCACTAGCGACTACCCTAATTTAAAAGACCTTTTAAAAAGTCTTAACGAAGAACTACCTAAAAACACGTCTATTGCCTTGCCATCGCTTAGGATTGACAGTTTTGAAGAATACTATGCCGAAAGCGCTAGAAAGAGCAGTCTTACCTTTGCGCCTGAAGCGGGAACTCAAAGACTAAGAGACGTAATAAATAAAGACATCACTACCGAAGATATTGAAAAGGGCGTTCAAAAGGCTTTTAACTTAGGCTTTACGTCAATAAAATTATATTTTATGATGGGCTTACCTACAGAAACTGACGAAGATATTTTAGGCATTTGCGAAATTGTTAATATGATTAAAAACATATACTCGCAAAACCCTAAACGCTTAAGGGCTTTACGCATAAACGTGAGCGTTTCTACCTTTATACCTAAGCCGTTTACTCCTTTTGAGTTTGAAAAGTTCGTGTCTTATGAAGACGTTGAACACAAACTTAGTATTTTAAAGCAAAAACTCTTTACAAAAGGCGTATCGGTTAGTTGGAACGACTATTCGTTATCTAAAATGGAGGCGATTTTAGCAAGGGGCGATAGAAAGGTAGGCAAATGTATTTTAACGGCTTATAAAAACGGTGCTATCTTTGACAGTTGGAACGAACATTTTAAACCCGAAGTTTGGGACAATGCCTTTAAAGAAAACAGCGTAGACACTACCGAATATACTAATGAGATTGACGAAAACAAAACTTTATGTTGGGACTTTATAGATATGGGCATTAGCAAGGCGTTTTTATTAAGAGAAAGACACCTAGCATATAACAACAAGTGCTCTGGCGGTTGTCAATCGGGCTGTAAAAACTGTGGTCTTCAAAAGAGGTGTACTCTATTATGATTTTAATTAGATATTCAAAATTACAAGGTGCAGAGTTTATTCCACACCTTGATACTTTAAAACATTTAACAAAAATTTTAAGACGTGCTGAAGTTAAAATGAACTATTCTAAAGGCTTTAACCCTCACACCTTAATTTTTATGAGTTCGCCTATTGCTTTAGGTTTAAAAAGTGAGTCGGAGTACTGCCTTATAGACACCGAGGAAAGCGCTAACGGTTTTTTAGAAAGGTTTAATGCCTTTACACCTAAAGGAATAAAATGCGTAGAAGTATGGGAGACTGAGAAAAAGGCGAAAGTTGCGTCGGAAATAGAAAGCGCAACCTACTATATAAACGGTCTTAATTTCTTTGACGTAAACGAAGTTTTAAGTAAAAAAGAGTTTACGATAATAGATAAAAACGGAAACGAAAAAGAAGTTCGTGACAAAATAATTTCACTTTATTTTGACGGCGAAACGCTTATTGCCACACTTAAATTTGGCAACGATACTTTGCGACCTGACTATTTAACTCAAAAATTAGAGCAGTTATATGGTGGAGAGCATATTGACGTGTTAAAAAAGTCAGTCACCTTTACAGGTGGGCTAACTACCGACGAATATATAAAAAAATTAAACCAGAACTAAAATTAAAAAGGCAATGAAATGATAAATTTAAAATTCCCGATTTTTTGTCGGGATTTTTAATTTTTTTAACGGTACAATTTGACTTTAATTTTAGTTTTTAAAGTCGTTTAAAAAAGTTGACAATTTATAAAATATTATATATAATTATTACACTTACATTATTATGTAGGTGTTTTGCGCTCTTTTTTAGCGCACACAACCTTGAATATGAGGTCAGCCATATTCCAATAAGTCCAGGAGGTTAAAAAATATGAGAAAGTATGAAATGCTCTACATTTTATCTACCGAACTTAACGACGAAGCAAGAGATGCTGTTATAGCAAAATTTGAAGACGTTGTTAAATCAAACGGTGGTACTGTTGAGAAAGTTGACAAATGGGGTGTAAAGAAACTTGCTTACCCTATCAACTACAAGCCAGAAGGTTTTTACGTTCTTATGACTTTTGAAAGCGAAGTAGCGTTAGTTGCTGAACTTAAGAGAGTTGCACGTATTACAGATGGCATTTTAAGAATTTTAATTACAAAAGCGTAAGCGGAGGTTAAGTATGAATAAAGTATATTTAATAGGAAATCTTACTCGTGACCCAGAAATTTCTGAAACAACAAGTGGCGTTTCATTTTGCCGTTTTTCAATAGCAGTAAACAGAACTTTTGTCAATGCTGACGGTAATAGAGATGCAGATTTCTTTAATAT
Source organism: Christensenellaceae bacterium (assembly GCA_045648085.1). Lineage (GTDB taxonomy): Bacteria > Bacillota > Clostridia > Christensenellales > Borkfalkiaceae > HGM11412. The sequence goes on along the minus strand of JAZRNF010000019.1, from coordinate 49,792 downwards.
TACTGTTTGGAGAACCCAAGCCGAAAACTGTGGCAAATTCCTTAAAAAAGGTAGCAAAGTTGCTATCGCAGGTAGTTTGCAAACCCGTACTTACGATGATAAGGACGGTATTAAGAGAACTGTTACCGATATAGTTGCTAGCGAAGTTGAATTTTTATCAACAGGTAGCCGTGGCGACGGTATGGGTGGCGACGCTCCGTCTAGCAAGGGTACTATGACTCTTGAAGAAGTTGACGATGGAGACAATTTACCATTTTAATTAAAGGAGAATAATAATGGAAGAAAAAGCAACAGTAGTTAAAAAGCCTATTAGAAAAGCACCAAGAAGAAAAGTATGTGCTTTCTGTATTGATAAGGCTCAAACTATAGATTATAAAGATATTGCAAAACTTAAAAAGTATATTACTGAAAAGGGTAAAATACTTCCAAGAAGAATGACTGGTGTTTGTGCACAACACCAAAGAACTCTTGCTTCTGCTATTAAAAGAGCAAGAATTGCAGACCTTTTACCATTTAAAGGCGAATAATTTTTAAAACTTAAAACACCTTGCGATTTGCAAGGTGTTTTTTTATTTTGCGTATTTATTTTGTGTACTTGCTATTTTTTGTTTATGGTGGTATAATAATAAAAACTAACAAAGGATTTTATAGCGCCAATATTAAATTTTAACTTAAAATAATTTTTATTAAGGCGAATAAGAAAATGAGTACTACTGAAAAAGAATTAAATTCTGACCTTAAATTTAGTTTAAAAAGTTTTATTACCATTTGCGCAATACTCTTTGCAATTATGGTTTTTGTAGGCATTTTAACTTTTATAGTGCCTGCAGGTCAATATTTAACCGACGAAACTGGTGCGATAATTCCAGACTCTTTTACTTTTATAAAAAGTTCTACTAGGCTGCCTGTTTGGCGCTGGCTTACGTCACCAATAGAAGCGCTTTTGTTTGGCGACGGCAATCTTAACGTTATTCAAATTATAGCCGTTTTATTAGTCTTAGGCGGAACGTTTAAAGTTTTAGATAAGGCGGGGGCGCTAGTTGCTATCGTTCACGTAATAGTTAATAAGTTTTATAATAAAAGATATTTGCTTATTTGGGTTATTACTCTTTTACTAATGCTTTTAGCATCTTGCTTTGGTCTTCAAGAAGAACTTTTAATACTCTTTCCTATATTTTTAGCAATATCTAAGGCAATGGGCTGGTCTAAACAACAAGCCGCTTGTTTAATTTTAATAACCACTGGCGTTGGTTTTACTACCGCTATGTTTAACCCTTTTACCGTTGGCGTTGCATCTAACTTAGCGAGTATAACTATTTTAAGCGGTCTTTGGTTTAGAACGGTTATGTTTATAACCTTTTACTTTTTAACTTGCATATATTTAACTCATATGGCAAAAAAAGACGAAAAGGCTAACCCTGATGCTATATGCGAAAATAAGTTTGAGCGTTTACCTGCTAACGTTATTGAAGACTATATGGCAAAAACCAAAATGGTAAGCACGCTATTTATAATTGCTCTTTTAGTGATTGTCGTATTCTCTATTATCCCCGTTTTAGCAGACTTGGGTCTAGGAATGGTGTTTATGGCAATAGCCTTCGTTGTAGGCTCGTTTATTATTGGCTCAACATCGTTAGGCTCGCTAAGAGAAACTTTTAAAGCGTTTGTAGGTGGAGCGAAAGATATTGCACCGTCAATATTTATAGTTTTGCTTGCCTTTAGCGTTAAATATATTGCAGAGCAAGGAAATATTTTACACACAACTTTTTATTACTGCCATAATTTTATGAGCAAGCAATCGCCCTATATTTCGGTTATTTTATTGTACCTTATAATATTGGTGTTTGAGTTCTTTATCCCAGGCTCACTTGCTAAGGCATTACTTTTAATTCCGCTTTTAACACTAGCGCCACTACCTGGCATTAGCGTAAATATTATAATTTTAGCATTTTTATTTGGCGACGGCTATACCAACGTTTTATACCCAACTTGCGGTACGCTAATTATAGGTTTAAGTTTAGCAAACGTAAGTTATTTAAGTTGGCTTAAGCGGACGGGCGTATTCCAAGTTATGCTATTTGTTTTCTCGGTAGCATTTTTACTATTAGCCGTATATATCGGACTATAAATATAAAAATTAACCACTAGTTTACCTAGTGGTTTTTTAATGCAAAAACAAAATTAGTGTTGTAAATTTTTCCAATTTATTATATAATGAACGTAATTAGGAGATTATTATGTTAGATTTTATTTATCACACCCCCACTAAAATTTATTTTGGCAAAGACAAGCATAAAGAAGTAGGCAAAATAATAAAAGAACTTGGCTACACTAAAATAATGATGCAATACGGTAAAAACAGTATTAAAACTACTGGGCTTTATGACGAAGTTATATCGTCGCTAAAAGAAAACGGTATTACGGTTATTGAGTGCGGTGGCGTTGAGGCTAACCCTAAAGTTTCTTTTGTTAGAAACGCCGCTAAAATAGCCAAAGAAGAAAAGGTTGAGTTTATTTTAGCAGTTGGTGGCGGTAGCGTTTTAGACTCGTCAAAAACAACGGCTCTCGGCGCAACGACTGACGTAGATATTTGGGATATAATGACGGGCAAATATAAGCCAACTACCGCTTTAGGCGTAGGCTCAATACTCACACACTCGGCAGCGGGTAGCGAAATGAGTGGTTCTGCCGTTTTAACAAATATGGAATTAAACTCTAAAAGGGGCTTTGGCTCTCCACTTATTAGGTGCGCATTTTCTATACTCAACCCAGAACTAACGTATACCGTTAGCAAGTACCAAACAGCGTGTGGTATAGTAGATATGATGACGCATACTTTAGAGCGTTATTTTACACCTCACCCTGATACTGACTTAACTGATAGAGTTTCTGAAAGTATTTTAAAATCAATAGTTTTAGCAAGTAAAACCGTTGTTAACGACCTAACAAACTATGAAGCAAGGGCAACTTTAATGTGGGCGTCAAGTTTAGCGCATAACGACCTTACGTCTTGCGGTAGAGAAGCATATTTAGGCGTGCACCAATTAGAGCACTCAGTAAGCGGACTTTACGACGAAGTTGCGCACGGCGCAGGGCTTGCCGTACTCTATCCCGCTTGGGCTAAGTTTATATACAAACAAAACCCTTCAAGATTTGCTAAACTTGCAAGAAGCGTATTTGACGTTTCTGAAGATAACGACGAAAAAGCGGCATTATTAGGTATAACAGAAATGCAAAATTTCTTTACCTATATAGGTATGCCGTCTTCACTTAAAGACTTTAATATACCAAAAGAAAAAATTGAAGACTTAACTTTAATGACTACCTATAATAACACTAGAACAATTAAAAGTTATATTCCACTAGGATATAGCGAAATAAAAGCAATTTTTGAACTAGCATACTAAAATATAAAAAAATAAAAGTTGGCGAATTTATCGCCAACTTTTTAATTGCTTTTTAATATATTATATAGTTCTTGTACGTCTTTTAAAACGTAGGTAGGTTTTTTTTCAGTAGTTTCTAAGTCTTCTAAAGTGCCTTCGCCACTAAGAACGAAAATTGTTGATATACCTGCGTTTACCCCGCAAGCGATATCGGTATATAATCTATCGCCAATAAGCACGGCTTGGTTTTTATCGTACCCTGTTTTTTCAAGAGCCATTTCTACCATTTTTGGCTCTGGTTTGCCAATATATATAGGCTTTCTTTTCGTTGCGTTTTCTAACATTATTGCAACGCTACCACAGTCTGGAACGTAGCCATAACTTGTTGGACAAACAAGGTCGGGGTTAGTCGCAATATAGTCAACGCCTTTGTTTAATAGTTTGCAAGCATCTTCTAATTTAGAGAAACATAGTTCCGTGTCAAACCCCATAAGCAAACAGTCAATTCCGTCAACTAAACCATCTACTATATTAAGCCCGCTTTTTTTTAATTGCTCTTTAAACGACTTCGTTCCAAGAGCATATATCTTATTATAATTTTTGCCTTTTAGATAAAAAATAGTAGCGTCTACCGACGTTAGAAAATCTTCTTTAGTAGATAATATATTTAAGTTCTTTAACTTTTCTACGTACTTATCTACACTCTTTGAAGAGTTGTTGGTCAAAAATAAATACTTTCCGCCTATTTGTTTTATGTGGCTAAGCAGGTCTATAACGCCGTCAAATAAATCGTTGTCTAAATATATAGTTCCGTCCATATCAAACAAGAAAAGTCTTTTATTTTTTAGGGTTTCTAAACTGTTCATTTTATCTCCTTATATCGTTAACGAAATTATGTAATTAGCGTCGTAATTAAGTAGGTCAACCATCTCAAAATCGCTAGGAATAAGGGCTTCAATTTCAACGTCTAAAGTAGAGTTTGCACCCTTTTTAACGCTCATACTTTCAACGTGAACGTTTAACGAAGAAAAGTACGTTTTTAGATACGAAACGGCTTCGGCACTATCTACGATAGTGAGAGAAATATTCGCTTCGTTATGAACTTGTAAAAATTTAAAGTTTTTGTGCATTAAAACTTGAACTATTATTATAATTATTGCCGTCACTACGCCAATTAAATACATGCCTGCACCGATAGCCATACCAATGCCCGCTGTCGCCCATACACCCGCTGCCGTAGTCAAGCCTTTAATAGTCTTCTTTTGAACGAAAATCATACCCGCACCTAAAAAGCCTATGCCAGTTATAATTTGCGAAGCAATTCTAGTTGGGTCAACACTTATTTTATCATTACTATAAAGGTCGCTAAAGCCGTATTTAGAAATAACCATCATCAAGGTAGAGGCCATAGCAACTATAACGTGTGTTCTTAAACCTGCTTCTTTCCCCCTTCTTTTTCTTTCAATACCAATAAAGCCACCTAACACACCGGCTAAAATTATTCTTAATAAGTATTCTAAATTAGTTGCAATATATTCCCACATAATATCACCTTTTTATAATAATGAAAATAATTTTAACACAAACCTTAACGTTTGTCAACCCCCAACACACAATAACAGGCGAAATGTATTTTTGTATAATTAATTTTAAAAAACTATTGATTTGTTAAAATATTTGTTATATAATTGTCACAACAATTATATTATTCCTAAAGGAGAATTTTATGAGCAGCAAAAACCAAAAAGAATACGATAGATTTATTGCCATCGCCGCAGGCGGTAAAGGAATGAACGGTGAAATTAAAAGGCTTGATGAACTTGAACCTTTAAAAATAAATCATATAGACATTGAAAAGTGTGCTCCTGCTAATTTTGACTACCCTGTATTTAACGAAGAAGAAGCATATAAAAACTTTTTACTTGAAAAAGAGGCGGTTAAAGAAAAATTCCGCCCATTTTTAAGAAAATATTCTAGCGAAATAAATACTCCTGTTAAGAAAACTCAATTAACGGAATTTTTATATAGGCGTGAAACTGAAGAAGATAAAAAAGATTTCTCTTTAGTTTTAAACAAAAAAGGTGAGTTTGAGAAAATTACTTTACCATATTATTGGGGACCTGAGGGAAGATATGCGTCTTTCTTCGTAACCGACATTAACTTTAGTAAAGTTGATGAAAATAAAGCGTACGTTCTTAATTTTGAAGCAGTTGACTACGAAGCCGAAGTTTATATTAACGGTAGGCTTGCAGGCTCGCACGTAAATTTCTTTGCTCCATTTAAGGTTGATATTTCTTCATATATTCACGAGGGCGCAAACACTTTAGTAGTAGTCGTTAAAAACGATTATAATACCACAGGCGTTTACGTTGACGGTTTTAGAACTTTTGGCGACAAGATTTACGGCGCTACAAGTTTTGGTTATGACGAACCTAAACTCGGTTGGCACCACTGTCCTGCAGGTAGCGGTATAGTTGGAACGGTTGAACTTGTTGAAAGCAATAAAATTAAAATTACCGACATTTTCGTTAGACCTAATATTGACGACGGTAAAATTACAGTTAACACTACCGTTTTTAACTTTGGCGAACTTGGTCCTAAACTTAAAGTTTTATATACGTTAGAAGGTAAAAACTTTAGACAAACTATTTTTGAAAACGTTGAGGACACAACTAATAGAATTGCAGTTAGCACTAACTATTTAGTTAAAGAATTTAAGTTAGACGACTTTAAACTTTGGACTTTAGACGAGCCTTACCTTTACGATATTAAAGTCACTCTTATTTCCCCTGACGGCGACGTTATAGACGAAGAGCAAACTCACTTTGGTATGCGTAAATTCCATATGGACGAAAATAGCACTCCAAAGGGCAAATTCTATTTTAACAATGAAAGAATCGTTCTTCGTGGCGCTAACGAAATGGGGCACTTACCGCGTGCCGTTATGGAAAATAACGACGAACAACTTTTAGACGATATCGCTATTGCTAAAGTTGCAAATATGAACTTCTATCGTATGACACAACGCCCTGTATTTAAAAAGATTTACGACTATTTTGATATGACGGGTATGCTTTGTCAAACTGACTTTCCATTATTTAGTTATTTAAAACCAAACCTAGTTGGCACTGCGTTAAAACAAGTTCAAGAAATGGAACTTTTAACTAGAAATCACCCATCTGTTGTAGTTGAAACTTTCTGTAACGAAACGCTTGATAAAACTTGTTGGGGACACGAGCAATACAACCTTTCAAGGCGTGATTTTGAAAAATTCTTTAACGCTGGTAAAGAAGTTATTGAAGTTTTCAACCCTGATAGAGTTTTAAAATTCAACGAGGGCGACTACGCTCCTATTTTAGAAACTACGGGTATTAGCGATTTCCACTGCTACACTTATTGGTATATTTCTCACGGTATAGAAGCAGGTAGACTTAATAAAGGCTATCTCCCACCAATGAGAAAGGACTGGATGACAAGTTGTGGCGAATACGGTGCCGACGGCTTAGATAGTTTAGAACTTATGAAAAAATACTGTCCTAAAGACTGGTACCCTGAAACTGATACTGAAACCTGGTCTCCTGCAAACATTGCAACTGGTCAATGCTACGTTTTACACGGCGGTTTCTTCCCTGAACAAGAAAATGCAAGAGATTGGATAAGGGAAAGTAGAAAGCACCAAGTAATGGCGACTAAAGAACTCACTTATGCACTTCGTAGACGTGCCGACTATATTGAAAGCAGTGCTATTCACCTTTTAATTGACTGTTGGCCTTGTGGCTGGACTAAAACTTTAGTAGACGTTGATAGAATACCAAAGCCTGCTTACTACACTTATAAAGAGTGTTTAATTCCACTTAGGGTTAACTTAAGGCGTGATAGATACACCCTTTACTCAGGCGAAAAATTAGTGACTGAAGTTTACGCCCTTAACGACTATGGCAAAGACTACGAATTAAAGGTAGATATTAAAGTAGTTGCTAACGGCAAAGTCGTTCAAGGTCATAAAAAGACGGCTATTGCAAACCTTGCAAACGCTACGTATTTTGGCGACGTTGTTTACGATATCCCTACTGACTTTGTTGGTACTATTGAAGTATTATCTAAGGCAAAAGGCATTGAAACATCTTACGATAAAGTTGAGTTTAGGGTTCTTCCTAGAATAGAAAAATCTAAAGTCACTCCACTTGTTTTAGGCGACTCAGTACAAGATATATTAAAAGTTTGCGGGGGCGAGATTGATAAAAACACCGTTATTACCGACGTTGCTTACTTTACAGACCACCAAGAAGAACTTGAAAAATTTGCCTTTGACGGCGGTAGATTATTCGTGTTTACTAATAGGCCACTTAATATTTTAGGTCAAGACGTAATATTTAAAATTAACACTTTACCTGAAGAAGTTGGCGCAAACGTTTGGATAAACAGAAGCGAAACTCATAGATATACCAAAGAGTTTGACGTTATGGACTTTAACAATTTCTACAATAACGATATGGGATATCAAGACTTGACTAACTGGTTTAAGTTTGATTGGGAAGATAGCGAAGAAATTTTATACACCTACGAATACACAGGCGGAGAACAATATAAACTTCACAAAAAACACAAAATGGTTATGGCGGAAAGAAAGTACGGTAAAGGTACTGTCACGTTGTCAACTCTTTCTTGTATTAAAGGTTGTATAGGCTATAACCCTATACTTGATAAATTCATAACTAATCTTATAAACAACGAGGAGAAATAAAAATGAAACAAATTAAAGCCGTACTTGTCGGCGCTGGAAACAGAGGTTGCGTATATTGCGACTACTCTTTAATAAAACCAGAAGAACTTAAAATAGTTGCTGTCGTTGACCTTAGAGAACTTGCTAGAAAAAGTGCTTGCGATAGATATTCTATCCCTGAAAATATGGCTTTTAGCAGTCTTGACGAATTTTTAGATAATCGCGTTGAGTGCGACATAGTTATCAACGCTACTATGGACGAAATGCACTACGAAACCGCACTTAAAATTATAGGCGCAGGCTATAATATGCTTATTGAAAAACCTGTCACCGCTAAAAAGAGCGAACTACTTGAAATTAAAGCGCTTGCTGAAGAAAAAGGTGTTAACGTTTTTGTGTGCCACGTACTTAGATACACTCCTTTCTATAAAACTATAAAGGAAATTATAAACGCAGGTAAAATAGGTACTATTTTAACTATGGAAATGAACGAACACGTTTGGATTGCTCACTTTATGGATTCCTTCGTTAGGGGTAAATGGAATAGCGAGGCAAAGTGCGGCTCTGGGTTCTTACTTGCTAAGTCTTGCCACGATACCGACCTTATTTGTTGGCTCAATAACTCAACAAAGCCTGTTAGGGTTATGAGTATTGGTAGTAGGTCTTTATTTACCGAAGCAATGCGCCCTAAGAACGCTACTGATTTTTGCTATAACTGCCCTAATAACGACACATGCTTGTACTCTGCTCAAAAAATTCACTTAGAGCAAGACCTTCTTCCTTTCCAAACTTGGCTTGATATGAATAAGCCTATTGATACTATTACAAAAGAAGAAAAAGTGGAATATTTAAAATGGCACGACTACGGTAGGTGCGCATATAAGAGTGGTGGCGATATTTGTGACAGACAAACCTTGAGCGTAGAATTTGAAAACGGCTCTATTTGTTCGTTTACTATGGTTGGCGGTACTTCAAAAGCAGGTAGGAATATGCACATTATCGGTACTCACGGCGAAATTGAAGGTTCTACTGAAGAAGGTAAGTTTATCCTTAGAACTTTTGATAGAAGTGGGGATAGATTTTGGTACGACGAAGAAGTTATTGATATAAATTCTAAAATTAAAAACTCTTCTAACTACTCAGGTCACGCCGGTGGCGACTATGCTATTATGAACGAACTTTGCGCCTACCTTAACGGAGACAAATCGTCAATTTCTATAACTAGCATTGACGACTCAATCAACGGCCACTTACTTGTTTACGCCGCTGAAGAAAGTAGAAAAACTAAAACGTCTGTTGACGTAAAATAGTAAAACTAAACATTTAAAAACACCTTTTCGCTTGAAAAGGTGTTTTTTGTTGTGATAACTCCATTATTTTAAGTGGTATTCTATAAAACTATATGAGCAGTCTCTTGCATATTTAGGTGGTTTATGACCAGTTTGGTGATTTATAACAAGTAATCTATCTTTGCAGTCTTTATAATCTTCAATACTGTAAACAAAGTTATAACTATCGTCGTTATCGTATTCGCCGGCAATTATACAAAACGGTTTTTTATTAGATGCTTTTAGTAAAGATTTGTGGTCAATGCCTTTTGCTTTTAAATCTTTTAACTTTTCGCCCCAATACCACGCGTCTTGCCAGTTTGTTTGCTCCCAAATAATACCAAAGTCACTAGCAACAATAACTTTTATTCTATCGTCTAAAGAGCCTGTGTAAAATGCCATTTTGCCGCCTAAAGAGTGCCCCCATATTGCAATCTTTTGACTGTCAACTCTTTTATCTAACTCTAAAACGTCTATTAAAAGTTGAGTGTCCGCTATAAGTTTGCCCACACCACACCAATTAGGGTGGTTCGCGTTTAAAGCGTCACCACTTTTTTGCCATAAGTCAACTTTGTCATAAGTTTCTTTTTCGTTTAAGTAAGTAAGGTAATAGGCTTCTGCTGATATTGTTATAAAACCACGCTCGGCAAGTTCTTGCATAATAGGATACGAACTGTCTTTAAGTTCTCCACAAGGGTTAAAGCCAAGCATTCTTTCAGGATAATAAAAAGGAATAACTACGGCAGGCGCTTTACCTTTTATGTTTTTAGGAATAGTCATAAGTACCCTTTGATAAGTGGGCTTACCTAAACTGCCAACGCCGTTTGCCTGCAAATAATATTCGCAATCAAAATTTTCGTACTCATACTTTTTTACGAACTTAAAAGACTTTTCGTATTCGTAATTAGTTGGTGTACCTATTAAATTTTTCCATAAAGTTAAATTATCCATAAACTACTATATATTATTTAAAATGTATTCAGCGTACGCTTTTGCTACGTTTTTATTAGTCACGCTTTCAATTCCACCAAAAAAAGCGTTAGAATTTACTTCGCAAACAATAGGCTCGTTATTTTCTCCCATTAAAATATCAATTCCACAATAATCTAGGTCTAAAATGGTTGCCACTTTTTCGGCTACGTCAACAAAACTAATTGGCAAGTCAAAAGGTTTTCCTTCGCCACCTAGTTCTATATTAGACCTAAAGTCAGTTTTAGAAACCCTTTCCATACAAGCAAAAACCTTTTTCCCTATTACTATTACTCTAACATCACGCCCAATACTAGTAGTTATCATTTTTTGGAATAAGTGCTCAGTCATTTTAAGTTTGTTTGCTAAAAGATTTAATTCGTCAAATGTTTCTACTTTATAAACGCCTTTACCCAAAGAGCCGTAGTTTTGTTTAACTACCATTGGCAAGCCAAGTTCGTTTATAATTTTATTAAGTTCCGCATTTTGAACGATAGCGTCTTCAGTATAACATAACGCTCCGGGGATAGTATCAATAACTTTAACGCCGTTATTTGCTAGGGCGATATAAGTTCGCATTTTATCGTCACAAACCCTTATTGCATTGTGTTTGTTAAAAAGACGCATACCAAGTTTTTCTAAAATTTCAGACACGTATTTATCTTTGTCTAAATACACGCAAAAATCATAATCTACAAAACCAGATACGAGTTTACCGTCTTTAACCATACTAGAAAACTCTACGTTTCTTTTAATATCTATATTAACGCCTAAATATTCAAATTCCTCTTTAAGCCTAGTCGCTTGATTTACGCTAGACGCTAAAGAGGAATACGCATTTATTATAATTACGCCCTTTTTATTTGCCATAATTTTTTTACATTGAGAAGTTTTTAAAATAATTTTGAATTAAAATAATTGGAGTACCTTTATCACCGCTACCACTTGTAAGGTCGGCTAAACTGCCTAAAAGGTCGGTAATTTGCCTTGGAGTTGTACCTTGGCTTTTCATATTATTAGTAAGGTCGCCTTCTTTGTTTTTGATAATTTCTTTCATAGCGTTGATTGCTTCTTCGCCACTTAAATTAGCAAGTTCGTTATCGGCTATGTATTTAAGTTTAACTTCGTTTGGCTTACCTTCTAAAAGTTTAGTGTATCCTGGAGAACAAACAGGGTCTGCAAGTTCCCAAATACCGCCAACAGGGTCTTTAAACGCACCGTCACCGTATACCATACATTCAATACGTTTACCAGTTCTAGCGAATAATTCTTGACTTAAACTGTCAACAAACTTTTGAGAATCCCTTGGGAATAATTTTACGCTATTTTCAGTTGCTAAGTTGCTACCTAATACGCCGTACTCTGCATTACAACCGCTACCGTCAACTGAAGAGGTTAAAATTTCATCTAAACTAACAACCTTTTCAGCACCTGCTTTTAAAAGAGCGTTTTTAGTTCTTTTACGAGAGTGTATATCAGCGTTTATAACGTATTTAGTATGCTTTAAAATTTCACAAGGATTATTTGCTAAAATAACTTCGCAGTTGCCTGTTTTTTCATAAAACTCAATATAATCAACGCCTGTAAACCTATGTTTAACGTCACCAAAAGTTTCTTTAAATTCTTTAGCAGTAAACACGTCAACGTAAGGGTTTACACCCTTTTCAATAAGTTGCTCTGGAGTGATAAAACTATTGCCGACTTCGTCACTTGGATAACTAAGTTGTACAATAAGTTTTTTAACGCCTTTAGAAATACCTTTTAAAATCATAGAAAACCTGTTTCTAGAAAAAATAGGTAAAACAAGACCAACGGTATTGTCGCCAAACTTTTCAGAAACGTCTTTAGCGATTTGGTCGCAAGTAGCGTAGTTGCCTTGCGCACGTGCAAGCACTGCTTCGGTTATAGCAACAACGTCTTTATCTTGAAGCGGAAAACCGTGTTCTTTTGATGCGTTAACAACGCAATCTGCTGTAATTTTAACAAGGTCGTCACCCTTTTTTATAATTGGGGCACGTATACCACGAGAAATAGTTCCTTGATAATCCATAATGAACCACCTTTAAATAAATATCATAAATATTATAAAACAAACTAGTAAATTTATCAATTATTTGAAATAAGTTTTTTAAAAAATTGCAAAAATTTTTATCTCTTTTACTCACTTTCCTTTATTTTTTTAAATAATTAAAATTTTAATTGAATTGTTAAAAATATTGTAGTATAATAATATTTATTAGGGTAAATATATGAAGTTAACTGAAATTTTTAAAAAAAATCAACTTTCATTGTCTTTTGAAGTTTTTCCACCAAAAACTTCAACTAATTTTGAAAGCGTAAAAGTCGCAACTGAAGAAATTGCCAAACTTAAACCGTCGTTTATGAGTATTACTTACGGCGCAGGCGGTGGAACTGACCGCTTTACTTTTGAAATAGCCAAAAATATAAACGAAAAGTACGGCGTTCCAACAATAGCGCACTTAACTTGCGTTTCTTCTACTAAAGAAACTATACGCCAAAAGTTAAGCGAAATAAAGTCGTACGGCATTAAAAACGTTCTTGCTCTCCGTGGTGACTTAACACCTGAACTTGAAAAAACGGATAGGTCAAAGTGGGCGTACTCACACGCTATTGACTTAATTAAGGATATAAAAGAGTTTGATAGTAGTCTTTGCATAGGCGGTGCTTGTTATCCTGAAATTCACCCTGAAAGCAAAAACCAAGTTGAAGATATACGTTTTTTAAAACAAAAAGTTGATGCGGGGCTTAGTTTTTTAACTACCCAAATGTTCTTTGACAATAACCTTTTATACAACTTTTTATATAAAATTCGCGAAGAGGGTATCACAGTACCAGTAATTGCAGGCATAATGCCAATAACTAACGCTAACCAATTAGACAGGGCTATAAAACTTTCGGGCTCTTTCGTTCCACAACGCTTTAAGGCTTTAGTTGATAAATTTGGTTGGTCTAACGAAGCGATGCAACAAGCAGGCATTATCTATGCCACCGACCAAATTATTGACCTTTACGCTAACGGCATTAAAAACGTACACGTTTATACTATGAACAAGCCTGAAGTTGCTTTAAAAATTAAAGAAAACGTGTCTAAACTTATAGGTTTACAATGACAGTTTTAACTAAAACTTTTTCTAATATCCCTATTGACTACGATATGCTTTTTGCATACTCGGGCATAAAGGACAAACGTGAAGAATTTATGCCTATTTTAAAAGAGTGTTTAAACGAAGTTTTAGATAAACTTTCATACAGAGTATGCTACTCTAGTTTTTCAATTAGTAAATTAAGTGGGGGGTTAGATTTGTCTTTTACAATTTCTAACTCTCAAAAACTAAACGAGCATATTAAAGACTGCACGGAAGTAATTGTGTTTTCATCAACTATTGGGATAGAAATTGATAAACTAATAAAAAAATACAACCATATATCCCCTTTAAAAGCCTTGATTTTTGAAGGTATTGGAACAGAGCGAATAGAGAGTTTATGCAACGCTTTTTGCTCTTTTTTAACTCAAGAATACTTTAGGCAAAATAAACTATTAAAATCTCGCTTTAGCCCTGGCTATGGCGACTTGCCTATTGAAACTCAAAAAGATATTTTTAAGGTGCTTAACCCTAATAAATATATAGGGCTAACGCTTAACGACAGTATGCTTATGTCTCCGTCAAAATCGGTTACGGCAATAATTGGAGTATACGATAAATATTTATGAATTTAAAAAATTATTTACAAACCAACTTAATATTTTTAGACGGCGGTATGGGAACGCTACTTCAACAAAAAGGCTTAAAAATGGGCGAACTACCTGAAAGGTGGAACTTGTCTAATCCTACCGTTATTAAAGATATACATAAAAGTTATCTAAATAGTGGCGCAAATATAATTTGCGCTAATACTTTTGGTGCAAATATTTTAAAGTTTACTGATAGCGAACTTAAAAAAATTATTTTTAGCGCTATTAAAAACGCTAAAGACGCTATTTGTGAGTGCGACTGCCAAAAAAACAAATGGGTTGCTTTAGATATTGGCCCACTTGGCAAAATGTTAAAGCCTTACGGCGATATTGAGTTTGAAAAGGCGGTAGAAATTTTTGCTAAAACCGTTATATATGGTAAAGAAGGGGGCGCGGACCTTGTTTTTATTGAAACTATGACGGACTGTTATGAAACTAAGGCGGCACTACTTGCAACAAAAGAAAATTGCGACTTGCCTGTCTTTGTATCAAACGCCTACTCAAGTGACGGCAAACTTTTAACAGGCGCTAGCCCCGAAGTAATGATAAGTATGCTTGAAGGCTTAAATGCCGACGCTATCGGCGTTAACTGTTCCCTTGGCCCTAAGGACTTAGAAAAGGTGGTTTTAAAATATTTAAAATATTCGTCACTTCCTATAATTTTAAAACCAAACGCAGGTCTTCCTAAAGTTGTTGACGGTAAAACTTTCTATGACGTTAGTGAATATGAGTTTTCTTGCGCCGTTAAAAAATTGGTCCAAAAAGGCGTTAGGTTAATTGGCGGTTGTTGCGGTACTACGCCAAAATATATTAGTGAGTTATATAGCGCTTGTAAAGATATTGAACCTAAAAAAATTAGCAAAAAATCTTATACGGTAGTATCGTCAAAAACAAATGCCGTTTTCTTTCAAAAAACGCCTATTTTAATCGGCGAACGTATCAACCCAACGGGTAAAAAATTATTTAAGCAAGCACTTATAAATAGCGATATTGACTACATTTTAAAAGAAGGAACTTCGCAAGAAGATAAGGGTGTGCACGTTTTAGACGTTAACGTTGGTCTTCCTGGTATTGACGAAGTAAGCATGCTGACTAAAGTAGTTAGCGAACTGCAAGCCATTGTTAACACTCCATTGCAAATAGACACGTCGTCATACGTTGCAATGGAAAAAGCACTTAGAATTTATAACGGCAAGGCGATAATAAACTCCGTAAACGGAACTAAAGAGAGTATGGAAAAAGTCTTCCCACTCGCTAAAAAATACGGTGGAGTTGTAGTTTGTTTAACTCTTGACGAAAACGGTATTCCTACAACTTGCGCTCAAAGAATTAAGATTGCTAAAAAGATTTTAAATACCGCTAAGCAATACGGCATTAGTAAAAAAGACATTATTTTTGACCCGCTAACTCTTACCGTTAGCGCCGATAGTATTAGTGCAATTGAAACGCTAAAAGCGGTAGATTATATTAAAAATAAACTTAAATGCCACACCGTTCTTGGCGTGTCAAACGTTTCGTTTGGACTACCTAAAAGGGACTTTATAAACGGCAGTTTCTTTACTCTTGCTTTAGCAAAAGGCTTATCTAGTGCGATTATCAATCCGTTTTCGTTAGAAATAATGAAAGCATATCACTCGTATTTAGCACTTAACAATTTAGATAATTCTTTTGTTAATTATATCTTTTTTGCAAGTAGCGACGTTTTAGACACTAAAATTACGCCTACCCAAACAAACGACGTTATATCTTTGAAAACGGCTATTATCAAAGGTTTTAAAGATAGTGCAAGCGCACTTACTAAAGAACTTTTAAAGAGTAAAAACTCGCTAGATATAATAAATGAAGATATTATTCCTGCACTTGACGAAGTGGGCAAAGCCTATGAAAATAAAACGGCTTACTTGCCGTCACTACTCATTAGCGCAGAGACTGCAAAAGTTGCTTTTGAAGTTATAAAAAGTAGTATGAAAAACCAATCATCAAACGAAAAATGCACTTTCGTTATAGCAACCGTTAAAGGCGATATTCACGACATTGGTAAAAACATAGTTAAACTACTTTTAGAAAATTATGGATATAGGGTAGTTGACTTAGGTAATGACGTCTCTCCTGAAACTATTTTAGATAGCGTATTAAAAAATAACGCTCCACTACTTGGTCTTAGCGCTCTTATGACTACTACTGTAAAGAGTATGGAGCAAACTATTTCACTTGTTAAAAAGCACGCCCCTTGGTGTAAAATTATAGTTGGCGGAGCGGTTTTAACTAAAGACTACGCAGATAGTATCGGAGCAGACAAATATTGTCGTGACGGACTAGACGCAGTAAAATACGCAAACGAAATTTGGAGAAGTTTATGAAAAAATACAAATTTTTAATTTTGGCTCTTTTAACTTTACTGCTTTTACCTTATGGCGTTGCTTGCACGACTAAATAAGAGCCTGAAACTAAAAGGAGTGAGTTATGTCTAATCAATTTAAAATAGGTTGCAATAGGCAAATAATAACGCCACCACTTGGCACTTTATTATACGGATATACAACTAAAAGACCTGCATCAAAAGTTAACGACGATTTATGCGTTAGCGCAATTTACTCAGAGCAAAACGACGTTAGTGGTTTTTTAATAAGTGCAGATATTTGTAGCATCACTAAAGAAATTGTCAATAAAATAAGAGAACTTATATATAATGAAACGGGTGTTAGTTGTGAAAACGTTTCTTTTTCGGCAACACATACGCACTCTGGCCCTGCAATTAAAAGTTCGGGCGGTTGGGGAACTCAAAATATAGAATTTATTGAAAACACTCTTATTCCTATGACGGTTAAAGCAGCAAAACTTGCTAAAGAAAGCGCCGTTCCCGCGCTTTTAGGCGTTGGAACCACAAAGAGTTTAGTCGGCGTAAACAGGCGTGAAATTTTACCTAACGGCGAAGTGACGCTTGGGCAAAACCCAAATGAAGTTTGCGATACCACTATGACTGTTTTAGCGTTTAAAGACCTTTTAGGCAAAAATATTTTAAACGTTGTTCATTATAGTTGCCACGGCACGGCAGCGTGTAGATGCACGGAAATTACTCGTGACTGGATGGGCGTTTTAATTGACGGTTTAGAGCACGCTTCAGGCGCAACTACCGTTTTCTTTAACGGCTCTGAGGGCGATATGGGTCCAAGGCTTTCAAACGGAAAAACTACCGGCGAAACTAAAGATTTGCGCTACGTTTACGAAATTGGCTCTCTTGGTGCTTATGATGCAATAAAGGCGTTTAACGGTATTAAAGAATATAAAGAAGTTGAATTTAACCTTATTAAAGGAACGGTTGAACTTCCTTATAAACCTATACTAACCTTAGAAGAAGCAAAAGAAAAACTTGCTTTATTACCTAAACCCGAAGACCTTGTTGAAGTGCAAAAACGTGAATATCAAGTTTTAAACGATACTATAAAATTACACGAGCAAGGGTTTGAGTTTGACAGTAGTATGAAGTTCCATCAAGTTATGTTCTTGTTCAACTCTACTATCTTTGTTCCTTTCCCTTTTGAAGTGTTTTCTGAAATTGCACTTCGCTTAAGAGAACTTAGCCCGTTTGAAAACACCCTTTCAACTTGTAATACGAACGATTCACATTTTTACTTGCCAACACAAAAAGAAATGGCTAAAGGCGGTTATGAAATAGAAATTTTCTTATACGCCAATATATATAAACTTAAAAACGATACTGACGATACTATCGTTAAAGAAAATTTACGCATAATTAAAGATTTTTTAGATAGCAAAAATTAAAGGCAGTTTAAAAGCGAGTGGAATTTATCCGCTCGCTTTTTCGTTATACTTCTCTATTAAAGAAAGGTTTAAAATCAATTGGGTTTTTAGCAACTGCTTTAATTTGCCCCATAACAATTTTTGCAACGGCGCGTTGGCTTTCTTCCGTGTGCGAAAAGGCGTTAATATACGTTTTTAAATACGGCATATCAAAAAGTTTATAAGGCTCTCCAAACGAAACAGTCACAAGTTTAGGGTGTTGTAATAAATATCCACGCCATAAAACCATAATATTATTCCAACCAACACGCATACTCGCTCCGTGATAGTTTGGCGCAGACATTCTTATATTTAATAAAACAAGGTCGTAGTTGTTTATTATCTCTTGAACTTGCTTATGTTTTGCAGTATTTATTACCGTCACGCTATGCCCGTTTTTCTCAAACTCGTCTTTTAAAGCATCAAACTCTTTGCCGGACGGCTCTTTATGAAAATGTGGCTCTAACATATTAAGGAATAAAATTTTACTACCCTTTTTAAGGTCTAGTGGCAAAATATTGTCGTAATCACGAACAATTTTAATACTTTTATTTGCAATTTCTTGTGAGATTATAGAAATATTTTCAATATCGCCTATCTCTTTTTCAATATCGTTTTGATTTTCAAACAGGCGTGCTTTTTCTTTTAAGCGTAGCATACGTGAAACGGCATCTTTTAACCTATCAGTAGATATAACTCCACTCTTTACCGCGTTTAAAATGTTTTCAAAATCAGTTGGCTCAGGGAATAAAACAACGTCTCCCCCTGCGTTAAGATAGCGAACTGCAAGTTCATTAAGTGGCGCACTTGCCGCCGCGCCTATCATACTCATAGCATCCGAAACTATACAGCCTTTAAATCCAAGTTCGCCTTTTAATAAGTCGGTCATTAAACTTTTGCTTAAAATACAAGGTGGAGCACCTAAAATAGGGTCAACGTCTTTTTCATATGACGGCAAGGCTATATGGCCTACCATTACCGACGCTACGCCCTTTTTAAACATTTCTTTATACACGTAGCCGTAGGTTTTCATCCAATCTTCTTTAGATAAATTATTTATAGTGGTGCAAAAATGAGCGTTCCTTTCGTCTATCCCTTGACCTGGGAAATGCTTACAACAAGCAACCATATTACCGTTTTTTTCTAAGCCTTCTAAGTATGCGCCTGCAATTTTTACAACGTGCTCTGGCTTGTCTGAAACGGCACGGATATTTATTTCAGGGCAACGGAAATTATAGTTTATATCTACAACGGGAGCAAAAGACCAGTGAAACCCCCTTTTACGGCAAATTTTAGCGGTGAGTTCGCCTGCCTTTTCAATTAAGTTAGGCTCGTCTGTTGCGCCCCACGCCATAGGATACGGCAACATAGGTAAACCATTAGAATTTCCTGGGCCGTTCTCTACGTCACCTGCAATTATTACAGGAACTTTACAATATTTGTTGGCAATAGCGGTGTAATATTTAATTTTATCGTTATCTAAGTTTGCAAAAAATAGTCCGCCCGGGCGAATGTTTTTTATAATGTTTTCTACTTCAATAGGGTCGTCTTTATCGTATATATCATAGCATAAAACTTGACCTACTAAATCTTCTAAAGAAAGGCTATCTAAAATTTTTTGCACGTCCATTTTAACTCCTAAAATAAAAATAGTAATGTTAATTTAAAACATTATATCATATTTATAATATAAGTCAATACGAAAAATAAATTTAAACTAACTAAAAAGCCGAAGTAAAAATTAAGTGGCTTTTACAACACTTTGCCCATTACAAGTGCTAGGAGACAAGGCGACGGCAAGGCGTTGAATTAATAGTGATATTCTACTTCGTAGAGTGGTATTCAAAGCCTTTGGCTTTTAGTGATATTCTTCGCTTGGCAAAGAGTTATATTTTTAGCCGTCGGCTAAAAGTTGTGGATAAGGGTTATATATAAATAATATCCGAAACGTTTTCGTTAGAAAACATATCACACAAAACGCAAGTTTTGTATATAACTTTGCGTAGCAAAATATAACTTTCACGTAGTGAAAATATCACCGCATAGCCACGCTTGCCGTATTGTCAAGCGGCTTTAACACAGTATTACGCCGTATTTCATTAGCACTTTATTGTCCGTCGCCTTGACGGAGACTAACCTTAATATAATTTAGTGAACTCATAATCGGGGTCTATCCCGAGTTTTTTAAGGGCTTCTTCTTTTCTTTTTTGAATATCGCCGTCAAGTGCGTCAAAGTAGTTGTTGCCTTCGGTATCAATGTCTACGATAAAAGGACCTAACTTATCAACTTTAAAAAACCAAGACGCTTCAATGCTACCTAGTTCGTCAAACAAGTGAACGTCTTGCACTTCAATTGAGTTTATCCATAAATTTGGGCTAACTGAGCGCGGAGAAACGTGTACGCACTTTTTCTCTTTCATCATTTTTGCCGTTTCTTTGCCCATAGTAGTTTTACCTACTATCATTTTAAGCCCCCATTTGTCAACGCTTTTTGCACCCCATTTTTCAAACCTTATGCTAGACGTTGGCATAAAAGACATAAGTTTCCATTTTCCGTCTTCTTTAACGACTATTGGACCGTTATGTATCAAAACGTTTCTATCTTTCGTATCAAACGGTAAAGTATTGCCTTCGTCAAATATATATTTTTGTAGTCTTGAACGACAGGTAAAAACTTCACCTGTAATATACACGGTGTCGCCCAATTTTAATTTTGTTATATCTTCATCTTTAAGTGGTAAAGTTAAATAATATTCTGCCATACTTTTTATCTCCCCTCAAACCAATTTGGACTTTCCATAACGGTGACCTTACCGTTAGCGTCTATTCTTGACGATGCCCTTCTTGCAATCATACAGTTAGTACTTGTTGCCACGGCAATACCTGCTATGTGAGTATACGCATACTCTACGTTAACGCCGAGAACTGACGTCGTTCCCCCTGCACCTAAAATACCTATGCCTAAACTGTTAAGAGCGTCGTAAAGGTCTTCTTCAATTTTTCTAAACATTGGCTCTGGGTGTTTTGAGCCTACCGTCCTTAAACAAGCGGCTTCTTTAGCAAGATTTGCAGCAACGTTTGCCGTACCACCGATACCTATACCTAAAACTGACGGCGGACAAACCGCACCTGCACGAGTTGATGCTACAAAACAGTCTAAAATAAATTTTTCTATACCCTTAACGCCGTCAGCAAACGCAACGATTTTATGCCTTGTTCCGCCAAAACACTCAGACCCGCCGCCCTTTGCAACGTAAGACATTTCAATAGAGTCGCCCTCAACGAATTTATACGTAAAGTCAGGGATATTCATACCTATATTATTACCTGGGTCAAAACCTGTTAAAGGGTGTTTCATAGTGGCACGTAAGTAGCCCTTTTGAGTAGCCCTTACAACTGCACGCCTAGTCGCTTCTTCAAGCGCCATAAAACCACCTTCTATTTCACACTTGTTGCCTACTTTAAAATAAAATATAGGCCACCCCGTATCAACGCAAAGCGGGTTTTCACGCTGTTTAGAAAGTTCCATACTGTTATACGTTGCTATAAGCCCCTTTTTAGCGTCTTCGTTTTTTTCTATCGCTATTGCCTTTTCAAAGGCAATTTTTACGTCGGCGCTAATTTCAGTTGCACCACGCTTTATGGTTTGAAATATGGTTTCTTCAAATAAATCTATTTTTATCATTTTAGTCTCCTATTAAAATATTTGCAAGTGGCATATGTTGTTGGCAACCGTATATATCGTTATCTTTTAAACTGCCACTAACGTTTTTTCTTGGAAAGGTTATTTTCATTGAGTTTACAACGTCGTAAAAAATAAAGTCAATAACGTCACAAGGTACGTCGTACGCTTTAGAAACCATTTCCTTAGTTAATAGTTTTTTAACTTCGTCATACGAATTAGTAGTATCAAAAATTAAATCAAAAGTAATAAATAATGGACCTGCATTTTTACTTCTTAAAATTTTAGTGTAATCTATAAGTCTTTTCATATTAAATCTCCAAATACTCTATTTTTGAACTTTCTAAAAGTGAGTCTACTTCAACTAAATGGAAGATAGAAAACTCGTAAACTTCACCAACGTGAATATCTGACGGAGAAAACGGAAAGGCTAAATTCCCTGCCGAAGACTTTCTGCCCACGTAGTCGGTATGTAGCATTCTACTTCTTGCAAGCGAACAAATAGTGTCTGCTATTTCTTGAGTTTTACCAACTACGTCTATAATAATAGATAAAGACGACTCTTTACCCCCTGCCATTTTAAACGCTAAATTATAACTATTTTCGCTTATTATGTTTTTAACGTTTTCTTTAACAAAGTTTGTGACGGCTTCAATAATTACGCCAATGTTTTCAATAGTTTTACTGTCGTATACGTTTGCAGGGCAAATTGTTCTAAAACCTGAACATTTAACCCCTTCTATTTTAAGCGTTGGAACTTTTGCCATTTTAAATATAGAGCCCGAAACCCTTACCGTTCTATTGTCAACCTGAGTATATTTAGAATTTGTTAAATCGGCAACGCCGTCAGGCTCAAAAATTAAATACGGATTAGTTTGCTCGTATAACGTATGTGCCGCAACCCTATCTACAGTGCAACGCCTTATTGGATTAGCAGGGCGAAGTTCAAAATAGTCTTTATACATATAACCTTGCATAACGTCCGCCGCCGCAACAGGCTCTGAACACATAGAGCCACATTCCATAATTTTTGCCATATGAAATGCTAAGCCGTGGTCGTATCCATTTAAAATACAAGGCGCTGCATAAATTGCAGTATCGCAAGCCCTACCGCATAAAATAACGTCTGCCCCGTCTTTCAATGCTTTTATAATTGGGGCTATACCTATTTGACTAACGATAGCAGTGCTGTTTTCAATAGCCGTTTTATCAAGCGGAAAAAACTCACTCATATTTTTTACCTTGCCACTTTCTAACTTTTGTAGCATATAGTCTTTAGTGACGTCGGAATAAATAACGGCAAGTTTAAACGATAAACCCTTTTCTTTAGAAATTTCAAACAAAATTTCTTTAAGCCACTCTACGTGAGTTTTACTACCTGCACCACCTGCCGTACCTATAATGAACGGCGCTTTATGTTCAAGCGCTTTTGGTAAAGCCAAAGATAAATCTCTTTTTACATTAGACCTATCTGTAAAAGATTTTCCACTACCCAAATAATATGGGCCGGGGTCAGTTGAGCCTGCGTCAACACCTAAATAATCTACTTTTTCTGAAAAGGCTATTTCTAAAGCCTTTTCACTATAACCGTAACCAAGTAATTCGTTTAATGCAACAATTTTCATTTTGCTCACCCTTACTTTTTATTTTATATTCTAAGTATACCATTTTTTTGTTAAGATGGTTTGCATTTTTAGTAAAAAATATTGCATTTATTTTAAATAATAGTATAATAGAGTTAAAGGAATTTTTATGAACGTTAAAAACTTTATTCTATCTTATTACAAAAATGCAACTGAGGGCTTACATATAAAAAAGGTTAAGAACTCAACTGAAGCAAAGTCGCCACACACTCACGAATATTTTCAAATTTTTTACGTGATAAAAGGCAGTTTAACCCACTACGTTGAAAACGTAGAGGGTTTGCTTAGTCGTGGCGATATGACTATTATTCCACCAAACGTAGAGCATCATATAGTTCCTATTGACAACGATAGTGAGTTTTACTCTTTCTCGTTTATGAATAACGTGTTTGACAACTCTAATAAAAACGATAGAATTGCAATCAATTTTTTAAATCAATTAACTACGACGAACAAAACGTCTATCCAACCAAAAATAACTATCCCCGACGACGAAATTTTATATATTGAAACAATAATTGAAAAAATATATAAAGAGTTTAACTTAAAGCAAGTAGGTAGCGACGAAATTATTCGCTCTAACGCCGTCACTTTATTGACTATTTTTGCACGAATTTATTTTGAAACGGTAAACGACGCTATCCCAACTGGCGTAAAAAACTTAAATGAGTACGTTTTATACTGCAAACAATATATTGACGCTAATTTTCAAGAGCCTTTATCTCTTGCCGAAATGGCTAAGCGTTCTGCAATGAGTAAAAGTAGTTTTTGTAATGCGTTTAATACTCTAACGGGGCATTCCTTTAAAGAGTATTTAAACCTTAAAAGGATAGAGCATTCTGTTAAACTTATAAAGCAAGGGTATCAATTAACGGTAGTTTACGGACTATGTGGATATGACGACTATTCTACGTTCATTAGAAACTTTAAAAAAGTTATGGGTATTTCGCCATCACAATACAAAGTAAAAAACAAATAAGCAGTTTAAAAGCGAGTGGAAATTCCACTCGCTTTATTTTTAATATTATTCTTCTAACAAATCTTCTAAAAATATATATTCAAAGCCGTGCTTTTTTAAAACTTCAAAAGCAATATTTAACTTTGCAGTAATATCTTCTTGATAACAAAAACAGTCTTTATGGAAATATTGCTCGTGCGTTGCAAAGCCTATAAAGTCGTATTTTGCATAGCCTTCCATTTCTTCTTTTACGTCTTCAAGTTTACTTTGGTCAAGAAGTGGACCGTCAAGAAAAGTTTTAATGTTTATGCCGATATTTTCGTCTTTATAATATTTAAAGTTATGTAAAGTTCCTGCTAGTTGTTCTTCTTTTAAATGGTTATAGCCACAAAGTGAGTTTAAAATAGCAAGGTTTTTAGTCTTTCTTATAAAGGTTGCAGTTTCAGGTTTTTTATTACATAAAAGCCTATGAGCGTGCCCGTATGGTAATGAATTAGGGTCTCCGTTATATTCTTTCTTTTCGCCAGTTGTTGCGCAAATAAACTTAACGCCCAAGTCTACTAAAGCCTGACAGCCTTCTTTACTCATTGGTCGCCAATGCGGGTTAACGGTAGTTCCCCAATTCTTTTTTGATGCAAAACGATAAACTTCGTTTCGTATATCAAGGTAGTTTGCCTTAACGTCGTCATACGATGCGTTTATGTATGGATAGTCAGGATACTCTTGCTTTGAGTGAAAGCCAAACCTAAGCCAATCGGCATTATCTTCCCACTCTTTTTTATACTTGTCAGTCATTTCTTTAAGAGTAAACTCGTCGTTGCCATAAAAAAAGTCGGTTCTATAAAACAAGTTTAATTGTACTTTAATTCCATATTTGTCGTGCGCTTCTTTTAAGGTTTTTAAAAAGAAGTGCTCAAATATAGAACTATAATTTTGCCTTGTTAAATCTCTAAACACCCAAACAACGTCGTCTATATAAAAATATGCTTTTTTCATTAAAAATCTCCTTTCAATGAATATTATACCTTTAATAAACGTATAATCCTTTGCACTTTGTCTAAAACTTATTGCATTTTTCTTAAAATTTTACACTTATAGTAAGTATCTTTAAGTTGTGAACGCTTTAAGTAGTCGTGAGTTTTAATTTCAGTCTTGCCGTAGCCGTATAAAAACTCTGCTGGCATAATAGACTTAATCATATCTTTTGCTAAGGTATCAATTTCTTCCCAAAGTTTATCGGTATTTTCTTTATTATATAAAGCGTTATAGTATTTATAGAATAAAACTAACATTTTAAACGATTGATAACCGTATTTAACGTTTCGCATATCGTCTTCTAAGTTAGAAGTTGTTGACGCTGTTAATGCGTTTTGCATCATTACAGGGTTTACTATACCTTCGGTTGACCTAAGGTCTTTAAGTTTTTCAATAGAAAACTCTTTATCCCAACAATTTTCAATAATTTTAAGGGCTTTATCGTAGTTAGACACAATCATATCGCCAACTTCTACTTCTTTGCCTTTTAAGTCAAAGTCGCCGACCATTGGCTCGTTAGGAATAGAGCCGTCCCACTTCATAAGTTTATCTAATATGTTTTTAGTATCCCAAGAACGCCAACTTGATATATACTTAGTTGCTTCTTCAATTAAAGAGTAAGCCTTTTTCATTTCGCTAGCATACACGCCGTATCTATCGGTAAAGTAAGTATCCAAAAAGTTTTGAACGTCAAAGTTAGAGTTCCAAAGTAGTTCGGCATACAAGCATTGAGTTAAATTCCTTACACCCCAATTTATAACGGGTACGTGCATATAAGTCATACCTTTACAGCCGTATGATTTATAAACGCCGATATCGTGCATCATAGAATTTGTAAATAAAATTGGCAAGTCTTCAAACTTAGAAACGCTATAATACTCGCCTGCAACCATAGGAAGTTCTTTCCAGTTTTTCAAACAGTCGTTGTATAAATTGTTGCGCTCGCAGTATTCGTCAAAGTGGTGATTATAGCACCTAAGAATTGGCCAAAAACAACCGTAGTCGCCTGCATCTATTAAGTTTTGTGGAACTTTATTTAATGGTGGAGTTATAGAGTTAGTACCTTCGTATATCCAAGACTCAAGTTTTACTTTGTGGTCCATTTCGCCGTTTTCGTACGCCTTGTTAATTCTCTTTCTCATTGCCGATAAGAAGTTTAATTGCTTGTCGGTATCGTTGCCCAACTTTTTACAGTTTTCGCACATACAAGCGTCGTCCCAAACGTCAAAAGTAGAAACGGCAATATTGTCGCTTTCATACCAACTTGTATTAATTTCGTCAATTAAAACTTTTGCTAAATAGTCAAAAAGTTCTTCGTTGCTCATACAAAATTGATAGTAGGTAGCCCTTTCTTTTTTGATTTCTTTAGTTTCGCTATAACAGTACCAATCTCTATGAGCGTCCCAAAACTCTTCGCCCTTTTCCGTTCTATTGGTAGGTCTTAAAGCGCGCTCAAATATATGGCCACCGTTTATTGGTATCATACCTAACTTTCTTTGAATTTTATTAGTCGTTGGCATAGCACAAGACGCGTTGAGCCTGTTTCTTGCCATCCAAAACCAAAGTGGAGCGCTTTCTTTTAAGTCGCCCTCAAACCAAAAGCCCCTAAGTAGTGGCATATCTGGTTTATAAACCGTCTTTTTATCTATGTTTTTAATGCTTTTTATATTTTTTGGAATTACGTCTTGCCAAGGGTTAAGCCATCTAAAGCCTTGTAATTTTAAAAACTCATACGCGCCGTATAATGCACCCGTTCTACTTTCGCCAATAATTTTTATACCATATTTTGTTGGTTCTAATGAGTATTCGCAGTTTTGATAGTCTTTTGAGTTAGAATAAATTTCTACGTTGAATTTGCTTTCGTCAATCTTATCGCTTGCCGACACTTCAACGCCCACTTTATTTAAAAATGTTATGATTTCTAAACCCGCAAAGGATACCGTACACCTTTCTGCTTCATATAAATTTTTTCTAAAATCTATACTACTTTCTTCCATACCCCAGGTATAAATCATTTCGTTAGTGTTTTCATATTTTAATACAACGTTTACCATAATTTTCTCCTTTTACGTTATAAAAATTATAACATACGCCACCCTTATAGTCAATATACAATAATTTTTATTTTTTGTATTTTTGTCTATTTTTATTGACTTTTTTTACGTAAGTGATAAAATAAAACTATATTTATTTTTAGGAGATTTTTATGTCAACAACTCATTACGTAGAAGAAGGTAGCCAAACAATTGGCAAAGAACTTAATAAAGACAAAAAGCAAGTTCTTTTGATAGGCGATTCTATAAGGCAAGGCTATTGCGAAATAGTTAAAGATAAAATTACTAACGTTGCCGACGTTTATTATCCTAGCGAAAATTCTCGTAGCAGTCAAAACGTTCTTTATTCGCTTAGACTATACACTTCGCTTTGCAACCCTGAAACTGTTGACGTTTTGCTTTTCAACTGCGGTCATTGGGACGTTGCGCATTGGAGTAAAGACAAACATTCTTTAACGTCAAAGCACGACTATAAAAAGAATATAAATTCAATTATTAGAATTGCACGCCTTGTGTACCCTAAAGCCAAAGTTGTGTTTGCAACAACTACGCCAATGAGCCCTATTAAAGTAGAGAATTTAAACCCACGAAGCACTAAAGAAATTAGTACCTATAACAAAATAGCCAAAAAAGTTTGCGCTAAAAATAGCGTGCCTATTATAGACCTTTTTGAGTTTACTAAAAACTACGACGCTTCAGCGTTTAAAGACTATTGCCATTTTACAGTAGAAACTAACGAAAAAATTGCTACGTACGTAGCAAGTGAAATATCTAAATTGTTTTAAAACAAAAACAGTTGGAATTTAGTTCCAACTGTTTTTTTATTTTACATTTCGCCCAAATTGCTCATAACTATACTTGTTAGCGCTATGCTTGCAGTTTCTGCTCTTAAAATTCGCTTGCCTAGGGTTATTGTTTTATAGCCTAAATCGGTTGCAAGGGTTGCTTCTTCAGGCGCAAAGCCACCTTCGCTACCAACGACTATTGCCGTAGAGCCGTCTAAATTTTTAATATCTATTTGGCTAGACGAAGCAAACTCGCAAGCGAAAATTTTGTTTTTATAATCTTTACCGCACTCTAAGGCTTCTAAAAAAGTATCTTTATATATAACTTTTGGGGCTATTGCCCTTTTACATTGTTTACTTGCTTCAACTGAAACCCTATTTAGCCTTAATAGTTTATTGTCGTTTATATAAGATGAACAAAATTTAGAGTTAAAAACGACTATTTCGCTAACGCCAAGTTCTACTGCTTTTTGAACGACAAGTTCAGTCTTGTCGCCCTTAAGATATCCTGCAATTAAAACAACTTTTGTCTTCGGCTCGGTTTCAGCAAGGGCTTTTTTACTAACTTCTACGGTTATTTGCTTTTTAGTAATGCTTTTTACGGTAGATAGATGTTCATACCCCGTGTTGTCGCATAAAATTACGTTTTCGCCTTCTTTTATTCTTAAAACGCTTACTGCGTGGTGAAACTCGTCACCAACAATTTCGGTTATCGTGTCTACTTTGTCTACAAAAAATCTTCTTAAATCGCTCATTTTTATCTTTTTATTTTGATTATTTTTTTATTTGTGCTATAATTACTTATATGCCACCAATTTTAATAGTTTTTATAGTTTTATTATCTTTAATATTTTTATATTTTGTTCTAACTTTAGTTATTTTTGCTGTCGTTTTCTTAAGGCGTAAAGATATTGACTGGCTAAATCCCGCCGCCCTAGAAAAAACGTCGTGGGCTATGATTAAAGACAACCCTAAAAAAGCAAGTGCTTGGATTGACGCCAACGAAAGTGAAGACGTTTTTATCAAAACCTTTGACAATCTTACCTTAAAGGGCAAGTTTGTAAAAAACAAGAACGCTAAGGGAACTATTATCGTCGTGCACGGTTATCGTGGGCATTATATTGGCGATTATAGTATAGTTTTGCCTTTGTTTTTTAGTTTTGGATATAATGTTTTAATGTTTCGCCACCGTGCCCATGGCGAGTCGCAAGGAAAGTATATAACCTTTGGCGCTTGCGAGCATAAAGATTTACTTTCCGTTATTGAGTATCATAACGCCAATTACGGCGAAATTCCCGTTTTTATAAGCGGAATATCAATGGGCGCAAGTACTGCGCTTTTTACAGTTGATAAAAACTTACCTAAAAACGTAAAGGGCATATCTGCCGACTGCGGATTTTCTTCGCCTTACGATATTATCTTAAAAGAAGTTTCTAAAACCTTAAAATTTAACGCTAAATTTTTAATGTTAGGCGTTAATTTATGGTGCAGGCTTATCGCTAAGTTTAACTTGAAAGAATATAGTAGCATTAAAACCGTTAAAAACTCAAAAGTTCCGATACTATTTATTCACGGCAAAAAGGACGAGTTGGTTCCTTATGAGATGACGAAAAAAACGTACGACGCTTGCACTCAAGATAAAAACCTTGTTATCGTTGAAAATGCCGGTCACGGTACTAGTTTTTTAGTAGATGAGCAAAAAGTTAAAACTGCCCTTTTAAACTTTTTTGATAAGCATTTAAACGATTAGTTTTCTTCTTTGGTAATAGATAAAGTGCTCATTTCAATAGGCATATAAAAACAAAGTGCGTGCGCAGGAGTTCCTACTCCTGCTTTTTCTTTTACCGCTTCCATTATATTTACGGCAATATCTTCATCAACAATGCTAAGTACTATATCTTTCTCTGTATCAATGGTAATGCCAAGTATCGTTTTAGGGTTTTTTACTGAACCCCTTGCATTTAAAATCGTAGCGCCTGTTGCACCGCACTCTCTTGTTATGTCAACAATTTGAGATGCAAAGCCTGAGTTTGTAATTATATATAATGCTTTTAAATTTTTCATAAATCGCCCCCTAAAACAATAATCCTTCAACTACCACGCCAAACGCAATTCCCGTGTTTTTTTTGTTAAAATTATACAAACTGTTTAACTTATTTATAATTTTAGTTGCGTTTTCTTCGTACACTAGCGTGGTTATTATCGCTTTTTTATAATCGGCATCAAGACCGAACGCTTGCGCAAACGCTCCTTTTTTGCAAGAGCCTTTGCCGTATATTACGTTTGTTAAATACCCCTCGTGTTCGTTAACGAGTTTTAGCATTTCTTCATTGTCGTTAACTTTGCAAATAATAGTAAGGCTTATAAGTCGTTGTGTGTTTTTACTTTCCATTTTTACGCCCCCCTTTACTTAGTTTTCTTTTAGTGGTAGTTTTATCTACAAACGGCGTTAAGCCAAATAAAGGCTCTTCCATAATAAATTGTTTAGCCTTGTTAACTTGAACTTCGTAAATTATGCCAAGTACTTGTATCGCTATAAGTGGTGTCACCGATATAAACGATATCATTCCAAAACCTTCCGTGAGTATTGACATTGTGCTATTTGATAACTTGGCAACTTCTGTCGCTATACTTAAAGTTAACGGCGTTAAAAAAGCAGACGTAAGCGCACCACCCGTCACGCCACCAGAATCAAACGCTAGCACCACAAAGAGTTTTGGCGTAAATTTCATAAGAACTATTGAAATTACGTAAAGTGGCACTATGTAATATAAAATGTTTGTTCTTGTTAATATTTTAAGTATACATAGTAGCGACGCCACCGCAATACCTATTGCTAAGGTTAATTTTATTGTGTTCTTTTTTATGTGACCGTTGGTAAGGTCTTCAATTTGAGAGCCTAAAACCGTGACGGCAGGCTCTGATATGGTTATTGCAAAACCTAAAACAAAACCTATTAGTAAAAGCAAGAACTTAAACGCCTGAGGCTTGGTTTGGTCAAAGAAAATTTTACCTATGTATTGCCCAACAAACTCAAAGCCGTAATCTATTCCTGTTAGGAATATAAGTAAGCCGATATATACAGGTATAACGCCTTCTAATAATTTGAATAGTTCTTTTTTAGGAATTTTAATAAGGCACATTAAAACAGGTATAGCAATTACTAGTATTGGCAATACGGCAAGAGCAACGTCTAATAAATTGCCTATAAAAATTCCGCCATAACTCCCGCCAATTTGCATTATATATTCGTTTTCATTAGGTAGCCCGCCGCCTATCGCCTTTACTATAATGCCGTATAAAAGAACCGCAATTATAGGCCCTGCTGAAGATATACCTATTATTCCAAGCGAGTCTTCTTCACTTTTATTTTTAGAAAAAGACGCCGATATGCCTATGCCAAGCGCTAGTATAAAGGGAACGGAAACGTCACCCGTGGTTGCACCACTACCGTCAAATGCTATGGCAATAAACTCTATTGGCGAGAATATTACTAATAAAAATATAACGGCGTATAGAACTAAAAACACCACTTTTACGTTTATGTTTTTTATTATACGTAATAATGCAATAGCAACGCCAATACCTATGCCCGTTGACGTTATCCATATAAATAACGTACTGCTAATAATAGGCAAAACGCTACTAACTTGACGTGCTAAAACTGATAAAGCAGGCTCGGCAACCGTTGCTAAAAGACCAAAAGTAAAGCCGAATATTAAAATGAAAACTACGTTTTTATACTTAGAAAACGAACTTCCTACAAGGTGACCTATTGGAATAATACTACTGTCTAAACCAACTAAAAACAAGGCTTGACCTATGATAATTGATAAATACCCAACTATTATTTTTAAATAGTTAGACGGATTGTCAAGTGGGCTTATAGCCAAACAAATAATAACTATCGCTAAAAGGGGTATAGTTGATAAGAGAGTATCTTTAATAGTTTTTAGTAATTTCATATTGCTCCCCCTTTTACATAATTTAATACACGTTATATTATATTTTATTTGTCCTTATTTGTCAATATAGATATCGCTGGTGCCACTCCTATTTAATAAACTTTTTGTCATATTCGCTGGCCTTTTTTAATAAAATATATTAAAAATTATAAATAACTGGTTTAAATTTTGCGCTTTAATATTGCTTGCTAAACGGGTGTTTAGGTGCTATAATAAAAATATAATGGAAGCAAATATATTTTTAAGGTGTATTATGAAAAAATCTTTAATAAAGGAGTATTTATGAGAAAAAATATTGGTATTTGGCAGTTTTCTGGCCTTGTTATAGTTTTTAGTGTAGGCTCGTTTTTTCATTTTTTATATGTTCTTACTAATTTTTTACCTTTTGCTGCAATCTCTAGCGTAAACGAGTCTACTTTTGAGCATATGAAAATTTTGTTTTTCCCAATGCTCTTCTTTGCTGTTTTTCAAAGTTTTTATTTTAAAAACGACTACTCTAATTTTTGGACTATAAAACTAAAAGGCACTCTTATTGGCGTAATTTTTATTCCTGTTTTGTTTTATACCCTTACGGGCTTTTTTGGAACTTTAGGTGTTTTTGTAAATATTTCAATATTCTTTGTCTCTATTTTAATTGCTTACCTTTACGAAACAAAAGAATTTAAACTCGGTTCTAAAAAATGTAAAACTGAAAAATTATCAATTATTATATTTATAATTCTTGCTGTTTTATGTGTTCTTTTTACTTTCTTCCCACCAAAAATTCCACTCTTTTTAGACCCTGTTACTAAAACTTACGGCATAATTTAATTAAAAATAAAAAAGACTTACACGTTTTTATCGTGTAAGTCTTTATTTTAATATTTAATGCTAAACGATATCCTTTCTTGCATATTTAAAGTAAAGTTGCTACCTATTCTAACCAAGCGAATTTCTCTTTTATCAGTACGTATGCTAGTGACGGTTATACAGTCTTCTGCTTTGGTGTTTAACGTTCTTGGCACGTCGCAGAAGTGGTTTTGCCATAAGTCTAAAGCAGTTGACGGATAGAATATTACGTTTTGATTTTCGTATTTAACGCAAGTTGCAACGTTATCAAAGTGCACGTGACCTACAAAATATCCAACAAACACGCCTTCGCCACGCTTAGAAAAATCGCAATCGGCAATAAGGGGTTTTAAAACTCCTTCACAACGTGGCTTATATTCTTCTTTTAATTTTCCACCATTTATCCAAGCGTTTATAATATCTGGAATAATATCGCCGTCGTAAGTTGAGTTCTTGCCACAATCTCTTTGTCCTTTAGATTGCGACCATTTGCAATCTACTATATTTACTAGATAAGGGAAGTTGTGCATTGCTATCATTAAATGATAGTCGCTAGGGATTTCGTTTAATGATTTTATAATAAAGTCAATTTGCTTTTGCGAAAAAGTTTCGTAGCCACGATGCACGGCATAATCTCCATTTTCCACTTTATCGTCTGGAGCGTCGTAGCAGTTCAAAACTAAGATTGCTATTTTATATTTATCAACAAGTTTTAAATAGTAAGGCTCTTCTAATTTTTCAATGCCAATCTTATCAAGGTTAGGCGCATAGTATCTCTGCATCGCCATTTTAGGCGTTGCCGAAATGCTTAATTTTGCACTGTTGCCTATATCGTGATTTCCTAAAACGGACAAGAACGGCTTTTTACTTTTTTTAACAAGTTTTACATACCAATCGTTTGGTTGCTTAAAGTCAGCAGGCTGAATATCGCCTAAGCATATACCCATATCTATTGCATCGTAATAATTAAGATATTTTATTGCCGAATTAAATTGTCTAGCGCAACCGTGAACGTCTGTTGTTATAAGCATTGAAAAAATCTTCTCTTTATTTTCAATACCAAGACCGTGATAACCGTAGTAGCAACTTGCAAGCATAATATGCTCTACGTCTAAATTCCTTTTAACAATTTTAGGTGTTTTTTTAATTTTAAGCATAAT
Organism: Christensenellaceae bacterium; assembly: GCA_045648085.1. Taxonomy (GTDB): domain Bacteria; phylum Bacillota; class Clostridia; order Christensenellales; family Borkfalkiaceae; genus HGM11412. Next base: position 15,721 of record JAZRNF010000019.1, on the reverse strand, counting down.
TTTATCCTTTATTTCGTTTTATAGATTGGTTTTGCAACCGTTCTTATAAATTCCGTTTTGGTCGTCAACGAAATATAGCGGGTCTTCTTTAAACTTTTTAGTCGCCTTTTCTTTCAATATAGCACTATCGTAGAGTACACACTCTGCGCCGTGAACAAGCCCAACTTTATAGTCTGTATCCTTATCTAAAACGTCAATAGCACGCTCGTATCTTTGTGCGATAATGCCTTCAGGCCTACCAAAGTTGTGCCTGCGAATTCGCCTTTTGTACTCCTTGCCGTTTTCGTCAATTACCGTATATTCTTGGTGGTCTTTAAGGGCATACTCAACGCCTACAATTTCTTCCATTGCGTGCATAAACGAGTTTCTTCCAAGTGGACAACCAAGCATTAGTATTTTACCACCAACTTCAGGTAGTCTTTGATAAACTGAGTATTTACCCATTGGGGTATCGTTAAGTAGTTCGTCTTTTATAAGTTGACTTGCTAGTTTGCCTTTTAAGGCAACCGAGTGAGTTGGGTGATTAGTTCTTATAGCACCGTCTAACTTTCTAAACGTTTCAGGTATTACCCCTACGCAACAAGGAGTGCCTTTATTAGAGTAAAACGACTCTTCATACGACGGTATATAGGTAAACGTAGGGAAAATTAAAGTCCCCTCTTCGCCAAGCGTATCAAGAAGTGCAGAAATAACGGTCATCGCTCCGCCATCTACTTGCCCCATTGATTTAAGCGACGAATGAACGACTAAAACGTCACCCCTTTTTACACCTAAATTTTCTAAGTCTTTTTTTATAATATCGTATGATTTATTCATATTTATATACCCATCTTTTATCATTACACCAATTATATCACTTTTTTAAAAAAAGTCAATACAAGCCTACGTTTTAAAAGCAAGAAAAAACAAGGCTTATTGCATAATGCCTTGTTTTTTTATTTTTATTATTTGTTTTCTAAACGCTTGTTTGCTTCTTCAACTGAAATTTCTTTCATTGTTTCGCCACAACATTTAATACCACAGTTAACGCAAGTACAGTCTATTAAAACTTTAACCATTGCTCCGCATTTTTCACAAACTACTATTTTGTCCATATTATTCCCCCCTTTTAAATTATTTTATTTGTTGGCTTTAGCACAACTAATACTATAAGCCTAATCATTAAATCTCTTAAAGAGACTAATTAACTCGTCTATAGCGCCGTAATCGCCATTTTCTAAATCTCTACTAACGCAAGTATACAAGTGATTTTCAAGTATTAGCGATGACAAACTTTTAATGGAATTTTTAACAGCGGATAGTTGAACTAGAACGTCATTACAATACGCGTCGTTTTCAATCATTTTAGTTATGCCATTTATTTGTCCACTAATTCTATTAAGCCTATTGATTATTTGTTTTTTATCTTCATTACTTCGTTTTGTTTTTTTACCGCAACAATTATTTTCCATATTCTTTCTCCTAAATATATAATATACCCCGTGGGGGTATTTGTCAATAGGGGGGTATATTAAAGTTTTAAGATTTTTACCACTACTTTTCTTTTGACTTTTTTATCGTTTAAGCGTATACTTATCTCCATAGGAGGATTTATGACTTTCTTTGATGTTTTAGCGCAAGTTGTTGGGTTTGTCGCTATTGCTATGAACATTATTTCCGTACAATTTAATACCCATTTTAAAATTATGCTTTTTAAGTCGCTTGGCTCTTTTTTATTTTGCGTTCAATACTTAATGCTTGGTGCGTTTACCGGTTGCGTTATGGACTTTATTGGCGTTATTAGAAATTTTGTTTTTTCATACAACGTAAAAAAGGGTAAAAGCAATAACTGGTGGATAGTTTTGTTTTGCATAATAACCTTAATTGCAGGCGTCACTACTATTATTTTAACTTGGTCTAAAACCCTTAACGTTTTAACACGCTGGTCGTCAAACTCTTCTATAATAATTGCCCTTGCCTTTTACTTAAGCATAGTTTCTGTACTTGCTAAACTAATATCTACAATCGGCTACGGATTTAAAAGTCCTCACGCTATAAGAATGGTTAATTTGCCTACTTACGTTATGTGGATTTCATACAATGCGTTAGCACTTAGCATAGCAGGTATCGTTAGCGACTCTATGAGTATTGGTTCTATAATTATTGCCGAACTAAGATTTCGTAAACCAAAAAACACAACTGAAAACAACTCTTAATCATTTTTAATTTATGTTATTATAGGGGATTTTATGAAGTATAATATAGTTGAAAAAGCAAATAAAAACTACAAAATTTCTAAACGTATCCACTCGGTATTTTTTGAATATTTTGGAACCGTAATTTACGACGGTATTTGGGTTGGTAAAGATAGTACTATACCTAATATTGACGGAATTAGAAAAGACGTTGTTGACGGTCTTAAAGAAATTGGCGTAGGCGCTATGCGTTGGCCGGGTGGTTGCTGTGCCGACCATTACCACTTTAAAAACGGTATTGGCAAGGAAAGGTTTAACCGTATTCACCCTATTTACGATAAGGCAAACCCCGTTTGGAGAAATGATTTTGGTACCGATGAGTTTTTACGCTTTTGTGAACTTGTTGGCGCAGACCCAATTTTAACAGTAAATACTGCAACGGGAACGCCGGAAGAATTTGTTGATTGGTTTGAATACGTAAATGGTCCTACGAACACAAAGTACGGCAAAATGCGTGAAGAAAACGGACATAAAGAGCCTTATAACGTTAAATATTGGGGCATAGGCAATACCGATGAAAACGTATGGCATATAGATTATAACAATCCTATATCATACGCACAAAGATATATGCAGTTTCAAACTGCTTTAAGGGGATATCGTAAAGATTTATATTTTATAGGCTTAGGCTTATCAACTCGCCACCAATTCCCAGGTTGGGTTGGAAAAGCACTTGACCACATAACTAAAAATCAACGCGAAACCGCCCCTAACGCTTTATCTATACACCACTACTTAGGTGGGCAAAAAAAGGGCGGTAATGAAATTGCAGGCGATGCGGTTGAGTATAGTGACGAAGCCTACTACGGACTTTTAGATTTACTTGAAAGATACGAGCACGATATAAATTTACATAGAACAATAATTAGAGAGCATACTCCAAAAAGTTCAAACACAAAAATTTGTTTTGACGAGTGGGGAGCGTGGCACCCTGAAGCAACTTTTGACAATAACCAAAACCAGCGCCAAACAATGCGCGACGGTATTTTTGCCGCTTTAACCTTCCATATTTTTTATAAAAACTGCGATATAGTTGATTTTGCTATGGAAACACAGGTTTGCAACCTTATACAAAGTTTGTTTGAAACTGACGGCGAAAAGATATTTAAAACGCCAACTTTCTATATAATGAAAATGTTTAAAGAGCATTGTGGCGAATACATTATTCCAACCTTGCCTATTGACGTTGACGAAAGATTAAACGTATTATCAACAATATCAGAAGACGAAAATAATATTACTATTAGCATTATCAACCAAGATTTATACGAAAGTAAAAATCTTGACTTATGCTTTAAATATAATGATTGGCAAGTAGAAAAAGCCGATATTTTAAATAGTGAAAACGTTCGTGATTACAACACTTTTGACGAGCCTTATAAAATTAAAAGTTCTTCATTTAACGTAGATAACTTAAATAGTATTATTATTCCGCCACACTCGGTAGTTAGAATTGTATTAAAAAGAATTTAAACATAAAAATCCACACTTAATCGTGTGGATTTTTTTATTTTTCATTTAACTGGTCTTCAAAAAACGTGCTGTTGTATCCGCTATTTTTTAAAAACTCAAAAGTTGCGCTAAGTTTTTCTTCAAAGTCTTCTTGATAATATATATAATCGCTATAAAAATACTGTTCGTGTATCATTACGCGAATTTCTTCTCTATGTGATAATGCTTTTAACTTTTCTAATATCTCTTCTTTAGTAAAACAGTTTAAAACTATATCAATAGGTGCAAAATAAACGTTATTTACCATTACGGCTTTGCCTGTTCTTATTACTTTTGCGATATTTTCGTCAATGCTATATGAAACCCTTGGCACTTCATCGCTACCAAACAAGCCGAGCAAACCTATAACACCGTTATCCGCCATGGCTTTTACTCCGTCTTTCGTAGTAAGGCAAAAGTGGACTGTTGTTGTTTTTGCAAGAGAGTTTTTTGGGGCAAACCTTAATATTTCGTCGTTTACCGCTTTGCAGTCGTTATAAACTTCTTCATAAGAAGAAAACTCATACGGCCTTACGTTCTCTATCCTAGAGTGGAACGACATTTTAAGCCAATCGCTATTATCTTTAAAGTCGTTATAATATTTTTCAGTCATTTTAGTAAGGTCAAAACACGTAGTTTCAAAAAACAAATTAAGTTGTACCTTAACCCCATACTTTTCATGCAAGCGCATATACGTAGCGAGATATGGATGCTCAAAAATATTTTTGTAATTATTTTCAGTAAGGTCTTTAAATACCCTTATGTTATCATCTACCGTAAAACAATAAGTTTTAATAATAACACCCCCAACCTTTTTATATATATTTTTGATTTTTGAAAATTAATTTTTTAATTAATATGTAAATTAGGGCAATAATGCAAACTAAAACGCACACGCCTAAAAGCACCCAGAACACCATATCCCAACCATAATTGTCGGCAATTTCGCCAAGTCCGTATGCACTAAGAGTGCTACCAAGGCAACAAAAAGCATTTAGTATGCCGGCTATTTTGCCTGAGTCTACTTTACCTTTCATAAATAATGGGAATATTCCCGTTATTAAACTGTTTGAGCCTGCTGTGAAAAAACTAACCAATGCAAAACCTGCAAGAGTTATTGTAAACTGGTTAAGCGAAAGTCCACCAATTATTATTCCCATTATAATACCTGAGAACAAAAATAACGATGCCGCAAGTAAAACGTAGTCTTTTATTGCTTTGTTTAACTCTATAACAAATAAGTTTCCAAATATAGCAACAACAGGTAAGGCTAAAGTTAATGCTATAGAAAGCGACTCGCCTAAATTGTATTGTTCTTTTAATATTGATGGAACCCAAGTTGTTAAGCCTTCTTTTATAAGGTTTGTAGCGATGCCATAAAAAGCAAGCATTCCAATACTTAAAAATAGTAAAGATTTATTAAACGGCTCATTTTTTACGCCGACTGATTTTTCTTCTTCTATCTCAATATTATCAGCCTCTTCTTTTGCAGTTGTTGATACTTTATCAAACGCAAATATCCATAAAACTGCAATCAAAACAAGTACGGTTGCAGGCACGAAAAATGAAAGTTTAAAGTTTATATTAACAAGTAAAGCGCTAGCAAGGTATATGGCAAAAGTACCCGTTGCAACGGTTGTTCCCATTACTTTGCTTGCCCTTGCCATATCTTTTTTACTTAAATTTTCTGATAGCGTTCTTATTAAACTTGGCCACAGCATTGATAAAACAAAGCCGTTTATAAGCCATAAGTATTTTACAACTTTAAAATTTGTTGATATTCCTACGACTAAGTTTATACTGCCCGACATTATTAAACTTAAAAATATTACCCATTTAAGATTATATTTTTTAGAAAACAACCCGTGAATTATTTGACCAACAGCATATGAGAAAAAAAAGAAAGTAGTAGCAAGCCCCGCATTTGCGTGACTAACGTTATAAAACGACATAATTTGATTAACGTTAGCCGAATAGTTTACTTTGCCAACGTAAGATAATGCATATACGAGCCAGCAAAGCAAAATAAGCCTACCCCTTGCTGTTATTTGATTACTACGCTTTTTTAACATAGCCACTCCTTTTAAGGTTTTTTCAATATAACATATTGTATCACAATTTAATTTATTTTACAATAAATATTTATTATTACTAAAGGTTATTTTTAGCAACGTTATAGCCTTTTAATATAGCGCTTAGTTTAGCACAACGGCTAGTCTTTTGAGTATGAATATGCGTTTCAGTTTTAAACATTAAAATTCCCTTTTAATATATTCGCATCTTACGTGCTAATATATTAAAAGGGTTTTAGTTTATTTTTTAAGTTCTTCTAGGTATAATTCCATTTGCCTTTGGCTTGGCTTATAGTCAGGGTGCGAACAGCAAGGTAAAGTTGGCGCACTACCGTCATCGCCGTAAAACGGAGTTAAATAGTCGTTTTCATATAATTTTATATCTTCTTCACGGGTAAAGTCAGGTATATCGTAAACCTTTCCTCCTTCCATTGCAGAACGGTGAGCAAGTAAAGCAACTGACGACATTGCTACCGCCGAATATATATCAAATGGGTGGCTAGGTTGCTTTCCTTCTTTTATGCACTCTAAGAATATTCTTGCCGTAATAAAATCACTACCACCGTGTGATGTTGACTTTTTAATAAGTTCTTCATCAGGGTCGTTCCAAGACGGAGTATATAGTCTTTCACACTCTTCGCCCTCAGGCTTATCCCACTCATTATAACGGAGCATAACTTGTTCGCCCATACCACGTAAATTTTCAATTTGACCTTTTGTACCGCAAATACGGTAAGAATTATGGTGACCGCCGTATCTTGAACAAGCAGTCACTCTAAATACTGAGCCGTCGTCGTTAAAGGTGGTAATGTTAGACGCGGCGTCGCCATTATATGATGCAGTCGGAACGTCGTCAGATAGTGGCGCAAATATAGAAAACGCTGTCACTTTTTTAGGCGTTGCACCAGTTATTCTCATAACAGGACCTAAAGAGTGAGTTATATAATAGGTTTTTGGAATAAAATGTCTCCAATGCTCAGGATAGAATTTAAACGTTTGAGTAAAACTTGTATCCCAAGGGTTGCCAGGGTGGTTATATTCGCCTTCAGCATAAAGAATTTTACCTAACTTGCCACTATCAACAACTCTTTTCATTTCAAGATTGAAAAGCATTTGCGGATAGTTTTCGCCAAGCATATAAATACTTTTGCTCTTAGAAAATGCGCGGATAAGTTCTACGCCTTCGCCCATTGTTCCATTACTAATACACTCACTAAAAACGTGTATATTGCGTTCAAAGCACTTTATCGCGTAAGGCGCGTGTTGATAACAGTTATTTGCTAAAATAACGGCGTCCATTGGGTGATTGATAAATTCATCAAAGTTTTCATACGATACAACCGATTTATCTAATTTTTGTAAAGCCGCTTCCCTTCTGCCTTTATGGTTATCACAAATCGCTACTATTTGAGCGCCGAAAAGCATAAAGTGTTCTGCAATTTTTAATCCTCTACCAACGCCAAAAACACCAACTTTAATTTGATTCATTTTCATTCTCCTTTATTTAGTAAAACTATTTTATCATTATTTTTAGCATATATAAATAGAATTACTCCACTTAAACATTGAAAAAAGTTATTTTTTTGTTGTAATTAAGCGGGCATTATGGTATACTTTAAAAAACTAAGGTGATTTATGAAAAACAACAACATTTGCAAATTCCCATTATCTAACGTTGAAAACTCTATTGATATTTCGTGTTTTGTTTTTGAAACAAACGTAGAGAATATGAAAACGTTAAGCAAACTTCAAACTTTAAGGTTTATTTTAATAGAGCACGGCGACGGAACTTTTTTGTTTGACAACTCCCCATGCGACTTTACGGTTGGCGACGTAATTTTTGGCTTTGAAAATGAAGACTTTTTATTGCAAAGCGGTAATGACGTGCGCTACTTTTATATAAATTTTTCGGGTGTTAGGGCAATTAGTTTATGCCGTCGCTTTAACGTTAACCCAACGACTAGACAGGTAAAAAATCATAATAATTTAATTCCTTTTTGTAAGGATTGCCTTTTCAACACTTCCCCAGAATACGTAGACATTGCGGCGGAAAGCCTGCTACTTTATATCTTTTCTCGCTTGTCGTCTAACGTGACTGTTCAAAATGATACGCTCCAAAAAATTCTTGATTTTATTGAAGATAATTATACTAACCCAACTTTATCGTTAGAAACTATTGCTAAGGAACTTGGCTATAACGTAAAATACGTATCGCACTTTTTTAAAGAGAAAATGAAAATTAGTTATAGTGAGTATTTGTCTTCGCTTCGCTTTAAATACGCTATCTTTTTATTTGAGCACGGCGTAAATTCTATAAAAAACGTGGCGTATTTGTCGGGGTTTTCAGACCCGTTATATTTCTCTAGTGCATTTAAAAAATCTATTGGAATTTCGCCTAAAGAATTTATTGCAAGAATAGAAAAGAAATAGGGGGTTTTATGAACGTTTTAATTACAGGTGCGCTTGGCGGTATTGGGCGCGCAGTCACAAACTATTATATTTTAAAAGGAGTTAACGTTTACGCACTAGACGTTTTTGACAACTCTGATATTCAGGGCGTTAATTATTATAAAGCGGATATTACTGATAAAAATTCGCTTAGTTTAATATATAACGACCTTTTAAATAAAAACGTAGTTTTAGACGCTATTATAAATATTGCAGGTATATTTTTTATTAATTCTTTTATTGAAATTGACGATACTAAACTTAAAAAGATTTTTGATATTAACCTTATGGGCGCAATGCTAGTTAATAAAACTTTTTATAACCTACTTAGTAAAAAGGGTAAAATTATTCTAACTACTAGCGAAGTTGCACCTTTGTCGCCAATGCCTTTTAACTCTATATATAACGTGACTAAAACTGCATTAGACTCTTATTCACAAGGTCTACGCCAAGAACTTAATTTGTTAGGTCAAAAAGTTATAACAATAAGACCAGGGGCATTTAACACGTCTTTATCTCAAGGCGCTTTAGTAAAGACTAAGGAACTTGCCGAAAACACTACCCTTTATAAAGAGCAAAGTTATAAATTTTATAAACTTGTTAAGACCTTTATGGGTAAGCCTAAAACTCCTGATAAAATTGCAAAACTTTACTATAAAGCGCTTGTCAGCAAAGGGAACAAAATTGTTTATAAGAAAAATATTAACCTTTTACTAAAATTACTTGGCATATTGCCCGACCGTTTACAATGCTTTATTATTAAAATTATGCTAAAACCAAAAAAGTCTAAATAAACAAAAAGCAAGTCGTAATGACTTGCTTTTTGTTTATTATAGCATTTAAAAAGTATAGGCGAAAAGTATAAAAATTAGTTGAAAATTATATTGAATTAAAAATTAAATGCTTATATAATATAATTATATTGAAATTCTTATTAAATAAGGTTATAATTTAATCGTTAATAAATTTATAAACGTAAGGAGTATATAATGGAAAATAAAGTAGTTTGGGCGTATTACGGGCATGAGCCAAGTTATCATCTTAAAAGAATGCACAGTTCTCCATCAACTTTTTGCTTGGGCGAATGGGCGGACGCTTGGCAAGATAAAACTCGTACGGAAGAAAGTATTAAAAGACTTAAAAGCCTTGGCGTAAATTTAATTTATACTACTTTCTTTAAAGGTTTTGGTTTAAAATTTGAAAAAGAGGAAATTGAAAAGACTAAAAAGTTAGTTGAAATTTGCCATAAATACGACATAAAAGTTCTAGGCTATTTGCAGTTAGGCTCAATTTATTATGAAACTTTTTTAAGTGAAACAAAATCGTGCAGGAAAATGGCTGCAAGAACAAGTGACGGCGGTTATCAACTTTGGGCTGGCTCATATTATCGTTGGGACACTTGTTATAACAGTAAAGAATTTAAGTCGTACATAAAAAAAGTTGTAAATTACGGCCTTGACAACGCTATGCTTGACGGTTTTCATTTTGACAACTCGTTTATTGCCCTTTGTTATTGTGATAGGTGTAGAAAAGATTTTAGAAAATGGCTTAAATATAGAGAGAGTAATCCTAGAATTATGGGTTTAAACGATTTTAAAAACGTTGATATGCCACCTTTCAAAATGGCTGCTCAAGCAAAAAATTACGACGCTCTTTTCTATTTATGGCAAGAGTACAGGCAAAATAAATTAGCCGAATTCCATAACGAAATTTTTAAATACACAAAGGAAAAATCAAACTATAAAGCAATTATTGTTCACAATCCAGCATTTCCTAGAGATTCTGGCTCGTTTATGCTTCACGGTTATAATCCTGAACTTTCAAGCAAGTATTGCGATTTTGTATTTGCCGAAAATGACGACGTATTAGTTAGAGAAGACGGTTTTTTAACAACTCAAATTCTTTCTTATAAACTTGCAAACGCTTTTGACTATAACGTTTTAGAAACTAGTTGGCTACTTGACGAAAACGGGCACAATATCTACCCGCGTACTTATTTTGAAATTGCGTACTATTTAAGCGTTTCAATGATTTTTGGTAGCGTTGTTGGTAGCACTTGGATAATGCGTTCAACCCACGAAAACGACAAAACTCTTTTAGAAAACGAATTGCAATATAATACTCATAAAAAAGTAATATCTTATTATTTAGAAAATCATAATTTATACGGTGGCAAAGCAACGTCTAACGTTAAGGTTCTATATTACAATCCTAATTTAATCAACAGCCCTAGAGAAGGCTTTGATAAATTTAAAAGGGTTGTAAATTTACTAAATAACAACTTTGTTAATTTTTCAGTTATTTCAACTAAAGATTTAGACGGTTTAACTACTGACGATATTTTAATTTTACCTAATATGTACTTTACAACCGATGAATTGTTATCAAAGATACGAACTTTATCTGATAGTGGCATAAAAACGGTTGCTTATGGTGACTTTAACGTGTGCAATTTATATGGTAGAGCACGTGACCTTACCGATAAGAAAAACTCATTTGATAACTTAAATAAAATATCTAGCGAAGACGAACTTCTTTCATTTGTTAAAAACAATTTAAAGAAAAGTATCACGGCAAATCTTAACGAAGTTGTATTTGAACTTAAAGAAGATAAAGACAATATATATTTACATTTGCTTTCAACAATTGATAGAAAACAAGAAAAGTTAGAACTTACTTTTAACGGCTTTGAAAAATTAAAAGACGTGCAAGTTTACTCTTACGAAGACGTGAAATTCTCGTTTAGCGATAACACTATCACTATTGATAACTTCTCACTTATGGCTACGATTAAAATACCTAAATAAATTAAAATTATAATAGACTAACACTCTATAATTGTCGTAATAAAAAAAACACTTTATATGATTTATAAAGTGTTTTTTATTTTAAAAGTTTTATGTTTAGTATGCGTTTAATTTTTATAAAATAAATTAACCAGTCACTTGAGATAAGTTCTCTTTTTTGTATTGGCTTAATATAAAACGTGATGCAGCCTGCATATCTAATTGATGCCCACCGTCAAAAATGTCAAGAAATACTCTTGATTTTGGATATTTTTCAAAAATTTGCTTAAATATTTCTAAACTGTGAGTGACAGGAACGACAGGGTCGTATTTACCGTGGAATATTTTAAGGTTGGCTTGCGCTATTTTATCAATATAGTTTATTGGAGAACGAATTGCCATTTCTTTAGTAGAATTACTTGTGCAAGCAAGAACGTGCGGTCTATACCCTGCGTTTTGCTCTGCCCATTTTTCTAAATCAGTTATAGGAACAAATGACGCTATTGCCTTAAAACACTCTGGGCAAAACCCTGCCATGAGTAGAGCCATATGCCCGCCACCGCTTGCACCTAGCAAAAAAACGTTGTCTTTATCTACGTTATAATTAGCAAGTACAAAATCAATGGCATCTTTAATATCTTGCTTAGCACATTGTGAGCCACAAGCAAACGTGCAATTAGGGTTGCTTGTTAAATTAGAGCCCCTAAATTCAGGTAATAAAAGGTTAAAGTCATGCTCTTTAGCAAAAGGTAGCATATTGTCAATTTGATTAAACCTGTTATGGCTCCAAGTATGTAAACCAACAAGCAACGGCCTATTTTCGCCTTTTGCTTGATAATATAACGACGGTTGCATAGTTCCGTCAATAGTTGACTTAATTAAAATTTCTGTTTGTTCCATAATTTTTGTCCTTTATTTGTTTTATCTATTATATCAAAAATTTTTAAACTTTTCAACATTTTAAGAGTTTTTATAGCATTGTATTTTTTTGTTTAAAAGTCGCTACGCTCGTGGCGTTCGCAATTAAAAGTTGCTCGGCTCAAAATTTGAACCTTAATTTTAATTGTTGTCAACAATTAAAATAGGTTCTTCACCATACGGAGATAGCAAAAAAAGAAGTACGATTGCGTACTTCTCTTTTTTGTCTTACACTTATAAAATGGCTGTCATTTAATTGTTTGTCATCAATTCTATTCCTACTTGTTTTTTATAAGCGCGTAAATCATCTCGATATAGTTCTATTATTTTAACTATACATTTATTTGTTTCCGATGCTTTGTTTATCATTGGCAACAAACGTTTATCAGTGTATTCTTGCACTGTCTTTGCAGATTGTAAATTGCAAGATATTACATTGTTTTGGAATATTTTGTGGACTATCAAAATCCTATAATCGTTAATTTCCTTGATTATCTCTGATATTTCAGACGGTAACGACGTAAGTTTTTCAACTTCACTTCTTAGTTTACCCAACGTCCATTTGTCGGTATAAGTTTCGTTATAGTATTCGTCGTATTTTGCACAAATAGAAATCACACGCTCTTTAGTTAATTCGCCTTGTTCTATTTCTTTTACCGATAATTCGTAGCATAATAACTTTCGCAAGTTAAACTCGAACATTTGCGCCAACTCAATAAAGAACCCTATATTGGCGTAAAAGGATATTCTTGTTTCAGTGCTTTCTTTGGCGATATCGGAATTGAATTGTATTGTAAAGTAATCGCTCATATCAGAATCTATTTACATGTGGCATTATGCCTTGTGGCTTAGGTGAAGTAATAGTAAACTCAATATTTTCTGTCTCAAGCAAAGGATTAGAATCTTTATCAAATTGCTTTAGAATGAAGGTGTATTTACCATATGCAAGACCATTAATCGACTTAAAGAACGTTTCTTCGTCAACTTTATATTTTGCAAGCATCATATTGTCCTTATACAATGTAATTTCAGTACGAGCATAACTATCGCAACAAGGTTGAAAGTATATATTGACTAAATCTGCACCTGTAGAAACTTTGATATTTGCAACTTTTAATAATTCGGTTCTATGCTCCATTGTAAGTTTTTCGTTGTATTTTTCTTTGTCCGCTTCTTGATATACAACATTAATAATATAATCGTCTGCAAGGTTATCTCTAAAAGAAACTTTTACTTTTTCTATTCTATCGTCAAAATTGATATTCAAACGAAACGCAGCCCAACGTGTTTTGAACGTGCTTTTTTCAATTTTTTCCCACTTAGAGTTTTTAGATATTTCAATAGTTTTTATAAAACTTTCCCCGAAAATGATTAAAGTATAATCTACACTATTAGGATTTTCGTCTTGAATTATCGTTACCGTATCATTATTTTCATCAAAAACAACTCTTTTCCAATACTTACTGCTTTCTTCATCGGAAACGCCATTATTTTCAAAATACAACCATTCTTTTATTCTTGCTTTTTGCACTAATAATTTTTGATATTTATCCATAATCGTACTCCTTAACCCATTTTACAAATATAATCGATACAGTATTTAATTTCTTCAAGCGTTAAATCCACGCGGTTCTTTTCCGAATGAACAATATTGTTTCTCTTCTTTCTCAATTTCTGTAAATACTTTACATGGTTCGCTTCAACCGAATATCCCCAGCCGTCATCTTCCCAACCATGTTCCTGACAGTATTTATCTATCATTACAGATAAATCACCTTCATAATGGTAATCGCAACGCAAAACAGCTTCCAAACGAACACACAGTTTGATAATTACCATATCGGTATTACTCTTGCCGAGTTCGCTCTCAAAATATTCTTTCGTTAAATCTCCAACAGTGCTATCTTTATCAATCTTTAACGCCAATTCATCAATTATGCGTTGTTTGATTTTGTCAAATTGCTCTTTATTAGGACTTGCGATACTTTTTTGACGACTATTCTCATAAAGATAAAAATATTTTTTATTGAAATTATATTTATCCTTTTTGAAATACTCTTGTATTGCTCGTTTTATATATTCCTTATCATCTTTTGTGATAATAGCATTTGCCAAATTCTCATTATTATTATCTATTGCAAAGCGATACAATTCTTTCCATTTAGATTTAGAAAGCCATTCATCTAATAATTCAACGATATGAATAGGGTATTCATTAAGGACTTTTTTAATAATCTTAAAGTCTTTAAGTTCTAACAGCTCATCAATACATACAACACCTTCGTGTATTGTAGATTGAATTTTAATTTCATCTTTTGAAACTGTTTTGTCTAATTTCAATTTTGCAATTCTTATTTCATCTGCGGTAGCTATATAACATTTGAAATTATAAGAATACTTCATAACTGCCGTATTTAAATTATTGAGTTTTTCAACTGTTTCAATATCGCTACGTTCAAGTGCAAGTTTAATTGTCTTTTCAAGTACTCGTACTAGACCATGCTTTTTGCTGAGACTATCAATATACACACCTGTTTCAATATTATATATAACTAAGAAATGCCCAAAGTGGTAATAATTTCGCGCGTAAGAATTTTCGTTGGGTATTTTAAAATGTTCATAAGCATAATTATTGCTTACGATAGATGCATTTAAAATTTCATTAAAAAGCTCTTTATTATTATGCAAATAACTTTGATGAAGAAGATATGGCAAAACAAGATACCATACACATTGCCTATCCTTTTGATTCGACAATAAATAATCTATCGTTTCGCTTTTTACTCTCTTATCAAGAACGATAACATCTAAAAGCTTATCGGTAATTAAACAAAGCGGTTTAACTCCATCTTTCTTATCATAATAACTTTTATCTTCTACATGAACATAATTTTCTTTAATCCCTTCTATGGCGTTTGTTTTGTTTGTTATCAATGCATATTCAATATATCTATCCACACCGAATTTTTTACTATTGATCTTTTCGCAGATTTCGGCAAAAACCTTATAACTTTTATATTGAATTATATAATCAATAAGAGTTCTTCCGTTTTCATCTTTTGTTTGCAAGTTGATTTCTTTCGCCAATGCAACATCATCATTTTTTGCGCAAAGCTCAATTTTTGACATAGTAATAACTTCGGGTTCAGTTTCTTTACCCATCATTAAATAATCAATACTAACGTCAAAAAGTTCTGCCAATGCAGGAAAAAATTCAATGCTTGGTGCACCACTATCTTTTTCCCACTTACTTATAGCTTTATCGCTAACCTGCAATTTTTCAGCAAGTTCTATTTGCGTCCAACCTTTTGCCTTTCTAAGTTCCGCAATAGTTTTTCCAATGCTATGTTTCTTTCCACAGAGTCCCATAAAAATCTCCTTTGTTTTTTCTTGGTACTATTTTACCAAAAACATTCTAAAAAGTAAACCTACTTATCATTGAGCATACATTTTGGCAAATTAGTGCCCCTTCAATAAAACTCCACGTTTCGTAGAGTTTAACATTATTATACTTAATTTTACACACAAAGTCAATTGGTTTTCTATTCTAAAATCAATGTTTCAGTTCATAACCTATTTAACCTATTTTATGCAGATTTTAACAAACTAAAAAAGCAAGGCACAAAAGTTCCTTGCTTTTTTTGGCTCCCCCAGTAGGATTTGAACCTACGACCTACCGGTTAACAGCCGGTTGCTCTACCGCTGAGCTATAGAGGAATATGAAATGCGGCAACTCCTTATCCTCCCAGGTCGTGTCCAACCAAGTACTTTC
>JAZRNF010000018.1:0-12242 GCA_045648085.1 Christensenellaceae bacterium | reverse complement strand
GAAATCACCCCGAAGAACATCATCATGAAAGGTCCTACGGGGGTTGGTAAGACGGAAATTGCCCGTCGTTTGGCAAGGCTTGTCAAAGCTCCGTTCGTCAAGGTGGAAGCGACAAAATATACCGAAGTCGGCTACGTTGGTAGAGACGTTGAGTCTATGGTAAGAGATTTAGTTGAGTGTAGCGTTAGGCTTGTTAAAGACGAGCAATTAAGAGTAGTTTCTTCTAAGGCGACTGCCGTTGCCGAAAAGAAAGTCTTAAACGTTTTACTTGAAGTAAAGGCAAACGAAAAGGGGGAAACTCCTGAAGACTTATTCCGCCAACAACTCTTAAACGATTTAAGAGAGCATAAACTTGATAAAACGGTTATTGAACTTGAAATAAACGACAAGCCAAAGCAACTTGAAATTATGCCGGGTATGGGTGCGGAAATCAATTTAGGCTCAATTTTTGGCGATATGATGCCAAAACGTAAGAAAAAAAGAAAAATTACAGTAAAAGAAGCAATGCAATATTTTATTGAAGAAGAAAGCGATAAACTTATTGATGCCGACGCTGTAAATGCCGAAGCCTTAAGGCGTGCCGAACAAGAAGGTATTATCTTTATTGACGAAATTGACAAAATTGCCGCTAAGTCTAATCGTGGCGGTCAAGACGTTTCTCGTGAAGGTGTTCAAAGGGATATTTTACCAATCGTTGAAGGCAGTACCGTAATGACTAAGTATGGCGCAGTTAAAACGGATTATATTTTATTTATAGCCGCAGGTGCTTTCCACGTTGCGAAAGTAGAAGATTTAATACCTGAACTTCAAGGTAGATTTCCTATAAAAGTTGAACTTTCTTCGCTTACTAAAGAAGATTTTATCAATATCTTAACAATGCCTGAAAACGCTATAACAATTCAATACAAAACGCTATTATTAGTTGATAATATTGACCTTGTTTTCACTCAAGACGCGATAGAAGAAATAGCATCAATCGCCGAAGAAAT
This sequence comes from Christensenellaceae bacterium, assembly GCA_045648085.1. Classification (GTDB taxonomy): domain Bacteria; phylum Bacillota; class Clostridia; order Christensenellales; family Borkfalkiaceae; genus HGM11412. Next base: position 11,253 of record JAZRNF010000018.1, on the reverse strand, counting down.
GAACGCAACTAGCGAAGATATTGGTGCAAGAAGATTGCATACGGTTATGGAAAACTTAATTGAAGACATTTCCTTTAACGCGGACGGTAAAATACCGCTTACAACTGTAAAAGTTGATAAAAAATACGTTGTTGACCATTTAAACGGCGACGGAGACAATAGAAATCTTAAAAAATACATTTTATAATTAAGGGGATATTATGATTAACATACCAAAGGGAACGAAAGACGTATTACCTAGTGAAAGTTATAAATGGCACTATATTGAAAATAAGGCAAGAGAAGTTGCGTCACTTTTTAACGTAAAAGAAATAAGAACTCCTACTTTTGAGCATACTGAACTCTTTTTACGTGGCGTAGGCGACACTACCGACATAGTTAATAAAGAAATGTACACTTTCTTAGATAAAGGTGAAAGAAGTATTACTTTAAAACCAGAAGGAACGGCAGGCGTTGCTCGTGCCTTTATTGAAAATGGTTTAAATAATGGTGCTATGCCTTTGAAAATGTACTACATTACACCTGTATTTAGATATGAAAGACCACAAGCGGGCAGACTTAGAGAGCACCACCAATTCGGCGTAGAATTTTACGGTGGATACGGTGCCGACTTAGATGCCGAAGTAATTTTAGTTGCATACACCTTGCTTACTAAGTTAGGTCTTAGCGTATCGCTTAATATCAACAGTATGGGTTGTAAAGAGTGTCGTGCAAAATATAATTTAGCGCTTAAAGAATACTTAAAGGCTAGTTTAGATAAAATGTGTAAAACTTGCCAAGAAAGATATGAGAAAAACCCACTTAGAATTTTAGACTGTAAAGAATTGGGTTGTAAGGAACTTACTAAAGACGCTCCTAAAATTACCGATTACTTATGTGATGATTGTAATAATCACTTTACAAAACTTAAAGGGTATTTAGATACTGCTAACTTGTCATACACCGTAAACCCATTTATTGTAAGAGGTTTAGACTATTACTCAAAAACAGTATTTGAGTTCGTGACTAACGCGCTTGGCTCACAAGGTACTGTATGCGGCGGCGGTAGATATGACGGACTTATTGAGCAAATTGGTGGAAATAGCGTACCTGGTGTAGGCTTTGGTATGGGGCTTGAAAGAATTTTAATGCTTATGGAAGCAACGGGCGCACATATTCCAAACGAAAACGGCGTAAAAGTGTTTATTGCATCTTCTGGCGAAAGCGCTACTAAAAAGGCGTTTGAACTTTGCTATAAGTTAAGACTAAAAGGCGTTGTTGCCGAAACCGACCACTTAAATCGTAGTTTTAAATCTCAATTTAAGTATGCCGATAAAATTGGCGCCGAATACGTGATAGCGATAGGTGACAATGAACTTGAAACTAATAGCGTAAACGTTAAAAAAATGAGCGATGGCTCAACTACGACTATTACGCTTGACGAAATTATGAATTACGAATATTAAAATAAAAGAATAATTTGCACCAACCATCGCAAATTATTATAAGGAGATACTATGAGCGATAACGTTAAAAATTTAACAGAGTTTGATTTTCAAAATTTACTTAAAGAAGAAAAAAAGCCAATTTTAGTTGACTTTTGGGCAAGATGGTGTAGCCCTTGCAGAATGCAAGCACCAATTTTAGAAGAACTAGCAAGCGAACTTAGTGATAAAGTTGTAGTTTGTAAAATTGACGTAGACGAGTGTGAAAACCTAGCAATTAAATACGGTGTACAAAGTATACCTTGTTTAATGGTGTTTAAAAACGGTGAACTTAAAGAAAGAAAAGTAGGTTTATCTGGAAAGGCCGACCTTGCTAGTATGCTTATAAGGTACGTGTAAGACTTTATAAAATAAAACCGTTTATCATGGAATAAATCTATCAAAGATAGAATAATCGCTTAAGCGATTAAATCTTGCTACGCAAGGTTTAGGATATGTTTTATATAACTTTTATCTATGCAATAATGAAAGGATAGCGAATTTTTCGCTATCCTTTTTAAGTGCAATATTTTAATAAAATAAATTTAAAATCTTTTTATTTCTTTTAAGGGCGTATTTATAGGCAATTTTAGTGCCACTATTAGTTTTGTTTGTTAGAATATAACTCTCATTATAGTAAAAAACACAAAAATCACTATCGTCTATCATGGCATGATTTCTTTCAATATAACTTGCTTTGCCAGCCAAGTATTTTGTTTTAAATTCAATCTCTTTTTCGTAGCCTTGCAATTTAATTTCTTTCTTTAGTACTTGAAAATATTTCTTCTCTAGTTCTTCTATATTAGTATCTAAAGTACAACTTTCACTTTTACAAGTGTAATTTATTCTTTTAATATTAGGATATTTTGCTTTTAGTTCGGTTACTATTAAGTGGCAAAGGTCGTTAAATTCGCTTTTACTACCAAAGAAGAAATTTTCTACTTTGTGGTTAACGATTAAATCTTCAACGTTTTCTTTAATAAGTAATTTTAATTTATCGTTTAATATTATTTTTCTGTGACCAAAAAATGAACAACTTAATTTACTCATAATATACCGTTTTCGTAATAAAATTTTAAAATATTACCGATTACGTTAATAATAATAACATATTACGTTATAAAATGCAAACAATATACGTAATACGGCAATAGTTTAAATGTGTAATTTGATAAAATAAATACATAGGATATATATGGATAATTTTAATTTATCAAAAAAAGAAATAATAGAAAGAATTGGATATTTTAGAAATCTAAAAAATATTTCAGCATATAAATTAGGTATTGAACTTGGTCACTCTAAAACTTATTTTTATAGAATTGAAAGTGGTGAAATTCAACTCACGGTTGACGTTTTGCTGGAAGTTTTAGATGTTTTGCAAGTATCAACTACGGAATTTTTTTGTCCTACGCTAAAAGTAGATGATAAAAATTTACTAGAAATGATAGGTAATTTATCACAAGAAAATAAACAAACTATAATTGACTTAGTTAAAAAGTTAAAATAAACGATTTGTTTAATATGTTAAAATCAAAATAAAAAATGCTATTGCAAACCGCAATAGCATTTATTTTTTATAATATTCCAAAATTTATGGCGTTTTTAAGTATCTTTACTTTAAATTCTTTTGACGAAATTATTTCTCCATCAACGCTCATAACAAACTCTTCATTTGAATATAGTCTTACGCTTTCACATTGTTTATACTTAAGTATTTTTTCAAATTTAGGGTTGCCGATATGACCGCCAAGTTCATATAACTTTATAAGTTTGATTAGCGTAAATATACTAACAGGGCGAACTATACAAGCGTCAATCTTACCATCGTCAATTTTGGCGTTAGGGGCGCATTTGTACTTGCCACCGTAATAGTTTCCGTTAGCAACGGTTGATAAAAGTAAATTTCCGTCAGAGTTTATAACTTCGCCGTCAATTTCAAAGGTTATTTTATTTTTCATACCGCAAAATAAGGCTTTAATTACACCCCTTGTGTATGAATTTTTCTTGCCCTTATTTTTAAGGAAGTTGGCGTGCTTAGCGGCAATAGCGTCAAAACCACAGTTGCATACGTTTATGCAATACGTATCGTCGTTGACAACTAAAACGTCAATCTTCTTATTTTCGGCATTAAGTAAACTTTTAACGTCTAAATAATCGTCAACTTTGCCAATAGACTTAACAAAATCATTACCGCTACCGCAAGGATAGACTGAAACGCTAGCGTTATCATAACCAATAATACCGTTAATTACTTCGTTTAAAGTTCCGTCGCCCCCGCAAGAATAAAACCTAACAGTGTCAGTAGAGTGTTTATTTAAATACTTTTTAACGATATTGGTTGCGTCTTTTTCTTTTTTAGTGATAAAAACTTCAATATCATATTCGCTAGAAAACTTTAAAATATTTTCTTTTATTAAATTGTAGTCGTTTTTAAGACCAGCACCTGCGTGCGGATTTATAATAAATATGTGTTTCATTAGTTTTTTACCGTCTTTATTATTCTATTATAAATATGACAAATAATCAAGTATTTTAATTAAAAAAAATTATTCAAAAAATTTTAAAAAAAACTATTGACAAAATATTAAAGGGGTATTATAATAATGATAATCATTATCACTTGATTACAAAAGGAAAGCATGAAAGATTCTAAACAAAGGGAAACTGTACTAAGCGTTGTATGTAGTAGCCATGACCACCCAAGTGCTGAAACCATACTTTTAAGGTGTAAAAGCATATTACCGTCAATAAATTTGGCAACGGTGTATAGGAACTTAAACGCATTAGTAGAAGACAAGCGAATAAGAAGAATACATACCGATAAAGGGGATAGGTTTGACCATACTTTACCAGCCCACGCCCACTTTAGGTGTGAAAACTGCTTAACTGTTTCAGACGTTGACGAAATTGATATTTCTAATTTAGTTAAAACTGTTCCAAACGGAATAAGCACGATAACAAACGTAGACTTTGTGATTAGCGGCGTTTGTAAAGATTGTAAATAGAAATTAAGTGTATAACACTTTATAAAATAAAACAAAAAATTTTTTAAATTTAAGGAGAATTTTATGGAACTTAAAGGCACAAAAACAGAAAAGAATTTAAGAGAAGCATTTGCAGGTGAAAGCCAAGCCCGCAACAAGTACACTTACTTTGCAAGTGTAGCAAAAAAACAAGGTTTTGAACAAATTGCTGAAATCTTTTTAAAGACTGCAGACAATGAAAAAGAACATGCTAAACTTTGGTTTAAGCACTTAGGTGAACTTGGTGACACTCACGAAAACTTAAAAGCAGCAGCAGAAGGTGAAAATTACGAGTGGACTGAAATGTACGCTAAAATGGCTGATGAAGCCGAAGAAGAAGGCTTTACAGTAATTGCTGCTCAATTTAGAGCAGTTGCTAAGATTGAAAGAACTCACGAAGAAAGATATCAAACTCTTCTTAAAAACGTTCTTGAACAAAAGGTGTTTGAAAAGACTGATGTTGTAGTTTGGGAATGTAGAAACTGCGGTCACTTACATATCGCTGTTAAGGCTCCTAAAGTTTGTCCTGTATGCGCTCACCCAGAAGCATATTTTGAAGTAAGAAAAGAAAATTATTAAAATAAAATAATCGCCTTTGACGCTTCAAAGGCGATTTTTAATTTAGATTATGATAAAAGACCCAAACATATTATTAAGCGTTGTAAATACTGCGCTTAGAGATAAGTATAGTTCGCTAAAAGACTACTGTTTAAGTGAAGACGTTAGCGAGAGTGAAATAATAGAAATTTTAGCAAGTATTAGTTATTATTATAACGAAGAGTTAAACGTTTTTAAATTAAAATAATTTAATTTAGTATTGATTGTTTTAAAAATAGGTGTTATAATAGATATGCTCAAAAATAAATATTGAGTATTAAAATTTAGGCAGGTATATTATGATTATTGACAACGTTAAAAATTTAGAAAGATACGCTTACGTTCCAAACGTTCAAAAAGCGATAGATTTTTTAAAGTCAAACGACTTAAAAGCACTTGAAAACGGCAAATACGACTTAGGTGACGATTGTAGGGTTGCTGTTAGCGAATACGATACTAAAGAAGTTCCAGAAGAGGTTTTACTTGAAGCACATAGAGAATATATTGACCTTCAAATGCTAGTTAGCGGTGAAGAAAATTTCTTTTTTCAAGCGATTGATTTAGGTGAAGAGGCAACTGAATACAATCCTACTAAAGACGTAGAATTTTATACTGCAAGTTGGTACAACACTCTATGTTTAAATAGTGAAAATTTTGCCCTTATTTTTCCTAACGATTTACATAACGGCTCTTTCGCAGTAGAAGAAACACAAAAAGTTAAAAAATTAGTATTTAAACTTAAAATCTAATATGGAAAAGACCAACGTTTCAAGGCTTCTTGACGTTAGCGGTATTGAGTACTCTATGCACGAATACGACGCTGAAATTACCGACGGGCAAGAAGTTGCAAAACTTATCGGCAAACAGCCTTACGAAGTTTTTAAAACTCTAGTCACGGTGGTAGGCGTTAAAGAGTATAGGGTGTTCGTAATTCCCGTAGCAAACACTTTAGACCTTAAAAAGGCGGCAAAGGCGTCAGGTGTAAAAAGTGTTGAAATGTTAAAGCAAAAAGAACTTTTACCGTTAACAGGTTATATCCACGGCGGTTGCTCTCCAATAGGTATGAAAAAACCTTTTAAGACGTATATTGACGAAACGGCATTGCTCAGTGATAAAATTTTCGTATCGGCAGGGAAAAGGGGTAGGCAAATAGAAATTAGCCCAACCGCACTTGCTGAGTTTATAGACGCAGAATTTAAAGATTTAACGTAAATATTATGAAAGGAACAGTTCTAAAAGATAAAAAACGTAATAAAAAAACTGCATTAAAAGCGTTAAAGAACTTAGGGCTTTTTCTTCTAGTGTGCCTTGTTTACGGCTCATCGTGTTATTTTAATGGTTTTGCATATACTACTTATAGGCTTATAAGTTTAATCGTGTATTGTATTGCCGGCTTAGTATTGTTTTTTACAATTTATTATATAGCCTATTTTATTTCGGCTTTAATTTATAAAAGCAAAAAGAAAAAGGTAGTTAACCAAATAAATTGTGACGACAAGTTAAACGACTTAATGTTTATGCCAAAATACAAATTCTCTTACGAAAAGGGTAAACCACTTAACGAAAACGTTAAAGACTTGCTAAGTAAAGGCAAACTATTAACGGTGGATATAGCGTCAAGTTATGGAAATAAAGGCAGGTACAATTTACTTAATTTTACCGTATACGATGCTCTTACTATAACAGGTGACTTTATTGATATTGCGCAAGATAAAGTTGAAAGAATTATCGGCTTTATTCCTTTTGTTAATTTGCAAGATAAACCACTAGGTTTTTTAGAAAAGACGTTGTCTAACGCCTTAAATGACGAAGTTAGTGAAACTCCTGCTAAAAAAAGTGGTATATTAGGCTCTATTTTTTCAAAATTTGCAGTTCCTATGCTAAAAGGGCAAATTGATAAAGAAGCAAACGGTTTTATTTCGTTTGTTGGCAGTGAAGCCTTTAAAGTGTTTGGTAAAAACGGCAAAAAATATAAACCGATAATTGACGAAACTAAGGTGGCTTATGACTGAGATTTTTGAGTTTATATTATCGCTAACTTATACATTTTTAATTGTAAGTAGCGTAATTTTTGGTATATCAATAGGCGTTAATATTTGGCTTTCAAACACGGTAAAAAACGTTCAAAAAGAAGTGGATAAAAACTTTTCTAAAATTGACGATACTGAAAAGTCTAAAATAATTGAAAACGCTATAAATAAAGCAAAACTTGATTTTAACAATTACGTTAAAATCTCTAAAAAAATAGAAAGAATAAAAAAACGCAACAAAATAAGAAAGTTTTTTAAGATAAAAGAAAAACTACTTCCTGTTAATCCTTACGACGTCAAGTTGATTTTTAACGAACTGCTACTTGGCGTGTATTATCCGTTTGAAGAAGACGGTGACGAGTATAGGGGATATCTAAGTTTTACTGAAAAAGAAATTTTTAACGTTTTAAAATCGTTAAACAAAAGGCTAGGCGAAATATTTTTATCGTCAAAAATCGTATGGTTGTCTAGTATTAAAATTTCTTTTATCGTAGAGTGTGTTATGTTGTCTAGACAAATAATGAACTTTAAAAATAAAATTTGGGTATCTATAATTTTAACCTTAATAAATTTCTTTATGTGGTTTGGCAAACTGCTTTCTCCTACGGCTATTAGTAAATATTACGTTAAATCTATCTCTGGCGATAGTTTAAATTCGCTATTATATTCTACCGCTGTTGAAGTCATAGGAAAAGAACTTGCTGTAATTTATAAAGAGCAACGCTTTACTCTTGAACAAAATTGAATTATTTTGCCAAATAATTGTAAAAAAAGTGTTTACATATAACATATATTGTGTTATAATTATTTGTGGAGCAAAATAAGTTCTATATATTGTGGTTGGTGTAAAATGGTAGGCAAAATTCATTCGGTATTTTCAGGTGGCACGGTAGACGGTCCGGGGATTAGATTTGTAGTCTTTATGCAAGGCTGTCCACTTAGGTGTAAATACTGTCACAATCCTGATACTTGGAACTATCAAGGTGGCGAAGAGCGTTCGGTTGATAGTTTGGTCAATGAAATTGTTAGATACAAAAACTACTTTGGCAAAAACGGCGGTGTCACCGTTAGTGGGGGCGAGCCTTTACTTCAAATAGATTTTTTGATTGAACTACTTAAAGCCTGTAAACAAAAGGGCATAAATACCTGTGTAGATACTTCGGGTTTCACTTTTAATTCTAGTCCTGACCACTCTACCGAAAAGTATGAAGAATTAAATAAGTACGTAGACTTATATTTACTTGATATCAAGCATATTGACGACGCTAAGCATAAAGACTTAACGGGTGTTTCTAACAAAAACACTTTAGAGTTTGCTAAGTGGCTTGACAGTCAAAATAAAAAAGTTTGGATAAGGCACGTTTTATTAGAAAACTATACTGATAATGATGAGTATTTAACTGAACTTTCAAAATTTATAAATACTCTTTCAAACGTAGAAAAGATTGAAGTTTTACCATATCATACAATGGGCGAAGTCAAGTACAAAAATCTTGGTCTTGAATATAGTTTGAAGGGCGTAAATCCCCCTTCAAAAGAAAGAGTGCAAAACGCTAAGAAAATTCTTGGGATATTAAAATGATAAATAACGATAATTTTAAAGAAAAATTTAAAGGTTTACAAGTCGTAGAATTTAGTGGAGAGTCTTGTGCGAACTGCTTGACGCTTATGCCACTACTTCACGAACTTGTTAGCGAAAGAAACGTGCTTTCATTAGTTCACGTTGAAGCGGAAGAAAGCACTTCTAAAATTTTTGAACACTACGTGGTTGATAGAGTTCCTACCGTATTACTTTTAGATGATGGTGAGGTTTTTGGTAGGGTGACGGGTTTTCAACCGAAAGAGATTTTTGAACTTTGGCTTGACGCTAAAGTTGAAGAACGTTTAAAAAGTAAACAATAACGCTTATTGCGATAAAATTTATTACAAAAAGGAGTTTTATATGAAAAATTACAAAGGTTGGGAAGGTTTTATTCCTGGTAAATGGAGTAATGATGAGGTTAACGTAAGAGACTTTATTCAAAGAAACTACACTCCATACGAAGGTGATTCGTCTTTCTTAGCACCTGCAACAGATGCTACTAAGGAACTTTGGCAAGACGTTTTAGGTTTATACGAGCAAGAGAGAAACAACGGCGGTGTTTTAGACGCTGATACTGCAGTGGTATCTACGCTTACTAGCCACGCTCCAGGCTATATCAATAAAGATTTAGAAAAAATCGTTGGTTTCCAAACTGATAAGCCATTAAAGAGAAGTTTACAACCATTTGGTGGTATTAAAATGGCTGCAGAAGCACTTGCTATGTACGGCTATGAAATAGACCCAGGTGTAAAAGAAATATTTACTAAATACCGTAAAACACATAATGACGGTGTATTTGATGCATACACTCCTGAAATGAGAGCGGCTCGTTCATCACACATTTTAACAGGTTTACCTGATACTTATGGTCGTGGTAGAATCGTAGGCGATTATAGAAGAGTTGCACTTTACGGTGTTGATTATCTTATCAAGAAAAAAGAAGAAGACAAAGCGCTTATTTGTGGCGAAATGCTTCCTGATAAAATAAGAGATAGAGAAGAAATCTCTGAGCAAATTAAGGCATTAAAAGCACTTAAAGTTATGGCTCAATCTTACGGTGTTGATATTAGCGAGCCTGCTACTAACGCTCAAGAAGCAATTCAAGCATTATACTTTGGTTATCTTGGCGCAATTAAAGACCAAAACGGTGCGGCTATGTCAATCGGCCGTGTATCTACTTTCCTTGATATCTATATTGAAAGGGATATTCAAAACGGCGTATTAACTGAAGTTGAAGCGCAAGAACTTATGGACCACTTTGTTATGAAACTTAGAATGGTTAAGTTTATGAGAATTCAATCTTATAACGAACTTTTCTCAGGCGACCCAACTTGGGTTACTGAAGCAATCGGTGGTATGGGTGTTGACGGTAGACCACTTGTCACTAAGAGTTCTTTCCGTGTACTTCACACTCTTATCAATTTAGGTCCTGCACCAGAACCAAACCTTACCGTATTATGGTCTAAAAATCTTCCAGACAACTTTAAGAAATTCTGTGCAGAAATTTCTATTAAAACTTCTTCAATTCAATATGAAAGTGACGACCTTATGCGTCCAGAAATGGGTGACGACTACTGTATCGCTTGCTGCGTATCTTGTATGAGAGTTGGTAAAGATATGCAATTCTTCGGTGCAAGAGCAAACCTTGCTAAATGTTTACTTTACGCTATCAACGGTGGTAAAGATGAACTTATGAAAGATAAAGTGACTGGTAAACCATTACAAGTTGCACCTAAGTTTGAAGCAATCACTTCTAACGACGCTCTTGACTTTAACGAGGTTATGAACAAGTACGAGCAAATGATGACTTGGCTTGCTGACGTTTACGTTAACGCTCTTAACCTTATCCACTACATGCACGATAAGTATTCATACGAAGCGTTAGAAATGGCTCTCCACGATACTAAAGTTGGTAGATTCTTCGCAACAGGTGTTGCAGGTTTATCTTGTGTGGCTGACTCACTTTCAGCAATCAAGTATGCTAAGGTTTACCCAATTAGAAATGAAGACGGTATTGTAGTTGACTTCAAGATTGAAGGTGAATTCCCTAAATACGGTAATAACGATGATAGGGCAGACGAACTTGCAGTATACCTTGTTAAGTTCTTTATGAACAAAATTAAAACTCACTATACTTATAGAGAGTCTATTCCTACAATGTCTATTTTAACAATAACTTCTAACGTAGTTTATGGTAAAAAGACTGGTAATACTCCTGACGGTAGAAGAGCAGGTGCTCCACTCGCTCCAGGTGCTAACCCAATGCACGGTAGGGATACACACGGTGCACTTGCTTCACTTGAATCAGTTGCTAAAATACCTTACGAGCATGCAAGAGACGGTGTTTCTAACACGTTCTCTATTACGCCTGAATCACTTGGTAAAGACGATTAAAAAGAAGTAATCTTTTCCGCATAACTTATTGATAGTAAAAACTCTCTTCTACTTCGTCATACGCCACTTGCCATTTTGTCAATACGGCTAGTATTGCCTGCAACGGTAAGTTGCGTCTAACTCGCATTATAAAGTTTTTACTTTATCAAACGTTATACTAC
>JAZRNF010000017.1:0-11975 GCA_045648085.1 Christensenellaceae bacterium | reverse complement strand
ATACGACAATTGAAGCAGAAGAACTTGTTTCTTCAAAACTTTGGGAGTACACTGATTACGGAGTGACAGTTCTTAGCGATAACGATATTTTAGAACTTATAAACGAAAGGCGTAATACGTGGGATTACTTGGCCGATTCTGTCACTCAAAATTTGGGTACAGGCGTCACACTTATTAAATGTTATTTAGATTTAGATAAGGCAAATACTCAAATCCCGCTTATTCAAAAAGATTTAAACGAATTAAAAGAAACCGCTAAGGACTATTTGTCTTTCGGAACTTTAGAAATTATTACCCGTGAAGTAGAAGGTGACGACTGGATTGAAGTTTGGCGTAAACATTATAGACCTATTGAGATAGGAAACGTAGTAATTTGCCCTGACTGGATAAAATACGATTTAAAAGAAAATCAAGTACTTGTGACTATTGATAGCAATATGGCATTTGGTACAGGCGAGCACGAAACTACTTCAATGTGCATTGAATTAATGCAGTATATAAGCGTTAAAGATAAAATGGTTTTAGATATTGGCACTGGTACTGGTATTTTAGGTATTACTGCCTGTAAATTAGGCGCAAAAAAGGTCGTTATGACCGATATTGACCCAATTGCGGTAGAAGTTGCTAATAAAAACGCTATTTTAAATAAGGTAAACGATAAATGCGTAATAACTTTAGATAATTTATTATCTAAAACCGACAGTGTAGGCGACGTTGTAGTTGCTAATATTACGGCAGACGTTTTAATTATTTTATCAAAAGATATTTGCACTCATTTAGTAAAAGGTTCTAAACTTATTTTAAGTGGTATATTAAAAGAAAGGGCGCAAGAAGTTGTTGAAACTTACCAAAGTCTTGGTTTTAAAACGCTAAATTCACTAAGTAAGGGCGAGTGGGTTGCTCTTTTATTGGAAAAATCATGAAAATAGTAGTATTTACTCTTGGTTGCAAGGTTAATAGTTGTGAAAGTGCTTCTTTAATTAATGGTCTTGAAAGTATGGGGCATACGGTATCGGAAGAATTATCTTTTGCCGACCTATACATTATAAATACTTGTGCAGTCACAAGTGAAGCCGAAAAGAAGTCACGCCAAGCAATTGCAAGGGCTAAAAAATTTAATAATAACGCTAGAATTATCGTGACTGGTTGCGCTTCGCAAAACTCATATAGTTCTTTTGAGAACAAGCAAGGCGTCACGCTTATAACAGGTACGGCAAATAAGTCTAAAATTTTAAAAATGCTTGACGTTAGTGGTGTGCATATTGACAATCACACCTTAGATTACGACGATATTGGTATTCCTAAACTTACAAAAACTAGGGCATTTATAAAAGTGCAAGACGGTTGCAATAACTTTTGCTCTTATTGTTTAATACCGTATTTAAGGGGAAGAAGTCGTTCTCGTAATTTAGATAGTATTAAGGAAGAAATTTTAGCCCTTAACTCGTATGAAACCGTTTTAACGGCAATAAATTTATCGGCTTATGACTATAATGGCAAGCGTTTGACTGACCTTATAAATTCTTTAAATAACGTAAATTCAAGAATAAGGCTTGGCAGTTTAGAGGTAAACGTTATTGATAAAAACTTTTTACAATCACTTTTAAATCTTAAAGACTTTGCTCCACATTTTCACTTGTCGTTGCAGTCGGGCTCAGATAATACATTAAAAAACATGAATAGAAAATATTCTACTTTAGAGTATGCTAGTGCCGTAAATTTAATAAGGGAATATTTTCCAAATGCGGGCATAACTACTGATATTATCGTTGGTTTTCCAACCGAAACGGAAAAAGATTTTATTGACTCTTACAATTTTGTGAAGCAAATTGAGTTTAGCGATATTCATTGTTTTCCTTTCTCACCACGTGAAGGTACTAAGGCTTATAGTTTAAAAGACTTACCTAGTCAAGTTAAAAAAGAAAGGCTTAATAAATTATTAGCATTAAAAGAAGAGTTAAAATTAAAATTTATAACTAAAAATTTAGGTAATGAATTGTTTTTGATTACGGAAGACTATGCAAACGGTTATACCGTAGGCTATACCGAAAACTATATTAAGGTATATATACAAGGCGAAATTAAAGAGGGCAAATATAAAGTTAAACTACAAAAAATATTTAACGACGGTGCGCTTGGCGTACTTATATAAAAGGAGTTATTATGGAAAATTGTTTATTTTGTAAATTTATTAGTGGTGAAATTCCTGTAAATAAGGTGTATGAAGACGATAATATGATTATTATTCGCGATATTGCGCCAATGGCAAAAAATCACTATCTTGCTATTATAAAATCGCATTTTAAGTTCTTGGCCGAAATGACTAAAAACGATGCAGAAATGCTTAAAAATATTTTTGCAACAATACCAACGCTTAGTGATTTATTAGGATTACAAAACGGTTATAGGTTAGTTATAAACCAAGGCGACGATGCTGGTCAAACCGTACCACATTTACATATCCATATTTTATGTGGTCAACAAATGAATTGGCAACCTGCTTAATTTTTTTAGTCTCCGTCACGATAATGGTTATATAAGAATAAAACTTTATAAAAACAAAAATTATATTTTTTTGATAGTCAAAATCGTTGACATAATGTTAGTCGTTTGTTATAATAAACGTGCTAAATAACTTACCGTAGGGTAAAGGAGGGTTGTGTATGTCTACTGTTAGAGTTGGTGAAAATGAATCTTTAGATAGCGCTTTAAGAAGATTTAAGCGTAAATGTTCACGTGACGGCATAATTGGGGACCTTCGTCGTAAAGAGTTTTATGAAAGACCTTCTGTTAGAAGAAAGAAGAAAGCCGAGGCTGCTAAAAAAAGAAATATTAAAGGTTAAAATTTGTTTTTACATCCGCAAAGTTATTGATGCTTTGCGGGTTTTTTCTAGGAGGGAATATGAGTGCTGAGAAAAGCCTAAAAGATTATGCTAAAGATGCAAAAAGACGACTTAAAAGTTCTTTTTGGGAGAATTACAAAAGCAAAATTGATTACGAGGTTTCCTTAGCCGAAAAAGAAGGGGTATCCGTTTCTAAAGTTAAAGAATATTATCAAAATAAAGCATCAATTACAGTTCGTGGTACAAAAACGGAAGATGAAAATTTTTATTTAAAAGTAAAGCAGATTTTAAATACTGTTGGCGAAGTTAGCGATGCAATTGGTAGGCTTACCGATAAAGAGTATTTTAATACTTTAACTTACGAGCAAAAGCAAAGGTACACTTTAGAACTATCCGCAAAATACGTTAAAGCCAAAGATAGATATTATAAAGAGTTGGCTTTTGAAAAAACTAATTAAGGTGAATATGATATACGGAAAAGAAGAATTTATTAAAATTTATAACGAAACTATAAAAAGGGATGGCTCTGACAAACTTTTAAGTTTTTTAGAGAGTTCCGACTTTTTTGATGCCCCTGCAAGCACTAAATTCCATAGTGCTTTTGAGGGTGGTCTTTGCAGTCACTCAGTTAACGTTTATAAAAGACTTTTATTTAATATTGAAAGTGAGTTTGGCGACGAGTATGAAAAGTATTATTCAAAAGAAACTATCGCAATTATTTCTTTACTTCACGACCTTTGCAAAGTAGATTATTATAAAAAAGATTTTAGAAACGTTAAAGAAAACGGTCAATGGGTTAAAAAAGAAGTATACGTTAAAGCCGAATCTCTACCATACGGTCACGGAGAAAAATCGGTATATATAATTAATAGTTTTATAAAATTAACCCGTGAAGAAGCGATTGCTATAAATTGGCACATGGGTGGATTTGACAGTAGGGTAAAAGGGGGCGACGGTTCTATTAGTGAAGCCTACGCCCAATATCCACTTGCCGTAATGCTTCACGTGTCCGACCTTGAAGCAACGTATTTAGACGAAAAAAGAAGTTAATTTTATTAAGTTTAAACGTTATTTTTGTTGTAATCGGTACTAAATTACCCGCGCAAAATATAACTTTAAACTTTTTTTACTTTTTAAGGTTATTTTTCTTGACTTAAACAGTAATTTATATTATACTTTTATTCGCTTAGGGGAGTGGCTCAACGGTAGAGTAGCGGTCTCCAAAACCGTAGGTTGCGTGTTCGAATCGCGTCTCCCCTGCCATAAAAGAACTAGGGTACAATCCTAGTTCTTTTTTTTAATTATGGCGATTCGAACACGTAAAAGGGCTCCCAAAAAGATTTTGTTTACAAAAGTAATCATAATTGCCGTTAGGTACAAAGCGGGCTGTATTTTTGATTTAATTTATAATCTTTAATCACCATTTACTTGCATTTTACAATTGACTTTGTTAAAATTAATATATGGATATTAAATTTGATTACAATTATCATACTCATACAATTAGGTGCAATCACGCTATTGATAAAGACGAGCAGTATATACTTCATGCAATAAAAAACGGCATAAAAACCTTAGGGTTTTCCGACCATATTCCGTTTATGAGCGCTAGCGGCTATGAAAGTAGTTATAGAATACCTACTAAAAACGTTAAAGACTATTACGAAAGTCTAAACGCCTTAAAAGAAAAGTACGCTGACCAAATAGAAATTGTTATCGGCTATGAGATGGAATACTACGAAAAATACTTTTCTCAAATGCTAAAGTTTGCTAAAGATAACGGTGCCGAGTATCTTATTTTAGGTCAGCATTTTTACGAGTCTGAATATGACGGTGGTAAATACGTTTTATCTTATAATGTAAATAAAAACGATTTAACTTTATACGTTAACTCAGTAATAAAAGGTATGGAAACGGGCGTTTTTACCTACGTTGCACACCCAGATATTATCTTGTTTTATAATGATAATGAGTTTTATGTTAAGGAAATGACAAGACTTGCAAAAAAGTCTAAAGAACTAAACGTACCGCTAGAGATAAACTTACTTGGCATTAGGGCGAATAGAACGTATCCAAACCCACTATTTTGGGAGATTGTAAGCAAAATTCAATGCCCAGTCACGATAGGTTGCGACGCGCACACCGCTAAAGACGTTTATGAAATTGACGGTATTTCTAAAGCGTTTGAAATGATAGAAAAATATAACCTTAATTATATAGGAAAACCTAAATTAGTTAAAATTTAAAGGGTGGAAAATGGAAACGATATTTTTCGTAAAAGACTATTTAAATAACGCTAAATGCGATAGTGACGCCATTGATAATTGTTTTGCTAAAGCAAACGAAACTCAAGGCGAAAAAACTATAATTTTTGACGGTAAAGATTACTTTATTGATAGGGCAATACTCATTTCGTCAAATACTAAAATTATTATTGATAACTGCACTATAAAGCAAAACGACTACGTTTATGATAACGTCTTTAGGGGCGATAACTTATTGTTAAACGGTATAGACCCGTACGGTACGCCTATTGACGTATTTAGTATTGAAAACATAAAAATTATAGGTAAAGCCGACGCTAAAATTATAGGAACAGACAAAAATAAAGTAGGATATCACCCATTTTTTAATCGTTATGAAGAAATGGTTGGTGATTTTTGGGGTTGGCGTACTATAACTATATCAATTTCTAATGCTAAAAACGTAGAAATTTCGGGTTTAAAGATAAGCCAAACTAAATGTTGGTGCATTTGTTTTGATAATTGTCAAAACGTATACGTACACCACTTAGATATTCGCTCAAACGTTAAAAACGGTGACGGAATAGATTTTCGTTCAGGCTGTAATCATTGTGTTGTTGATAATATTACAGGCTACACGTCTGACGATACCGTCGCTTGCACTGCGTTATCTAGGGGTAAAATTGAACGCAAATTATCAAAAGGTTTATCCCCATTAGAGCCTTATAATTCTTCGCACGAAAATATTGACGGAAGTATTCATCATATAAAAATATCTAATATTTATACGGGTGGTCGTTATCACGGCGTTATTTGTTTATCGGCATTTGGCAATAAAGTGCACGATATTGAAATTAGTAATATTATAGAAAGTACGGAAGGCGAGCGTGATGCTACCGTTATGGTATATACTGGTTATGGCGACGGATATAATAAAGGGGATATAAGTAATATAAATATTGATAGGGTTGTTGCAACTACTGCAAAAACCGCCGTAAAAATTGCTTGTCAAACTGAAAATATAACGATAAATAACGTAAAACAAAACAATAAAAAAGGAGAAAGTATAATCACTAAATAAAACTTGCTAATCGGCAAGTTTTATTTATTTTTATACCCTTAAAAGTGTATTGTATTGACAATTTTATTTTATTGTTTTATAATAAAATTACAAAATTTATCAGGGTGATATTATGTTTAAAACTGTTGAGATTTATACTGACGGCGCTTGCTCTGGAAACCCAGGCAACGGTGGTTGGGCAACAATATTAATATATAACGGTAAAGAAAAGATTTTAAGTGGTGGCGAAAAGGATACCACTAATAATAAAATGGAGTTAACGGCAATTGTTAAAGGACTTGAAGCATTAAAAGAAAAGTGCAACGTTAACCTTTATTCCGACTCGCAATACTCTTTATCCGCCTTTACTGAAGGTTGGATAGATTCTTGGCTTTTAAACGGTTTTAAAACTGCTAACAATAAACCTGTTAAAAACTCTGAACTCTTTATAAAAATATATGACTTAACTAAAGTTCACAACGTTAATTTTATTAAAGTAAAAGGCCATGCCGACAACGTTAACAATAATAGGTGTGACAAAATTGCAAGAGACGAAATTAGTAAATTAACTAAATAAAGTGATTAAATTTATACGTTTTTTCATATAATAATTAAATATGAAAGTTCAAAACGTGCTAAAACTTCTTTTAAACGTATTTATCATTTTAATTTTAGGTGTTTGCGTTATAGTTTTTACTGCTTTATACCTAAAAACGTTTTCATATAATTTTTTAATTAAATACTATAATTTAATTTTGTATTTAACGACCTGTGCGGTATGTTTAATGGGTATAATTGCCCTTATATTTTCACTGTCGTACAATAGGTTTTTATATAAACTTACCGTAATCACTTTATCTTTAATTTCAATATCGTTAGCCATTATATATTTTTTGAAAATATCAGGAATATTATATAAAATAAACTCTATTGAATCGTTAAGAAGTTATGTTGCGTCTTTTGGTTATATGGCGGTTTTTATTTACGTTTTACTAAACGTTTTACAAGTTGTCGTATTGCCAATACCGGGTTTTATATCAGTCCTTGCAGGGGTTGCTTTATTTGGACCTTTTAAAACGTCTATTTATGCTATTATAGGAATTTTATTAGGCTCTTTAATCGCCTTTTTTATAGGTAGATATTTAGGCTATAAAGTTGTAAGTTGGCTTATCACTAAAGAAAGTTTAGATAAATGGCTAAACCGCATAAAAAATAAAGATAAAATTATCTTGACCTTTATGTTTTTGTTTCCGTTTTTTCCAGACGATATACTTTGTTTTGTAGCGGGTTTATCGTCAATGTCAAACGGTTATTTTATTATAATGATTATAGTTTGTAGAATTATATCGGTGTTTACAACCGCATACTCTATAAACGGCAATATAATTCCTTATACAACTTGGTGGGGAATAACCATTTGGGGTATAATTTTTATTTTAACTATCTTAATTTCGGCATACCTATATAAAAATGGCGATAAATTTGAAGAAAATATTAAACGAAAGTTTAAATTTAAAGGCAAAAAATGAGAGTAATTTTACACGTTGACCTTAATAATTTTTATGCTAGTGTTGAGACGGTTCTAAACCCTGAGTTAAAGGGAAAATTTGTCGCCGTTTGCGGTAGTGTAAAAGATAGGCACGGTATAATTTTAGCGAAAAGCGAAAATGCAAAAAAACTTGGCGTTAAAACGGGTATGGTTATTAAAGACGCTTTAAAATTATGTCCTAATCTTGTATTAGTAGAAGCAAGGCACGACAAGTATATAGCGTATTCAAGGCTTGTAAGAAATATATATAGGGAATATACCGACAGGATAGAATCGTATGGTATAGATGAGTGTTGGCTTGACGTGACGTCGTCTATAAAAATGTTTGGCTCTGGTCAAAAAATAGCCGACGAAATACGCCAAAAAGTTAAAGATAGGCTAGGTCTTACCGTATCAGTTGGCGTTAGTTTTAACAAGGTTTTTTCTAAACTTGGCTCCGACCTTAAAAAGCCTGATGGAACAACTGTAATTTCGTATGAAAATTATAAAGACGTAGTTTGGAACTTGCCAGTAAATTCGCTAATTTTCGTTGGTAATTCAACTAAAATTAAACTTAACAAATTCAATATTTTAACTATTGGCGACCTTGCAAATGCCGATGTGGACTTTATTACTAAAAAGTTTGGCAAGGCTGGGACAACCTTGCATAATTATGCAAATGGTTTAGATGATAGTGTAGTTTTAAAAGACGACGATGACGACGATATAAAGTCGGTAGGCAACTCTATTACTACTTATAGAGATTTAATAACTGAAGACGACGTTAAAATAATTTTTACAATATTAGCGGAAAGCGTATCTTCAAGGGTTATATTATATAACATAGGAAAGCCTACGACCTTAACTATATTTGTAAGAGATGCCGAACTTAATAGTTTTACACGCCAATGCAAGTTAGATTATCCGTCAGTTCTTAGTGAAGACTATGTTAAAACTGCCTTTAATCTACTTAAAAAACACTATAAAATCGGCGTACCTATAAGAACTTTAGGTATATCGGTCACAGGTTTTAACAGTTTAGAAGAACAAATTTCTTTTGAAGAAGATAACTATAATAAAAAATGCAAGTTAAACAATGCCGTATCAAATATCAAGCAAAAATACGGTAATCAAAGCGTAGTAAAAGGCATTTTGCTAAAAGATAAAAAGTTTGTACGTCAAGACGAAGAAACTCACCACGAAATACACCCTGACGGGCATATATAATAAAAATCTAATTAAAGTGCAACATATATTAAAAATTTTAATAAAAAATGGCTTGATTAAATAAAACACGTGTGATATAATAATTTGCAGTTTAATTTTTTTAAATTTATAGGAGCAATAATGATAGACGGAAAATTACTTATTGAAAAATTAATAGTGTACGCTAAGCAAAATTTAGGGCTTAGTGAGTTAGACGTTATTTATCAAAGAAACACATTACTTCATTTGTTTAATCTTTCTTCTCCAACCAATGAAGAAGTTGATGAAGAATTTATTAAATCACTTCAAGTTCCTGACGTGTTGATTGAAGAAATAATGGCATACGCAATAGAAAATGGAATTGTTAGTGAGGAAATCTCTGCAGACCTTTTTGCCAATTACGTATTTGGTATATTAACTCCAAGACCATCTGAAGTTAACAGTCAATTTATGTCTTTAAAAGAAAATTTAGGTTCTCAAATTGCTTGCGATTATTTATATAACCTTAGCATTAAAAACTACTACATAAGACAAACCGCTATTGATAAAAACGTTAAATGGGACGCTGATGAACTTGATATACCACTTGAAATTACTATCAATTTAAGTAAGCCAGAAAAGAGCAATAAAGACGTTGCTAAATTGCTTTCAGCACCTAAAGGCGATAAATATCCTTCTTGTCCACTTTGTAAAGAAAACGAAGGTTTTTACGGTCACGCTCAACAAGCACCACGTAGTAATATAAGAACAGTCACCATAAATCTTGGTGGTGAAGAGTGGGGTATGCAATATTCCCCATACCTTTATTTTGACGAACACTGCATATTATTTAACAAAGTTCATACTCCAATGATAATAAACGGCTCTACCGTAGAAAAACTTTTTGACTTTATTGAACTTTTTCCTAATTATTTTGTCGGCTCAAACTCAGACCTTCCAATTGTTGGCGGTTCAATACTTAATCACGAGCATTATCAAGGTGGTAAACACCTTATGCCACTTCAAAAAGCACCTGCGCTTAAGTCTTATAAAAGCGATAAGTATTTAGACGTTTCTATTGACGTTGTTGACTTCTATAACTCAGTTATAAGAATTTCAGGTTATAATAGAAATACAGTTCAAGAAATCGCTACCGACGTTATTACTACTTGGCGTAGTTATACCGATAAGAGCGTTGGTGTCGTGGCGGTTGAAGAAGACGGCGTTAAACATAATACCGTGACTCCTATTGCAAGATTTTTAAATGATAATAGATATTGTATTGAACTTATTTTAAGAAACAACTCTACTACTGAAGAATATCCTGACGGCGTATTCCACGCTCACCCAGAATATCACAACATCAAAAAAGAAGGTATTGGTCTTATTGAGGCTATGGGCTTATATATTTTACCTGCAAGACTTAAAAGACAGTTTAATGATATCGCTCAAATTTTAGCACGTAAAGTAGAGTATAATAAAGACGATATAAATAATGAAAGCCACGACCTTTACGTTCATAGGTTTATGATTGAAGAACTTTTACAAAAAAACCCACGTTGTAAAGACGTTAAGAAAGCAAACGCTATAATTACCGAATACGTAAACAACGTTTGTGCTCAAATTCTATATAATACGTCAGTATTTAAAAAAGACAGTCTTGGCGTGGTTGCGTTTAATAAGTTTCTTGACGCGTGCGGTATAAAATTAATTTAAAAAACAAAGGAGAATTTTATGGCTTTATTAAGTAGCAACCCTGGTCTTAGCGTTTTATATGAAAATATTGCGCTTTTATTTAAAGACAGCGGTTGGCAAAGAATAGTAATGTGGTTAATCGGCGGTTTACTTATATATTTAGCAATTGCTAAAGATATGGAACCAACCTTATTGTTGCCAATGGGTTTTGGTACTATTATTGTTAACATACCTTTTGAGTATTCAGGAGCGTTATCAACTTTGTTTGCCGCAGGTATTGCAAACGAGTTGTTTCCACTTTTACTCTTTATCGGTATTGGCGCAATGATTGACTTCGGTCCAATACTTACAAACCCTAAATTAATGATATTTGGTGCAGCCGCTCAATTTGGTATATTTTTAACTTTTGCTTTGGCTAGTTTATTCTTCCCAACAGAAGTAGCGGCATCAATTGGTATTATAGGTGCTGCTGACGGTCCTACAGCAATAGTAGTTGCTCAAAGGCTTATAAAAGACGCTAATTATTTGTACGTGACTAGTGCAATAATGGTTGCAGCATATTCTTATATGGCGCTTGTACCTATTATACAACCACCTGTAATAAAGGCGTTAACAACAAAAAATGAAAGGCTTATTCGTATGCCTTATAGGGGAAAACAAGTGTCAAGGCTCACTAAAATTTTATTCCCTATAATTATTACGGTAGTAGGTGGTTTAGTTGCTCCTGAATCTATTGATTTAATCGGATTTTTAATGTTTGGTAATTTAATAAGGGAGTGTGGAGTTCTTAATTCTTTATCTGAAACTGCTCAAAAGGTTTTAGCAAACCTTATTACTATCTTTTTAGGCGTTACGATAGCAACTCAAATGACAGGCGCACAATTCTTACGCCCTGAAACACTTTTAATTTTAAGTTTAGGCTTATTTGCTTTTATATTTGATACGGCAGGTGGCGTATTATTTGCTAAATTCTTAAATTTATTCTTAAAAGAAAAAATTAACCCAATGATTGGCGCGTCAGGTATTTCTGCGTTCCCTATGTCTGGTAGAGTAGTTCATAAGATGGGACTTAAAGAAGATTCTCAAAACCATTTACTTATGCAAAGTATAGGCGTTAACGTATCTGGTCAAATCGCTTCGGTTATCGCAGGTGGTATGATACTTGCGTTCTTTGCGTGATAGGGGGTATATTATGATAAATGCTTTATTAATTGCAATTGACGTTCAAAACTTTATTAATTCTTTACCTTACGTTGGTCTTGGTATGCTCGGCGTTTTTATCGTTATCGGTGCAATTATTTTAATAATGACTGCAATGATAAAAATTGAAAACAAGGTAATTCAAAACAAAAAGAATAAAGAACAAGACAATAACTAAATAAATAAAAATTTAAATAAAAAGGTATAAATTTTAAGTGAAA
>JAZRNF010000016.1:0-25818 GCA_045648085.1 Christensenellaceae bacterium | reverse complement strand
TCTTCATCAAACGCGCATACGCCAACCTTATAGCCTTCACTTATCAGTTTTTTAATCAAAGGAAGTCTAAAATTTCTAACGGAATTTGAAGTTGCACAAAGCATTAAAATCTTTTTCATCTTTAACTCCCCTCGCGTAAATTTTTAAAAATCACATTTTCTAGTCTTTCATTATTCCCGTCGCTGACGAAACTGTTGTGTGGGGTAATGATTGCGTTTTCTTTTTGCCATAACGGGCTATTAGCCGGCAACGGCTCTTTATCAAACACGTCTAACACCGCACCTAGCAATTTATTATCTAAAGCGTTAAGTAGCGCATTTTCTTCAACAACTGCACCACGCGCTATATTGACAAGTACCGCACCATCTTTCATTTTGTTAAAACGACTAGCGTTTATCAAATGCTTAGTTTCTTCAGTCAAAGGCAACGTTAAAACGACTACGTCGGCTCTTTCTAAACAATTATCCAACTTATCTAGCGGATATATTTTTTCGTAAAGAGCATCTTCTCTAGGATACAAATCTACGCCGATAACATAGCAACCAAAAGCATTAAAACGCTTTGCGCACTCCGTTCCAACGCTTCCCGAGCCGACAATGCAAACCGTTTTGCCAAACAACTCTAATAAATCACGGTTTTTATCCCAAACAACTTTCTTTTGATTTTCGTAAAAACACTTTGAGCCCTTATAAAGTTGTAATACCCCACATATAGCAAACTCTGCCATAGGAATACTGTACACTCCACGAGCATTATAAATTTTGATACCGTTCGCGTTTACGTAATCAATAGGCACCCTATCAAAACCTGCACTCGTTAATTGTATATATTTGAGATTTTTAAATTTTTTTATATCGTGGTAGAGAAAAAGCCCATTGCAAATAACCCCTTCAACTTCTTCGTAAGAGCAAGGCAAATTATCACTTTCATTTTGCATAAAAACGACTAAGTGCCCTAAATTTTTTATTTTATTAAGTTGTTCATTAGAGCATTTCCACGCACCTGTGACGAGCAATTTCATAATTTAATTACAATCCTTTCACTATATTTTCTACCGTCAACTCAACGTCTTTTTTATTCTCAATAAAATCTACAAGTCCACTTTCGCATTTCTTTTCCCACACGCGAATTGCTCTTAAGCCACTATCAAAAGTGCTAGCGATATCGTCTAAATTAGTGATTTCACTAGTATTACAAAAACTTCTAGACAAAATAGCACAAGTAGACCCTAAACGATAATGTTCGGCAATAATTTTTTCAGCAGGAAGAGTTCCTTTACCTAAAGCAGCAATTCCGCCAAACCCGTACGGAATACCTTTTTGCTTAAATTTTTTGCAAAGATTTTCAACCGTACCATCGCTCAACAATTCAAACATAAATTTTTTGCCGTAGCCAAGGCTTAAATCATTTATGCCGATATGAACCTCGTCAATGCCGTCGACTTTTAAAATTTCATCAATAGAGTCTACGGCTTCAGGGGTTTCTATTAAAAGCATTGTCTTAACCCTACCGCCAACAAATTCAACAAACGTTTCAACTTCTTTAGCCGTTTTAAAGTATGGTAGCATAACAATATCCGCTCCTGCTTTAACGACTAAGTCAATTTCTTCTTTTGAAGAACAATACTCTTTAGTTTCGTCGTGTATAGGATTACACCTAACCATAATTTGCGACTTGTTTATAACATTTTTTACCGCACGAATATCTTCTATCGTATGATGACTTTGCACGGTATCCATACCACCTTGGCGAGCCGACTTTCCAATGTATTCCATATCAATGAAAATTCTTTCAGTCCCTGCATTTTCTGCAATTTTAGCAACTTCAGGACTGCTAGTTATGTACATTAACTTTAGCATTTTAATTTTCCTTAGTTTCCACTTCAGTCACGGCAACTTCGTCAAGAACTATGCCTTCACTAACAGCAATATCAGCCGTTTCAATAATTGGTGTTGATACAACCGTTGCCCCTTTATTCTCATTGTCGGCGTTAGTAAACACTTTAAATACCGTCTTAAACAAAATTTTAATATCTAACCACAAAGAAAGATTGTCCACGTACCAAACGTTTAACTTTATTCTCTTATTCCACTCAACGTCTTTACGGCCGTTTATTTGCGCCCAACCTGTAATACCTGGGCGAACTTCAAACATTCTTCTTTGCTCGTCGGAATACTTATCAATCGTCCAAGGGTGATAAGTAAGAGGTGGTCTTGGACCGATAAAACTCATATCACCTTTAAGAACGGATATAAGTTGTGGAATTTCATCTAAACTTGTACCACGGAGAATTCTACCAACTTTAGTGACACGAGTATCGCCCTTATTAGAATACACGCCCGTACCTGTTTGTTCCGCCCCAACGCACATAGAACGGAATTTTAGCATTTTAAAAACCTTACCGTTTTTACCTATTCTATCTTGCTTGAAAATCACTGGACCTTTAGAATCAATTTTAATTGCTATTGCGATAAAAAGCATAGGAATAAGCGCAATTAAAATTCCAATCAATGAAAGAATAATATCAAAAAATCTTTTAAAAAAACGTTTATACATTGTACCACCTATACCTTTAAAACAAACCTTGCGGTTAAGTTTTGGTAAATTATCTTTTAGTTAACTTGTTTATTAAATATAATTATTATTTAATATATACGTTAAGATTATATCATTATATTAGCGCTTTTGCAAGATGTTTTTTTATTTTTGTATCATATTTGTATTAAATAGAGCCCCTTTTTGCTTTTTTGAACAAAAAAAAGGGCGGTTAAACTCTAGTTTACCAACCCTTATTTTTATTGTTATTTTACTTCCTTTTTATGCAATTTTTTACATAAAAATTAAATATGTTTGTTTAGTTTTTTCAATGGATATTTATTAGTTTTTATTTCTAGCAAACATTAAATAATATAAGAACAACTTTAAATTTTATAATCTTCTAACTTATCTAAATTTGAAAAAAGCGGTTTTGACAACATTCTACAAGCACTTTCAGCCATTTCGTCAGTTGAGTTTTTGCAACCTGTATTTATCCAGTTAAACATCATAGACATAAGCCCCGATATTGCAAAATTAAATACCTGTTCAATTTGCTCTTTACTCTCGTTAGGTAAAAATTTTGCAGAGTTGAAAGAACCAACGTTATTAAAATCTACGGTAAACTTGTTAAGCCTACCAAGTAATGAATTTTCTTTTAGCATTCCAAGCAAAGTTTTTCTAGGCTCTTTTATCCAAAATTCAAAAAAACATTTGAGTTCGTTTTTTAGCGTTCTTATCTCTGCCTTAGATTGTAAATAATGCTCTTGATAGCCTGCCAAAGTGTGCTGAATAAGAGCAGTTAAAAGGTCTTCTTTGCAGTCAAAATATCTATAAAACGCTTTCCTTGGAACGTTTGCTTTTTCACAAATTTCGCTAACTGTAATATTTTCGTAATACCTAAACTTTAATAAGTCAAAGAAAGTATTTATTAACAACTTTTGCCTTTTTATTGAGTTTTGAGTTTTACATTGCTTGTACATAACCCACCGTATTAAATAGTAAAAGAAAAGTAATGACTACTAGTATAAATATTATTCTTAACCACAATATAACTATATAATAGTTTTATTATAGCACAGTCTTACTCTAAGTCAAGTATGAATATGTAATTTTATTCAATATATTATTAAAAAAGTGTCACAAAAGAGACATTTTGGGTTATTACGCAAACTGTAAAATTTTGGTATAATAAAAGAAAAAATATTTACATATAGGAGAAATTATGAAAAAAGAAGTTCTTTTAGACGCAAATGGAAAAAGAAAATTCGGCATAAGAGACAAACTTGCTTATGCTGCAGGCGACCTCGGCTGTAACATGAGTTTCTCGCTCAAAGGAACAGTTCAAACTTTCTGGCTTGCATTTATGATGCTTGAAACTGGTCTTTTATCGCTACTTTTACTCGTCGTCCAAATTTGGGACGCTATTAACGACCCGTTAATCGGCGCACTTATTGATAACGATAAGAGAAAGTACAAAATGGGAAAATTCAAGACCTATATTTTAATAGGTGCGCTAGGATTATTAGTTGGTGGCGCAATGGTGTTCTTACCTTTCCCTAAATCTCCACTTGCTATTAAATGTATATTATTCATTGCGGGTTATTTAATTTGGGACGCTTTCTATACTATTGCTAACGTTCCTTACGGTTCAATGCTTTCTCTCGTTACGGAAGACGTTGGAGAACGTGCGCAACTTTCAACTTGGCGTTCAATCGGTTCAATGATAGGAAATATTTTACCTACTATGATTCTTCCTGCAATTATTTGGAAAAAAATTACTTACGATGGAACAACAGACTTCTTAAACGACATAGTTATTCCAGAAGAATCAAAAGAGTTATTTAACCCAGGAAATTTCCACGTTAACCCTCTTACTAATAAACCTTACGCAATGGGTGATAAGGTTTTAAGTCCGTTAACTGGTAATCAATTAGAAATTCTCATTGGTAGCCGTGTATTCTGGGCTGCTTTAATAATGGGTATAATCGGCTTTTTAGCGTTTATGTTTATGATTAAAAACATAACTATTCGTGCAGATGAAAACTCTGTTAAAACTTCAGAGCAAGGCGAAAAATTCAACATATTTAAAGCGTTTGGCAAATTTATTAAAAACCGTCCTGCAGTTGGTGCAACAGTTGCCGCTATGGGTATGTTCCTTGGTATGAACGCCGCTACTACTGCTACTACTATTATGTTTGCAACTCACTTTAGTATGGCACAACTCTCTGGTGTAGTTCAAATGATTGGTTTCTTACCAATGGTATTCTTTATTCCGTTCATAACTAAAATAGTTAAAAAATACGGTAAAAAAGAAGCCTCTGTAGTTGGAACAATAGTCTCACTCGTTGGCGGTGCTATTATGTTTATATTCCCATTAATTAATAATAGAATGGTATCTTTAGTAGTTTACCTTATTGGCTTGACGATATTCGGTGTTGGTATGGGCGTTTATACTTGCGTATCTTGGGCTATGATGGGTGACGCTATTGACTATAACGAGTGGAAATACGGCAAGAGAGAAGAGGGTATCGTTTATTCACTTCACTCTTTCTTTAGAAAATTAGCGCAAGGTATTGGACCTTCAATCGTTCTTCTTTTAATGGGCGCACTCGGTTATGCTTCTAAATACGGTACGATTGGTCAATCTTCACAAACTGCACTTAATATGTGCTGGCTCGTTGCTTCTCTTTATATGTTCAGCGCAATCTTACAATTTATAGGTATTGCATTAATTTACAACTTAGATAAAAAGAAAGTTGCTCAAATGACTAGCGAACTTGCTGAAAGAAGAGTTGCAACTGAAGGCGCTCCTGTTGAAGCAATCGCAGAAGAACCAAAGTCAGTAGCAGAAGACGTTAGAGAAACTGCTAAAGAAGTTATAGAAACTAGTGAAGAAGATAAAAAAGAATAAATAAAGCCGAATATTCGGCGTCACTAAAAAACGCCCGATGATAAATCGGGCGTTATTAATTAAAAGAATTTATTATTAGTTTATTTTTATTCATTATAATTTAAAAAAATAAAGGAGTTATTTATGAGAGAAATTTTAAACATAAATAAAGATTGGAATTTTATAAAAGACTGTTCTACCCCACTCACAACTGAAGGTGCTATAAAGGTAGATTTACCACACACTTGGAACGCTTGCGACGGTATTGACGGTGGCAACGACTATTTTAGGGGCTCTTGCTTATACGTTAAAGAAATAAAGAAGTCAGACTTACCTAAAAACGATAAATATTACTTGGAAATTTTAGGTGCTAACTCTTCTTGCGACGTGTATATTGGCGAAACTAATATTTGCCACCACGACGGCGGTTATTCTACGTTTAGAGTAGACATTACTCCTTACGTAGAAGAAACTTTTACTTTATCAATAATAGTTGACAACGCTCCAAACGATAGAATTTATCCACAAACTGCAGACTTTACTTTCTATGGTGGTTTATATAGAAACGTAAATATTATTGCAACTAGTGAAACTCATTTTGACTTAGAATACTACGGTGCTCCCGGCATTAAGGTGACGCCAATAGTTGAAAACACTAGCGCTAAAGTTGAAGTTGAAGTATTCGTTAAAAACCTTTTAGAAGGCGACGTAATTGAATACACAATTTTAGATAAAGACGGCAATAAAGTAGTTAGCGAAAAGTCTAGCGAAACTACATTTACAACGACTATTGAAGATTGCCACTTATGGAACGGTAAAAAAGACCCTTACCTTTATACTGCAACTGCAGTTATTAAAAGGGGTAATAAAAATCTTGACGACGTAAAAGCAAGATTTGGTTGTCGCTATTTTGAAATTGACCCAGAGCGTGGCTTTATATTAAACGGCGAAGAATATCCACTTCGCGGTGTGTCACGTCACCAAGATAGACTTGAAATTGGCAACGCTTTACTCCCTTGCCACCACGAAGAAGATATTGAACTTATCTTAGAAGTTGGTGCAAATACTATAAGGCTTGCCCACTATCAACACGACCAATACTTCTACGACCTTTGCGACGAAAAAGGCTTGGTAATTTGGGCGGAAATCCCATATATTTCTAAGCACCTTGAAAACGGCAAAGAGAACACCATTTCTCAAATGACTGAACTTATTTGCCAAAACTACAACCACGCTTCTATCGTGGTATGGGGCTTATCAAACGAAATTACTATCGGTGGCGCTAACAATCCTGACCTTATTGAAAACCACAAAATATTAAACGACCTTGCTCATAAATTAGACAAAACTCGTTTAACTACTATTGCTTGCGTATCTATGTGCCCTATTGACGCTGAGTATATAAAAATACCCGACGTTATTGCATACAACCACTACTTTGGTTGGTATGGTGGCGAAACTAGTATGAACGGTCCTTGGTTTGACAATTTCCACGCTAAAAACCCAACTATTCCAGTAGGCGTTTCAGAGTATGGCTGTGAAGCACTTAACTGGCATACTTCTAACCCAACACAAGGCGACTATACTGAAGAATATCAAGCATACTATCACGAAGAACTTATTAAACAATTATTCCCTAGAAAATATATTTGGTCAACTTACGTTTGGAATATGTTTGACTTCGGTGCTGACGCTAGAGCAGAAGGTGGCGAAAACGGTCAGAACCATAAAGGTCTTATCACTATGGATAGAAAGTATAAAAAAGACTCTTTCTACGCATATAAGGCTTGGCTTTCTGACGAACCTTTCGTTCACGTATGCGGTAAGAGATACGTTGATAGAGTTGAAGAAACTACTAAAATCACAGTATACTCTAACTTAAAAGAAGTTGAACTTTTCGTAAACGGCGAAAGCATTGGCAAACAAGAAAGCGACAATCATTTCTTCTACTTTAACGTTAAAAACGAAGGCGAAAGCAAAATCGTTGCTAAAGCAGGCGAATTTACTGACGAAAGCGTTATAAGAAAAGTTGACGAAATGAACCCTGATTATATATTAAAAGAAAAGGGCGCTATTCTTAACTGGTTTGACGTTGAAACTAAAGAAGGCAGATATAGTTTAAATGATAAAATTAGCGATATCATGGCTTCATTTAGGGGTAAACTTTGGTTTATTAAACTCGGCCTTAAATTGAAAAAAGGTATGAGTGGTGATAAAAAAGAAAAAGGTAAAACAAAAGCCGCAGGCTTTGACTTTAACATTAAAGACGTTATGGGTATGCTTGGTGGATTTACCGTATTAAGATTAACTTCTATGGTAGGTATGATGAACTTGTCGTTTACAAAAGAAGAACTTTTAAAAATGAACAAGCAATTAAATAGAATTAGAAAACCTAAAAAATTAATTAAAAAATAATCTTTAGTTAAAAGCCGAATTCTTTTTAGAACTCGGCTTTTTTATTTGAATTTCATTGCTTTTTTTTATTTATGGTGCTATATTTAATATAACTAATTAATTTTACAAGGAGTTATTATGACTTTAAACGAAATAGATGAAAGTTTAAAATTTCGCGTAATTAAAAACGAGCCACTCAAGTGGTATTCGGCACTTGAAAAGCCATTTTCATTACACGGCGTATTTTATAGTGAAAAAGATAGTTGCTATCGTAGATTAGGTAGCGAAATTGCAAATAACGAAGAACTAGGTGAAGGCATACCCTATCTTTCAAGGTGTACTTCTGGTGGAAGATTGCGATTTAAAACGAATTCACCTTACGTTGCAATAAGATGTGCAGGTCTTAACATTGATATAATAGCGACTATGTCGCTAGTTGCTAGTATGGGTCTTTCAATGTACGTAGACGGCGTTTTCATGGGCAATTTTACTCCTATATGGGCAAATATTTTAAACCCTGTTGACGGCGAACTTAAAGTTGAAGGTTGGTATTGGGAAGAAAAGCGCAACACCATATCATTTGAAGGAATTTTAAAAACTAAAATTGAAAAAGAAGCGGAAATTGATATATATTTCCCACTATATGGTGGAGTTAAAGATTTATATATAGGTATAGCACCCGATTGTAGTTTGGAAAAACCGAGAGAATATTCTAGAAAAGATAAAGTTTTATTTTACGGCTCTTCAATAACTCAAGGCGGATTTGCTTCTCACCCAGGCAACGACTATCCGTCACTTGTTTGTAAATGGCTAGACGTAGACTACACAAACCTTGGTTTCTCTGGTAGTTGTGTATGCGAACCACCACTTATTAAATATATGGCATCGCTTAACCCAGACGTTTTCGTGTTTGACTACGACCATAATGCCCCAACTGTTGAATTTTTACAAAACACGCACTTGACGGCGTATAGAACTTTCCGTTCAATTTGCAAAACAGCCCACATAATATTTATTACTAAGCCAGACTTTGATTATGCCGACTTTGCAAAAGAGCGTCGAGAAATTATATATAGCACTTATAAAACGGCTTTAAGAGAGGGCGATAATTTAGTAAGTTTTATAAACGGAGAAGATTTATACGGTACTGAAGAACGTCAACTTTGCACCGTTGATATGATTCACCCTAACGATATGGGATTATACCGTATGGCAAAAACAGTTAAGCCTGTTTTGGAAAAATGTTTAAAAAAATAAAAACAAAAAAGCCTTACTTTGTAAAGAGTAAGGCTTTAATTTTGCGGTTTAGATTTTACTACTTTATATATAAATAACGCTAACATTAAAAGTGCTATTATAAATAAACAAATTACAATTATATCAACGTAAGCCTTAAATATAAGGGTTAGTATTGTAATTAAAATACCTGCAACCAAGTTGCCTAATACTATCGGTAAAAAGGCGTTTTTAAAAGGAAGATTTAAAAATACTGCAATAGCAGTTCCCGTCCAAACCCCCGTCACAGGGAAAGGTACTGCAACGAATATAAAAATGCCAAGCATTAGCATTTTATTTTTTACGTTTAAAGGCTTATCTTGTGATTTAAGGGCAACCTTTTGCGACTTTTCTTCAAACACCCTTTCAATTTTTTCAATAAGTTTTTTAATAAACTTTATCTTTTTAATTAAATTAAAAAATGGTATTAGCAAGAAAAATATAGGTATTACTATCAATGACGAGCCGATATAACTAAGTGCAAAAGAAGTTATTAAATTTTCACCAAGCAACGTACCAATTGGTATAGCACCTTTTAGTTCAACGAGTGGAAACATTGAAATAATAAGTGTTATTAATTTAGCATTATCAGTAAAAGATTTAAAAAATTCTAATAAAAATTCGCTCATATAACTCCAAACGATTGATTTTATATCAAATTTATAATATATTTTAACATATAACAATTTATATGTAAAGGAATTTTAAAGTATGACGCTTCAACAAATAATGTCGCCAATACGCAGGGCGATTGATGATTTTAATATGATTGACGACGGCGACGTTATAGCGGTTGGGCTATCAGGCGGAAAAGACAGTATCGCACTTTTATCCGCTCTTGCTGGTCTAAAAAGATTTTACCCAAAGAAGTTTGATATTATAGCCGTTAGAATAGATACGGGGCTTGACTTTGATAAAAATGAAGAACTTGAACTTCAAAATTATATTGAAAGTTTAGGAGTTAAATATCATATAGAAAAAACTGAAATTGGCAAAATCGTTTTTGAAGAGAGAAAGGAAACTAACCCTTGTTCTCTTTGCGCAAATATGCGTAGGGGCGCTCTCAATAGTACTGCAAAAGAGTTAGGTTGCAATAAGGTTGCACTTGGTCATCACGGAGACGACTTGGTTGAAACTTTCTTTTTATCTATGCTATACGAAGGGCGTTTATCAACTTTTCACCCAATAACAACTCTTTCTCGTATGGACTTAACTGTTATAAGACCAATGATATATATGCGTGAAAAAGACGTTTCTTCATTTTCTAAAGACAAACCAATTCTACATAACCCTTGCCCTGCCGACAAGTTTACTAAGCGTGAATACGTAAAAACCTTACTTAAAGATATACGTAAAGAAATACCTTTTTCAACAGACAACGTATTAAACGCCCTTACTAATCCAGATAGAACAAACTTATTTACCAAACCTAAAAAAGATTGATAAACAAAAGCGTATGCAATTTATTCTGCATACGCTTTTAATTTATTTATCACAACGTGAACATTTAGCACACTCTCCACAACAAGTTTTGCCCCTTTTTCTATTATAAATAGAATATACTAATACGCTAAGAACGAATAGGGAACAAAAAACGATTAATAAAATTTCAAATAACCCCATATATTTATCCCCCTTATTTTTCTTTAATAAAATAGCATACGACTGCGAAGGCGAAAAGCCAAATAAATAATGACCACCACCAAGTACCAACGGTAAATATTATTGCTCCTACAATATAAGAAGAAATAAGCCAGAACACGAGTGTAAAATCAAACGTCTTTTTATTTCGTAATTCTGCTTTTGCAGTTGCAACGGCGGCAAAGCACGGAATAGTCGTCATATTAAAAGCAATAAACGCAATAAGTGCAGGAATAGACACGTTAGTTGCAAGTATCATTGCTTGAACTGCTCCTACACCGTCTTCTGCCATAACGTCAAGCCCACCTATTTGAACACCTGCAGCAAGTAAACAAGACGCTAAAGTTGAAAACGTTGCAATAACGTTTTCTTTTGCAATAAGACCTGTTATAGCGCCTACTATAAACACCCAACCAAAATTTCCTAGTTGACTACCAAAGCCAAGCGGAGTAAATATAGGTTGAATAAGTTTTCCTAATCCTGCTAAAATACTCTCGTCAATATTCTCGTCAGATAAAAATGCCCAACTATAACTAAAGTGTGAAAGCACCCAAATAATAATCGTTGATGCTAAAATAATAGTAAACGCTTTGTGAATAAAGTGTTTAGCCTTATCCCATAAATACATCATAGTGCTTTTAAATTTAGGTAATCGGTAGGTAGGAAGTTCCATAATAAACGGTGGACTTTCGCCTTTAAGCGACGTAGAGCGCATAATAAGTACGGCTATAATTGCAGTAAGTATACCTATTATATACATTGAAAAGGTTATAATATCGGCATTACCCACTTTAAAATAACTAACTATTGCACCAGAAATTGCCGTAAGTATAGGTAGTTTAGCACCGCAAGAGAAGAAAGGTATAACCCTTATTGTTGCAATTTTTTCCTTTTCGTCAGCAAGAGTTCTAGTATTTATTATTGCAGGTACAGAGCAACCAAAACCCATAATCATAGGTAAAAACGCCCTGCCCGATAAACCGAACTTTCTAAAAATTTTATCTAATATAAAGGCAACACGAGCCATATATCCCGAATCTTCTAATATGGAAAAGAGTAGGAACAATACAAGTATCCAAGGCAAGAAAGAAAGTACTGCGCCAATGCCGTCTAAAATTCCGTTATTTATAAGACCAATAGCCCAAGGTGCAACGTTTAAACTTTCAACGCCCGATTTAATAAAACCTAAAAATGCACCTATTAAAATTTCGTTCCATAAATTATTAAATATACACCCAGGCGAATAAATTTTTCCGTCGTACACACAAGCAAGTAATTTTACGCCAAAGTTTTTAAAGTCACCACTTTCAGTTAAAAGTCCTAACTCTTCAAGCGTTTTAAACTTAAATATAGAGCCTAAGTATAAAAAGTTTTCTGAAAAAGTAAGGTGGAATATAGAAAATAATATAACTATAAATATAGGAATACCCGCATATTTATGAGTTAATACTTTGTCTATATTATCAGACTTTGTCGCTTTAAAAACGTCTTTATTCTTTCTTTTATAAGTAGGCGAAAAATTCTTTGTTATGTATTTATACCTAGCGTCGGCAACAAGTGCTTCAAAGTCCGTGCCAAAAAGTTCGTCTTTAAAAGATTCTTTAAACTCTTCAACCATTTTTACCGTTTGACTGTGCATTAAAACTTCAAGTTCGTCGCTCTCAATAAGTTTTATTGAGTGGAATAACGGATTGTCTACGTTTTGACCAGAAAGAGCAATTTTTACGTCGCTAATTAAGTGTTTTAAAACAGTTTCTTCAATAACTGAACGACCCTTTCTTGGCTTTTTGCTAACTTCGTAGGCTTTTTGCATAAGTTCGTCAAGCCCAGTTTCTTTAAGTGCCGAAATTTCAATTACAGGTACGCCTAAACTTTCTTCTAATGCCAAAACGTCAATTTCATCGCCTTGCTTTTTAACTTCGTCCATCATATTAAGAGCAACGACGAAAGGCGTGTCAATCTCTAAAAGTTGTGTGGTTAGGTATAAGTTGCGCTCTAAATTAGTAGCGTCAACGATATTTATTATACAATTAGGCTTTTCGTCTAATACGTAATTTCTAGCAACTACTTCTTCAGGAGTGTATGGCGATAAGGAGTAAATACCCGGTAAATCTATAATAGATATTTGCTCTTGTAGTTTTTTATACACGCCGTCTTTTTTATCAACGGTCACCCCAGGCCAGTTGCCAACGTGCGCGGTTGAGCCTGTAAGTCCGTTAAATAACGTAGTTTTACCACAGTTAGGATTACCTGCTAAAGCAAATCTTAACATTATTTATCCTCCATTTCTATATAAGTAGCCTCAGAATTCCTTAAAGTTAACTCATAACCCCTTAAAGTAATTTCAATAGGGTCGCCAAGTGGAGCACGCTTTCTTAAATAAATTTCAACGCCCGGGGTTATACCCATATCAAATAAACGCCTTTTTATCCTTTTTTCTCCGTGCACTATTCTAACTATTCCCTTTTCCCCAATATTTAATTTGTCTAAAGTTTTGCCCATATTACTCCCAGTGTTAGCAACGGCTAACAAGAACTTAAATTTAAAAGAACTTTTCAGTCCTTTTTGTTGTTAGCAACGGCTAACAATTTTCGCAAAAATATGAAGCCTTTATAGACTTCACAGGTAAATTATATGCTATTATCTTAAAAAAGTCAACTATTTTTCTACAAGTTTTTTAAGCAAGTAAACGATGTCTTGTGAAATAACGTGTTCAATTTTACAAGCGTTATCTTCTGCCGAATTTTCTTCCGCTCCTAGCATTTTTAGGGCTTTTGTTATAATGGTATGCCTTTCATAGATAAGGTTTGCCTTTTCTTTGCCTTCGCTTGTAAGAGTTATATATCCGCTTTTATCAATTTTTATATAACCACGCGTTTGAAGTAAATTTACCGCACGAGAAACGCTTGACCTTGCATACGATAATTCTTCGGCAACGTCAATAGAGCGAACGACACCTTTCCTTTTAAGTAAGGTGTATATCGTTTCTAAATACATTTCTTCTGATTCTCTATTTTTCATTATATTCCTTTATTATAAAAACGCTTCCGTTGATAGATATCTATCGCCGGTATCGGCAAGGAGTACCACTATGTTTTTATTTTCGTTTTCTTTCTTCTTAGCCAGTTCAATGCCTGCAAATAAACTTGCGCCCGAACTAATGCCCACTAAAACGCCTTCTTCGCTTGCTAAGGTTTTTAGCGTAGAATAAGCGTCAACTTCCTTAACGCAATAAATCTCGTCATAAATTTTCGTATCTAAAATTTCAGGTATAAAGTTTGCACCAATACCTTGAAGATTATGGCTACCGCTTACACCTTTTGAAAGTAGTGGAGAGTTATAAGGCTCTACCGCAACGACTTTTACGCTAGGCAATTTTTCCTTTAAATATTTGCCAACGCCCGTTATCGTTCCACCCGTGCCAACGCCTGCAACAAAAAAGTCTATCTCTCCACCTAGGTCGTTATAAATTTCAGGGCCTGTAGTAGTATAATGAGCGTACACGTTAGCAACGTTTGTAAACTGACCTGCTATTATTGAGTTAGGGTTTTTAGTTTTAAGTTCTTCGGCTTTACTGATTGCCCCTTTCATACCCAAAGCACCGTCGGTTAAAACGAGTTCTGCGCCGTAGGCTTTAATTAAGTCACACCTTTCTTTAGACATAGTGTTTGGCATTACGATAACTGCTTTATAACCTTTTGAAGCACAAATGCACGCTAAGCCAATGCCAGTATTTCCTGAAGTTGGCTCTATAATTAAAGTGTTTTTGTCAATCAAGCCTTTCATTTCATAGTCTTCAATCATTGCCTTAGCAACTCTATCTTTACTTGAGCCTGCAGGGTTAAATGATTCTAGTTTAACTAAAATATTAGCCTTAAGATTTAAACTCTTTTTTAAATTATTAAGTTGAAGTAGCGGAGTGTTTCCAACAATCTCACTAACTGACGAAAATATTTTTTTACTCATACGATAAGTATAACATACTAAATCGGTTTTGTTAACTATTTTTAAAAATTATTTAATCTTTTATAAAATAAGAGAGTATATATTGACAAAACTAAACTTTTAGTATAGACTTAAATTAGGAGGACTAGTTATGAAAGTTATACTTTTAAAAGACGTAAAAGGGCTTGGAAAAGCAAAAGATATAAAGGAAGTTAACGACGGTTACGCAAGGAACTTTTTAATAAAACAAGGTTATGCAGAAGAAGCAACTTCAGTTAAAATAAATAGCCTTAATATTCAAAAAGGCGCGCAAGAATTCCACCGTCAAGAAGAAATTAAAGCACTTAAAGAGCAAGCAACTAACCTAAACGGCAAAACAGTCACCGTTAAAATTAAATGTGGCGAAAATGGTAAAATTTTCGGCTCGGTGACAACTAAAGAAATTGCCGAAGCAATTTTAGACTTAGGCTTTACAGTTGATAAAAAGAAAATCACTTTAAAAGACCCTATTAAAAATTTAGGTCTTTACACTGTTGACGTTAAGTTTTTGCCTGACGCTATTGCTAAAGTTAAAGTAGAAGTTATTAAAGAATAATGAAAAGCGTATGATAAAAAAGCATACGCTTTTTTAGTGATATTTTTAGCATGTGGCTAAAAGTGATATTCGGCTTACGCCGAGTGATATTCTTCGCTAATGCAAAGAGTGATATTCGCTTTTGGCGAGTTGTGGTTGTTTTTTTATATATAAACTCTATCCACAACTTTTGCAGTAGCAAAATATAACTTTTTCGTTAGAAAAAATATCACGCAAAACTTGTTTGCATATAACTTTGCGTTAGCAAAATATAACTTAAAAAGCGTAGCGAATTTTCGCTACGCTTTTTTCTTAATTTCCTTTATATCCCCACTCTACAGGGCAGTTTGAATAGTTCCAATAAGAACTCCAACCACTTGGCTTTCTTCCCACCTCGCAGTAGATTTTTAATGACTTGCAGTTATAGAACGCATGTTCACCTATACTCGTTACGCTGTTTGGCAAAACTACGCTTGTTAATTTACTGCAATAATAGAACGCATCTTCACCTATACTTATTACGCTGTTTGGTATCACTACGCTTGTTAATGACATGCAATAACCGAACGCCCAATTACCTATACTTGTTACGCTGTTTCCTATTACTACGCTTGTTAATGAATCGCAATAATAGAACGCATAATTACCTATACTTGTTACGCTGTTTGGTATTTCTATGCTTGTTAATGAATCGCAATAATAGAACGCATAATTATTTATTTTAGTAATATAATTTGGCAATACTAAATTAGTTTCTTGCCCGTTATAACCAACTAAAATCTTTTCGTTTCCTTCAGTATAAATAATATATCCGTTATCGTTTGATAGTTTTGTTCCTGTAAACGTATCACCACTATTATACACTGCTAATGCATAATATCCAACGTCACCATTAGAATAACTGCCTTTTTCTACTGTTATATGTGTAGATTTGTTTACTACTTCTACTATTTTACAGCAACCAGAGAACGCAAAAGCACCTATACTTGTTACGCTATCGCCTATTACTACGCTTGTTAATGACGTGCAATCTGCGAACGCAAAAGCACCTATACTTGTTACGCTGTTTGGTATTTCTATGCTTGTTAATGACGTGCAATAACTGAACGCAAAAGCACCTATACTTGTTATGCTATCGCCTATTGTTGCGCTTGTTAATGACGTGCAATAATAGAACGCTTTAGAACCTATACTTGTTACGCTGTTTCCTATTACTATGCTTGTTAATGAATCGCAATCATAGAACGCATAATTATTTATTTTAGTTATATAATTTGGCAATACTAAATTAGTTTCTTGCCCGTTATAACCAACTAAAATCTTTTCGTTTCCTTCAGTATAAATAATATATCCGTTATCGTTAACTAATTGACTTTCAGTTATTCCACTATTGCTATTATATACTGCTAATGCATAACGTCCAACGTAACCGTTTGCCGTTGAGCCTTTTTCTACTGTTATATGTGTAGATTTGTTTACTACTTCTACTAGTTTAAAGCAATATTCAAACGCATAATCACCTATACTTGTTACGCTGTTTGGTATTACTACGCTCGTTAATGACGTGCACGCTCCGAACACATAATCACCTATACTTGTTACGCTATTTGGTATTATTACGCTTGTTAATGACGTGCAACCTACGAACGCAGAATTATTTATTTTTGTTGCCGTAGTTATATTTGCTACGGTTACCAACTCACCATTTATGTATAAGTTTTTAGCATAACCTAATGGGTTTGAAGCATAATCACTAAACTCTATTTGTACCCACTCGTCTATCGTGCCTAGGTAATTTACGCTTGTTAATGACCTGCAATTATAGAACGCATCTTCACCTATACTAGTTACGCTATTTGGCAAAACTACGCTTGTTAATGACGTACAATCCTCGAACGCATCAGAACCTATACTTATTACAGGATAGTCTTGGTAGGTATACGGAATTACAACGTCAGTATCCGTACCTTCATAGCCTGTAACAATTGCTTTATTATTTTCTATTTTATACTTAAGACCTTCAGTCGCAACGACAACAAAAGTATTACATTTAGTGCAATAACCATTATTACCTTTAACGTGTTCTTCCTTGCCTTTTACTTTAGAACAATTATTACAAACATACCAATGATAATCCTTATCGCTAGTATACTGAGAAGACCACTCGTGGTCGCTTTCTGAACCTTGTTTCCATTTTAATTCACTACATTCGTTACATTTTGCATAAAATTTTTTATTTTCACAATAAGTGTCTGCACTATCTTCTTCTATCCAATCACCATATTTATGAACGTGCACGTCTTTGTTATTTTCAACTAAACCACACGCAGTAAAAAACGAACATAAGCAAACTATAAAAGTTAAACTTATTAAGGTAATTAATTTTTTCATATATGTCTCCTTAATTTTAAAGTTAATAAATAGCGTTTGTTTTTATGAAAATTATTATATCACAACAATTTTATTATTGCAAATATATCAATTAGGCACTTTATAATTACAACTCAAAACGCTTTAAAAGTCTAGCGAAAATTCGCTAGACTTTTTTTATTTTTTATGCAACCTATTAAATAGCGCCACCTTTATCAAAGTAAAGTTTTGCACTACCAACCGCCCCGCTGTTTACGCCGAAAGTGACAGTTATAGGAATATTTATAATATCTTCAATAACTTTTACCCAGAATTCATTTTGAGACGGTCCACCCGCCATACAAACCCTATTAAAGACTATTCCTTCATTTTTAAGCCTATCTAGTCTTTGTTTGAGTAAATTGCCCGTGCTTTCCATAAGCGCCCTTGCAATATCCTTTTTATCGTATGAAGAAAAATCTTTATCTATATCTTCAAGTACGTTTATAACTAAACCATTTGCACTTTTTGTAGACTTCATAGAAAGTTCGCTAAACGTTTTAAATTTATCTTTTCCATTAGATATATATTTATCAATAAACGAATCTATTTTAGAAGAAATACACGCTATTGAAATCATAGCACCCCAAACGCCCTTTTTTTTCATAAACGGGTCGCAAAGAGCATTTAATTTAAGAACTTTTTCTCTGTCTTTTACAGGGAAAAATTCTACCCAACTAGTTCCGCAAGACAAAAGCAAGTCGCCTTCCTTTTCTATGCCGTTAGCCCTTGCTCCTGCAGGGTGGTCAAAACTACCTAAAAATACTTTTGTCCCGACCTTTAAGCCCGTTATATCTTCAACTTCTTTTATAGTCGTACCTAAAAGGTCGCCCGTATTTCCAAGTGGAACTAACTGCTCTTTAGTTATGCCTAACGCTTGTAAAAAAGGCTCGTTATATTCCCCTTTAACTTGGTCTACTAAATAAAATGGGGTTGCAGTAGAATAGTCCATACCCCACTTGCCAGTTAATCTAAACAAAACGTATTCCGTAGTCATACATATAGTTTTTGCATTTTTTAAAAGACTAGGCGCGTTTACTTTTAAATGTGATAAGTGCGCAAGTGGAAAAGAGTCAAAAAAACCCCAACCACAAACTCTTCTAATATAGTCTTTAGTAAAGTTGGGTAAGACCGC
This sequence comes from Christensenellaceae bacterium, assembly GCA_045648085.1. Taxonomy (GTDB): domain Bacteria; phylum Bacillota; class Clostridia; order Christensenellales; family Borkfalkiaceae; genus HGM11412. The sequence continues at coordinate 7,017 of JAZRNF010000016.1, read as the reverse complement.
TTTGACATCTTCACGAAAAGCAGGGTTTGTCCAAGAATACGCGTCTATTAGCGGAGCGCCGTTACTATCTAAAAGCAAGGTGTTCCCGCTAGCACTAGCAAAAGCAAGACCTTTAATTTCGCCACCTATTTTCTCTACGTAATTAGAAAAATCTTTTATTACGCTAAATATGGTATTACAAAACTCACAAGCGTCAAAGCCGATATATTTTGCACCGTTTGGCAAACAACTTTCTTTATAAGTAAACTTGGCATTTTTCGTATCAATAACTTCTTTGCCGTCAAACAACACGCCTTTAACTGAAGACGTTCCTAAGTCTAAACCAATTGAATATTCTTTCATTTCTTTATCCCTTAAATTATATGATAATTTAAACCAAGAGCCTTAGCAAACTCTTTTAAGTTGTTTGACTCTACCCCGTATACTAAAACACTGTGGTGAGTGCCACCAAGTTCGCTAAACTTAGCAAGGAATTTATCAAGTTCGGTATTTGGTTTAAACCAACCGCTAATAGCATCGTCAAACCTGTTTATTGACTTAGGAAGACTAAGCATTTCAACGTCTGCTAAAATAACGTCGTAACTACCTTTAGCATTTGGCGAAACGTTGATAAAACAAGCCCTACCGCCTTTTGCGTGACCTAATATACACGTCGGATTAAAAGCGTCGGCAAACACAAAGTTCTTTTCTAACATATGGCGGTTTTCTAATAAAGACAAATTAAATTCGCCCATATGGCTTATATATATAGTTCCGTTTTTCCAGTCCGGACAAAACATCTCGCAAAACGAAGTGTTTGGAAACTGTTTTATAAGTGCAGAGCATATACCTGCCGTTAACACGTCGCCTTCGCCTGCATAACCAATACCTTTAGCCATCGCCTTACTCGCTTCGCTAAACGGCATAGTGTAAAAGCCTTTTATACTGCCTGCCGATTCAAAGTTCATAGAAAATCCGTCAAGGTTATTGTTTTTAATCCATTTTCTAACCGTTAAACTAACCCTTTCACTATTTTTATATACGTCGTACGAAACGTTTTGAATATCGCAAATAGTTTTGTCTTTTTCTAATTCTAATTTAATATCTTCTTCATCAATGCTTTCATAAATTTTTTGTAGTTCGTCTTCATTAGCGTAGACTTTCGTAATGCCAAAATTTTTAAGAGTTTCGTCGGGAACTAAAAAGTCGCCCATACCTGAAAACTTTTCGCCAACCATACCAACTTTAATACCGTTTTTTAATGCGCTAGCGCTAGCAATTGCCTTAACCGCGTCCGAAACGTTTTTAATAACGTTTGACTCAGTATAATGCCCTGCAAAAACCGAATACTCTTTATTTAATCTTTTAAGCATACACGCTAAATCTTGAACGCCGTGTATACCGTGGTTATTCATTAATCTACCACTAGGTACGGTTATGTCAAAAAGATAATCAGGCGTTGTATCAAGCATAATTATAGGTAGTTTAGTGCTTGATAAAACGTAGCACGATTCTAATGAAGGCGAGTATGCCAAATGAACGGTGACTATAGCGTCTACACCGTTATTTTCAAAAAGTTCAACAGCACTTTTGAATTCGTTTTCAACACAACAAATTGGAGAGCAAACAACTTCATTTCCCTGCTCTTTTAAGAGTGAACTAATTTCATTTTTAAACTCGTCAACAACAGGACGAAGTTTTGGGCTTGACTTATCGTAAAGTGCTACGTAAAGTGGTAATAAACCTATTTTTGCCATAATTTTCTCCTAGTAAAATAATTTATTTATTTAGATTTTGCGTCAAAAATAATATTGCAAATATCTTTAGCAAAGTCTTGCTCGTGGCTAACTAAAATAACTGCGCCTTCATATTTTATAAGGGCTTGCTTTAAGGCTTCTTTTGCCCTTACGTCTAAGTGGTTTGTCGGCTCGTCAAGAATAAGTAAGTTAGACGGCGTATTGCATAAAATAGAAAGTTTAAGCCTAACTTGTTCGCCACCGCTCATATTAGATATAGGTTTTGTGGCAAGTTCGCCTTTAAGCCCTACTTTAGCTAGTTCAGAGCGTTGCTCTTTAGCATTTGCTCTAGGAAAAGCTTCGTTATAATATTGAGTGGCACTCATATTGCCGTTATCAAAATTAAGTTCTTGGTTTAGAACGGAAAGTTTTGTCGCAATATGATAGTTAAAAGTACCCGCCAAGGCACTTATTTGCCTTGTTATAGTTTTTATAAAAGTCGTTTTACCAACACCGTTAGTCCCCCTTATCCACAACTTGTCGTTGCTTTTAAGGTGAATATCAATAGGCGGAATTAAAGGCTTGTCGTAGCCTACTTCTAAGCCTTTTATAATCAAAAAGTCTTTGCTATTGAGTGGAATATACGGAAATGAAAAAACTGCATCGTAAATAACGGTAGGCTTTTGCATAACTTCTATTCTATCTAGCATTTTCTTACGAGAGTTAGCCATACCCGCAGTCGCCGCACGAGCCTTGTTTTTGTCAATATAGTCCTGCATTTTTTTAATTTCGGCTTGTTGGCGATTATAGTCTTCTTGGTATTGCTTTGCATTCATTTCACGTTGACGTGCAAATTCGGTATAATTGCCCGAATATTTTTTAATGCCACCATTTTCAATGTTTACAACAAACTTACAAACCGCATCTAAAAAGTCCGTATCGTGCGAAATTACCATAAAGGTTTTTTTATAAGTGTTTAAGTACTTTTTAAGCCAAGCAATATGCTCTATATCTAAAAAGTTAGTAGGCTCGTCAAGAAGCATAATATCCACTTCTTCAAGTAATAGTTTAGAGAGCATTATCTTAGCCCTTTCGCCACCTGAAAGCCTAGAAATACTAGCGTCGTACATAGTGTTTGCTATGCCAAGACCACCTGCAACTCTTTTTATTTTAGAGTCAAGGTCGTAAAAGTCGGCATTGTCTAATTCTTCTTGTAGTCTTGACGATTTTTTTATTAGTTTATCAAGTTCGTCAGAGTCTTCAACTTCGCCCATTTGATTATAAATTTTTTCTAGTTTTTCGCTAATTTCGTAAAGGTAGTCAAAGGCTTGCCTTAAATATTCCATAACGGTTAAACTTCTATCAATATCGGCGTGTTGGTCTAAATATCCCCAACGTAAGTTAGGTTGGCGAATAATCTCACCGTCGTCTTGCGAAAGTTTGCCTGCAATTATGTTTATAAAGGTAGTTTTGCCCGCTCCGTTTAAGCCTACTACGCCTATATGCTCGCCGTTGTTTATAGTAAGCGATGCGTCGTTAAACAAATACCTGTCATCATATCTATGTGTTAAATTTCGTATATCTAAAATGCTCATATATATTTAAATATAGTATATTTAAAAAAATAAGTCAAGCCTATTGCTAAAAAGTAAAATTTATGGTAATATGTTTATAAATTTAGGAGATTAAGAATGAAAAAATATAAATACACTTTCCCATCGTCTGCTTTAGTTTTTATGATTTTAGGCTCTATCGCATCTATTTTATGCTTTGTTTTAAACGTTATAAGATTTTCTAATTTGCTTAGTTCTAACGTTGAAATTACGCTATATAACTATATTTCTATAATTTTAGCAGTTGCTTTATCCTTAGGCTTTTTAGTTATTGCAATATCGGCATACTTTAATTCTTATTACGAAATTAAAGACAATAAGGTTATTTTAAGGTGGGGAGTTGTAAAGAACACTTTAGACCTAAACGACGTTAAAGAGATTAAACTTTTAACAAATACAATAAAACTTGAATTAGTGTTTAAAGACGATAGTTATTTCGTTATAGCGACAAAGCCTAGTTGGTACGAAAGTTTTATTGACGAAATTAAAACTTCTAATCCTAGCATTTTATTTACTCAAGAAACTAAGATAGAAAACAAATAAAAAGGTGTATTATGGAATTACAAAAATTAAGTTTAAAGGCAAGAAAATATTGGCTTACTATCAATATAATATGGTCTGCAATAATTAGCATAGCAAGCGTTCTTATTATACTTTTAGCACAAGGCGTTGCTAGAAAAGTTTTAGCGTTAGCGCTCGGTATCCCTGCTTTTTTAGTTATTGCACTTCTTATCGTTTACCCGTTTTTGAAATATCATTTTTATAGTTATGGCTATAACGATAAAAAAATTATTATTAAGCGTGGTGTTATATTCCGCCATACTATTACTATTCCCGTTTGTCAATTGCAAGACTTACATATTTTTGAAGGACCTATTATGATGGCTTTTAAATTAAGTAGTGTAGACTTTTCTACTGCAGGCTCTAACTTTAGCGTAGTTTGCTTAGAGTCTAGCGTTGCAAACAAAATAGTTAGTGAACTTGAAGTTTATTTAAAAAATCGTTTAGAGGAAAAGGAAAATGAAAAAATTTGATAGAAACTATATTTTTTATCATTTAGTTTTTGACTTTTTTGCTATACTTTTTATACTTTTCTTTTTCTCTATAGAAAATATAATAGACGAAACATTTTCTAAAGATGACTTAGGCAAATTTATAATAATTTTTTGCGCTATATTTTTAGTTATATACGCCTTAACTATCATTTATAGTGTTTTCTATGTAAAAACTTCGGGCTATGAACTTAAGGATAACGAAATTGTTTGTAAACGAGGCGTTTTGTTTAAAAAACATTCTATTTTAGAGTATAAAAAAATTAATGCAGTAAATAAAAAGCAAAACATTATTCAAAAACTCTTTAAACTTGCCGTTTTGACTTTAGATAGTGGCTCTACAAACACTTCTCATTTAGCAGAAATTGCTATTTATGAAAGAGAAACCGTCGTTGACGAACTTATTAAAAAAATTAAACTAAAGCAAGAAAACCCAGATGTAGTAATTAAAACGACTGAAATTTTAGAGCACCCAACTAAAGAAAATTTATATAAGTTTTCTTCAAAGGCAAAAGTTCTATATTCCGTTTTAAACGTAATTACTTCAGTATTATTAATTTCGGTTATGTTCGTTTGCGTTTTATTAGTTTATGCACTTTTGCTTTTATTTATTAAAAATAAAATTGCAGGCGTGTTTGGGTTAATGTTAACAATATTTGCGCATACCTTACTCGTTATTGTTTTGCTTTGTTTTATTCTAAGCGTAATTTCAATTTTTTTAATGTATTACGACTTTAGAATTTATAAGTCTAATAGCGATATAGAGATAAATTACGGGCTTTTAGTTAAAAACTCTAATACCTTTAAACTTAATAAAATAAAAGGCGTTGTTATTAGCCAAGGTATTATTAAAAGGCTTTTTAAATACGTCACCGTAAAACTTGAAGTTATTGGTTATAATGGTCAAAGTGGAGAAAATAATAACCAAAATCAAGCCGTTAGCACGGGTATTTTATTCCCACTTTGTAAAGAAAGTGAGTTGGAGAGTAATTTGAGTAAAGTCTTACCGTCATACGTTCCTAAAAAGAAAGAAAATAGTTCGGTAAAATTCTTCCCTTATGTCTCTTGGAGTTTGTTTTTCTTGTCAATCTTTTTTGCGCTAACAACGGGAATTTGCGAACTTGTGTTTTTAGTACTTAAACTTAGGGCTATATATTACTTTGTGGTTTGGGGTATTGCTTTACTAAGTTTTGCAGTTATTGTTTTAATAATTTTACTAGATAAATATTTGGCGTATAAAAATAATGGTATTACTATAACTAATGATACCATATGCGTTTATAACGGCGGTTTTACTAGATATTGTACGATAATTAAAACTAAAAATTTAATTGCGATAGAAAATATTACTACTCCGCTTAGAGAAAAACGTGGAATTTACTCGTTCAACGTGCATTATCACACAAACGCTACGACTAACGTTGTTAAGTTAAATATAGTTGATAAAAGTTTAGTTGAAAAGTTAAATAGTTTATTAGAATATTGATTTTAAAATATAAAAGCGGTACTTTTTGATAGCAAAGGACCGCTTTTATTTTATTTATTAGGCGTTAAAAATTTAATTTTAAAAAAATGCAAAAAATATTTTGACTTTATATTTATAATATGTTATTATGTTATGGCTAACTTATATATTTTTGAGTTTAGTTATATATTTATTTTTGATTGAGTTATGGAAAGTACCCAAGTGGCTCAAGGTCACAACGTGACTACGGTAGCGCCACCAACTTAATTGAATTTTAAACTTAATACTTTATTAAAATGGAAAAGTACCCAAGTGGCTCAAGGGGCTCCCCTGCTAAGGGAGTAGTGTGAGAAATCGCAGCGCGGGTTCAAATCCCGCCTTTTCCGCCAAGAGCAACTCGTTTGAACTTTTTACGTTCAGACGAGTTTTCTTTTATTTCTTCTAGGTTTTTACCACTTTCAATTTCTTTTAACTGCTTTTTATTAAGGCGTTTAGTTTCTCTATCGTTTGAGTTATAAAGAATAATAACCTTATCATCATACAAAATAACACGATTTATGAACGAGTTAAAGAACTCGTTTTTTTCTTCGCCTTTTTCGTATTTCATATAAGCAAAATAGGTTAAAAACTTTTTAACTTCGTTAGGTTGCAAAGGTTTAACTTGTCTTGCTTCTTCAACGGCTATCTTGTTTTCAAGGTCGGCTTGATTTGCTTCAAGATTTAGCAAGCGGTCTTTCGTTGTCTTTGTAAAGATGCCGTTTTCTATTGCCGTCATAATGCTGTTTATTGACTTATTGACTTCTTTAAGTTCCTTTTGTAGCGACAATAAAACGGTTGGCATAGATAATTCTGCGTTAAACTTATCTGCAACAAGTTTAGCAATTTTATCAATAACCTTTGGGCGTAGTACGTATTTTATAGTTGCTTCAAATACAAGTGTTTCAATAAAATCTTGGCTAATGTTTTTCTTGTGGCAGTCGTTTGGGTTAAGTCGGATCGTAGCCATGTCGTTCTGTGAGCCAAGGAGTTGCCCTGGGGCTTTGTCTTCCTAAGACCGCTTGGCCTCCGACTTCAATAACCTTTGGGCGTAGTACGTATTTTATAGTTGCTTCAAATACAAGTGTTTCAATAAAATCTTGGCTAATGTTTTTCTTGTGGCAGTCGTTTGGGTT
>JAZRNF010000015.1:0-9288 GCA_045648085.1 Christensenellaceae bacterium | reverse complement strand
CAATTAAATAAATACTAATAATTAAGGAGGAGTTAAACAATGGAATTATCATTAAAAAGAATTACACTAACTGGAGCAATTACACCAGTAACATTTAACCACAAATGCGGTAAATGGTTAGTTAAAAACTTTTCAAGTGCTGATATTTATGTATCGTTTGAAAGTAATTTAGTAGAAAGTAAAGCCGTTAGAATTGCGAGTGGACACGGGCAAGCAATCGTTATTAATGAGTATTACGACTGGAACGACGACCTAAAGAGTAACACAATTTACATTAAAGGTACTGGCGAAGTTGAGGTACAACAATTATGCTATCACTAAATGATTATTACTTTAAATTAAAGGGAACACAAGCAAGCGGCGGCACACAAGTAAACGGCACAATAGCGATTAACGAAAACGGGTTACACGACGTATCAAGTTATAAGTTTGCAAATGTAGAAGTACAAACGGGAATAGAGCCAACGGGTACACTAGATATTACTGAAAACGGCGAACACAACGTAAGAGAATACGAAAAAGTAAATGTTAACGTTGCTAGTAGTGGTGGAAACACACTTAAAAACTTATTAGATAATACTAAAAGTTGTTATTATTTATTCGCTGATTACAAGATAAAAAATATAAGCGACTTAATAAATTATAGTGATACCGAAAATGTAACTAATTTTACTCGTATGTTTGATAATTGCAATACAACAACAAGTTTCCCACAATTAGATACAAGTAATGGGACCGTATTTACTTATATGTTTAACGGTTGTTACCAAGCAACAAGTTTCCCAACATTAAATACAAGTAAAGGAACTGGTTTTGGTTATATGTTTAACGGTTGTTCCAAAGCAACAAGTTTCCCACAAATAGATACAAGCAATGGGCTTTATTTTGATGGTATGTATTATGGTTGTTCAAGTGCAACGTCATTTCCACAATTAAATACAAGCAATGGGACTTATTTCAGTAGTATGTTTTATAATTGTAAAGGTGCAACAAGTTTCCCAACATTAAATACAAGTAAAGGAACTACTTTACAAGAAATGTTTAAAAATTGTAATAATGTAATAACAATAACACTATCAAATACAAGTAAATGCACTAATTTTAATAATACATTTAATAGTTGTTATAAAGTTAAAAAAATTGATATACAACATTATAATTTAACTAATTCATATAATAGTAATATGTTTAATAATTGTTACTCAATGAAAGCAACTATTATACGTTCTTTTGGAACAAATTACTTGTTAAATACTAGTACATTTACAAATTGCTATCACATATTAGGAACAACTAACTCAACATATAACCCAAATGGCGACCAAGACGGCTATATATATGTACCTAGAGATATGATAGAAACATTATCAAGTGCTACAAATTGGAGTACATTAGCAACACAATTAAGAGCATTAGAGGACTACACAAAAGACGGAACAACAACGGGCGAGTTTGACGACGAGAAAGCGGGGTTAGTATAGTATGGCAATTATTAAAGAATTTTACGCAACAAGAAAAGACGATGTAAGACTATATAAAACTTATAGCAACGAAAACAAATATATTAAGCAATTACCAACAAACGCTATTTACGATATTGCGATAGACGTAGAAAATGCACCATATACCTATGTAGAAACTGACGAGGTTATAGAGGACAATGGAGCAACAAATAATTAGCGAGGTTAAACGCTCAATATTTCACAAGTTGCCTAAATGGTTACGCATTATCTTAATAACACTATCTATTATTACGGTTGTTTATTGGCTTGGTTTTATTACTTATAAGGTATTGAGTGCTATTAGAGTTGTAGGAGCGTTTATATTTGAAAAAAGAAACTATTGGACGTTTCTAGTATGTATTTTAATACTTTTGGTAGGCTCGTTTATAATAGCGCAATTTATGTTAGGTTTAGATCCGTGGGGTAACTTTTGGAACTGGGTAATAGATAGGTTTAACGAGATTAAGAGTAATTTAATTGAGGCGATAACGTGAAAGAATTAATAAAACGCAACTGGGACATTATTAGTGGTATTGTTACTGGCTTAATAATAACGGTTGCTAGTGGCTTTGATATTAGCATTATACAAGTAACATACTCGATATTTATTTTATTGTTAGTATCAATAGGGCTATTTAGAATTATCAAACAAGCAATAGACAAAAACAAAGAAACAAAGAATAAAAGAAAAAAAGAAAGGCAGCACAATTTAATTGACGATATGGTAGACACCCAAACGGCAGTTAAAGCAATTAACCTAGCAAACAAACCAACAAGAGAGGGCGAAAAACTAGGTAAATTATTAATAGACATTATGAAAAGAGGCAAAAAGGTTATGAAAAAAATTAAAGAGTTTTTTGACAAGTTTAAAGGCTTTATTTTAGCAATTGCACTAGCGGCATTATCAATTATTGAAATGTGCGGCGGCTATCTAAATACGGCTTTTGGCGACGTATTAGTAATTAATGACGTTGAGTTATTACCTATTATTACTTTAGTTTTATCGGTTGTAGTTGGTTGCATCTCAAATGGCTTTACTAAAGAGCAACGAGAAAAGATTAAAGCATTATTTACAAAGAAACCAACTAACGAAATTGTAAAGGCTCAAATCAAAGTAAAATTAAAAGAGGACGAGTTAAAATTAAAAGAGTTTAATAAAGTACTAGCAACTCAAGAAACCGAGTTAGACAATTTAGAAAGCCAATTAGTAAGTGCTATTAACAAGCACGAGGCTTATAAAGAAATGAATAAAATGGTGCCGTCTTTAGCAACTGACGAACAAGTAAAAGAGGCAGCAATGCAAGTAGTAATTACTGAGGATCTTATTGTAGAAAAGAAACACCAAATCGAAACAACTAAAACAAGTATTGACGACTTAACAACTGAAATTAACGCTTTAAAAGCTCAATTATAGGAGGGCATAATATGAGAGGCGCATTATTAAATAAACGCAAAGAATATGTAGAGGAATTAAACGACGCAGTTAAAGAAATCGAATATTTAAAAATGAAAATTGATATATTAGACGAAATATTAGAGGACTTGGACGACGAGGAACAAGAGGACGCAGTAAACCCAAGTATTTAAGAGGTGTAATATGAAACAATATACAAGCACGGCACAATTTTATAACGGCGAGGACTGGAGCAACTGCAAAGCCCAAGTAACCAACGAAAGAATAAAGAGGGACGGCGCTTTATATTGCGAACACTGCAAACGTTTATTAACAAAGAGTTTTAACCCTAATGAGAACAATAACAAACACGCAATAGTTTACCACCACATAAAGCATTTAACTAACTTAAATGTTAACGACGCATCTATTAGCATTAACCCAAATAATATAGCGGTGTTATGCTGGCATTGTCATAACATAGTACACGAAAGGTTTAGCGGCAATGTAGCAATAGAGCGCAAAGTATATTTAGTTACTGGTGCTAGTTGTAGTGGTAAAACAACGTGGGTTAGGGAACGGATCCAAGAGGGCGACATAGTATTAGACATTGACGACTTATGGGAAATGATAAGCGGGCAACCTAGATACACAAAGCCTAATAAGTTAAAGCCTATTGTATTTGCTTTACGTAATGAGATTAAGGATCAGATCGCAAAGGGTAACGGCACGTGGCGTAATGCTTTTATTATAGAGAGTTTACCAGTAGCGACCGACCGAAAGCGTGAGGCGGAGCGATACAAGGCGCACAATGTAGAAGTAGTTACAATGGAGGCAACACGTGAGGAGTGTTTAAGTAGACTATATGCAAACCCAAACGGGCGCAGCATTAAAGACTATGAGGCATACATTAATAATTACTTTGACGATTATATTTAATTAGGGTTATAGTTTGCGGACTATAACTTAACGTATTAGTCAAATGCTAGTACGTTTGATAAAATAAAAGAGAGAAAACTTTTTACATAAAACTTATTAAACAATTATTATAGCGAGTGTTTATGTAAAAAAAATTAACTTTCTTTACATAAAAAATAACCCCCCACCGAAAAAAATATTTTTGATGCGGGGCGGACTGAGGGAGGGGACTTTTCCTTGGCACGGGCTAAAAATTTGAAATTTCATTTAGAAAACCAATACCAAATGAGAAAAACCCTCAATAAAAATTATAAAAATTGATATTTAAAGAGTTTTTTATAACTACCCTTATAAATACTCAAACAAGGCATTAAACGGGCTGGAAAGTGCCGTTATGCAACAAAGGAGGCATATTATGACACGCTACGAGGAACTAGAGAGCAAGTTAACCGAGGTTAAGGAGCCTAAACGTAGTTTTATATTATCATTGCTTAAAGATTACGTATGGTTAGAGGAGCAAATAGAGGTATTAAGACGTTACCCACGCTATAAGATACACCCAACGGATCCGACAAAGCAGCAAAAACTAGAGGTGCATAATATGTTAAAAGATTATCAAGCACAAAAGAACGATATAGCCGTAAAAATATTACGTAGTTTTGATAATGACGCAATGGAGGAAAGCCCACTATTAAAAGCGCTGGCTGCTTTCAATGACTGATTTAATAAAGAATAGTTATATATATCAATATAACGAGGCGATTAAAAGAGGCTATATAGAAATAGACGGTAAACGGGTTAAATTATACGTTGGAGCCAAAATTAAAAAGGCAATGCGTATATTAATGGGTTACTTTGAGGACGAGCGCATAATATTTAACCCTACCGAGTGCTATAAACGTTTTAAGTTTCAAGAAACATTATGTTTACAAGGTTACGCACCATATTACAACCAACCGTTAAAACTGATGCTATGGCAAAAGGTAATTTATGAGGCTATATATAGTTTTTACGAAAAAGCAACGGGCTTATTATTGATTAATGAGGCATTTATAGAGGTTGCACGTAAGAACGGTAAAAGCACAATGATAGCGGGCGATATAAACACCGATTTATTTATAGGACAAGGCGGCGTTAATATATGCTGCTGCTCCAATGACGATAGACAAGCAAAGTTTATATGGAGCGAGGTTGCTGGTATGCGTTCAAGGTTAGATATTAAGAACGAAATAACAACTCATAACCTAACCGAGATTAAAAACAACGCTAAAAATATTAAAGTATTAAGATTATCAAGTAAAACCCAAAATAAAGACGGTTTTAACTTTGTAAAAGCCTCACACGACGAGGCGCACGACTGCAAAGACGACGAAGTAGCCGAAGCAGTACAAAGAGCAATGAGTACACACGACGAAAGGTTATTTATAACCGTTAGTACAAATGGCTTTTTAAATGAGATGTATTACGACAAAAAATTAAAATATGCTAACGCTTGGTTAAATGGCGAAATCGACAACATACACTATTTAGCGTTTTTATATGAAATGGACGACGAGGCGGAAGCGTGGGGCGACCTTGAATTATTACAAAAGGCAAACCCTAGTTTAATTTATGGAGTAAAGAAATATAGTTTTTTAGAGGAAAGTAGACAAAAGGCGTTAATTGATAAAGAAAGCCGTATGCACTTTTTAACTAAAGACTGCAACGTTAAAGTAAGTAACGCCCAAGCGTGGTTAACTCGTGAGGAGTACGCATACACACAAGAGCCGTTTACATTAAACGACTTTAGAGGCTGCGTATGTTTAGCCAGTGTAGATTTAAGCGACGTAGGCGACTTAACCGTAAGCGAGGCGCTATTTATGAGGCGAGGCGACAATACTAAATACGTTGTACCACAATTTTTTATACCTCAAAGCAAACTAGAGGACAAAGACAACGGGGCAAAGTATAAAGAGTGGAGCCAAACAATAAACCCAGTAACTGGCGAGCCTTACGTAATAGTTATTAAGGGTAATAAGATAAACCAAAAGCACGTAGCGGACTGGTTTCAAATGTTAAGAGATAAGTTTAGCATTGAAACAATAACAATAGGTTACGATCCGTGGCATAGTGATATATTTTTACAATGGTGCGACCGCAAAACTGGTTACGGCTTTAACACAATGAAAATATACCAAAACTCTAAACTAATGAGTTTTCCAATGAAAACGGTGGAGCGTGATTTAAACGCAAAACTAATTAACTTTTGTAACAACCCAGTAATGGAGTATTGTTTTAACAACACAAGCGCCGAAATTAAGCAAGATTTAATTATGCCTTGCAAGATAGACGGACAATATAGCCGTAAGATAGACGGCGTAGTAGCGTTAATTATTCTATATGCGACGCTAGAAAAGAACGAGTTAACGTTTAACCAATATTTAAAATAAAGGAGTGAGAGCGTGGCAACAAATAAAATAAGTTTAAGGGCTGCAATAGGTAGAATATTTGCGCCAAAGAAAGCAAAGACACCAAGCGGCGTTTATGATGCTATTACAATGACTTACGAGCCTCAATGGACGAGATTAGGTAATAATGTATTGTATAACAACGTGGTATATAGTGCGGTGCAAATGAAAAGCCGATTTTTTGCAAAACTGGAGCCAAGACATATTAGAAACATAGACGGGCAATTAATAACTCTTAGTGATAGCAACATAGCCAAGTTATTAAGAAACCCAAACGACTACCAAACTACTTACGAGTTTTTAGCACAAGCATATTTTATGCGTCGTAAAGATAAAACTTGTTATATATATGCTAATGGTTACGAAAACAAAGGCGGAGGCTTTACATATACCGACTTAATAGTATTATTACCAAGCACAAAACCAATTATTAAGGAATACCCAAACGGCGAGTTATATTTTATCTTTAAGTTTGATAATTACGCCGACTATATAGAGTTACCATATAAACAAGTTATAGTATGGCGTGATAATTTAGAGGATCAACAATATAGAGGCGGTGGCGTGTATAGTGATAATGCGGTAAAAGATTTACAAAGCACACTAGAGGCATACCACACTATTAAAGAAACAATAGCCGAGGCTGCTAAATTAGGTTGTATGTTTGACGGTTATTTAAAAATTAATGGTTATACCGAGGGAACGTTTGGCGAGAAAAACAAGGAATTAAGAGAAAAGTTTTTACAAGATATTAAAGACGGTAAAGGCATACCAGTATTAGACAATGGAGCCGACTACGTAGCATTAAGCCGACAACTAAAATTAGTAGATGCTGCAACACTTAAAGAATTAAAAGAAAATGCTTTAATTTATGAGGGTGTTACACTTGAAATGTTAACGGGTAAAATGACAACACAAGACAAAGAGGCGTTTTATGAAAACCACATAGAGCCAGCAGCAATTAGTTTAGGGCAAGCAATGAGTAAAGTATTTTTTAGCCAATGGCAAACAAGCCACGGCGACCAAATAGTATTATACCCTCATAAGGTGCAATTAATGGCAACAAGTGAAATAGTAAGCATTATACAAAGCACTATTAGTGCTGGAGTATTCACTATTGACGAGTACCGTAATATGCTAGGTTATGCACCACTTGAAAACGGCGAGGGACAAGCAAGACCAAGAGGGTTTAATAACCTAGACGGGCAAAACGACACTGGAGGAGGTGCGACACAATGAAACAAAAACTAACTAAAGAGTTACGATTAAACACACAAAACCTAGAAGTAAGAGCCGACGAGCAAGAAAGCGGCAAAATGATTATAGAGGGCTACCCAGTAGTATTTAACCAAGAGGCTTATATTGACTGCGGTTATACTGGTTTTTACGAAAAGATAGACCGAGAGGCATTTAAAAATACTGATATTAGCGACGTGGCATTAAAGTATAACCACAATGACAATGTATTTATTTTAGCAAGAACACGTAACGGCTCATTAGAGTTAACGTTTGACGATCACGGTATATTTATACACGCTGAGTTAATCGACACTACAACTAATAGGGACGTTTACAAAATGGTGCAAAGCGGACTATTACAAGAGGGTAGTTTTGCATTTACCGTAACTGACGATACCGAGGAATTAATAGACGGACAATTACACCGCACTATTAAAGGTATTGGAAAATTATTTGACGTGGCTATTTGCCCTAACGGGGCTTATGGTAATTTAACCGAAATATACGCACGCTCGTTAGACTTGTTGGAGAACAAAAAGAACGAAAAGGCGGAGGCTTTAAAACGTTGCGAGTTATTAAGGTTAAGAAATAAAAACAAAATTAAAATTATGGAGGCTAGACAATGCAAGTAAAAGAAACTTTACAAAAAATCGTTAGTAAACGCAATGCGGAACTAGACGAAATTAAAGCCCGTTTAGATGCGTTAGAAAAATTAAACGAAACTAGCGAGGACGAGCAAGAGTTAAAGGCTGCTAGTGAGGAATTAGACGCACTAAAAGCAAAAAAAGAAGAGTTAGAGGCTGAATTAGAGGAAGTAAACAAACAAATTGCGGAATTAGACCAACCAGCCGACGAACAACCACAAGAAAACAACCAAAGAAAATTAAACTTTATGACAAGAGAGGAACGAGGAACAATGACAAGAGAACAATTAGAAACAAGAGCAATGGAGTTTGTAAAATCACGCTCAACACAATTTAACAATGAGGAATTACGCAGCGTTTTAGTATCAAGCGGACAAGTTGCAACACCAACTGAAGTAAGCGGAATTAATGACGGTTTTAATAGAGTATCAAGCATTTTAGATTTAGTTAAAGTAGTTAACTGCGCTGGTATGGGTGCAAACCGTGTAGCATACGTTTTAAACGCTCCAGTGGGTGCAGCACACGTAGAGGGTGCAGCAATTACTGAAACTGATCCAGCATTTGGCTATGTTGATATTAAACCAACTACATACGCAGTAATGAGCGCAATTTCTAAAGAAGCAAAGAAACAAACACCATTACAATACGAAAGCAAAGTAAGAGAATTAGCGTTAATTGGTTTACGCAAAGTTGCTGCTAAAGCCGTAACTGATAAGGTAGTAGCATCTACTTTAGCAACTGAATTAACATTAAGCGCATTAGACCAACAAGCATTACGTAAAATTGCATTTAACTACGGTGGTGCTGAGGGTATCGAGGGCGAAGCGTATTTATTCTTAAACAAAGCCGACTTAATTAAATTAGGCGACGTAAGAGGATCAAACGAAAAGAAAGCAGTATTTGAAATTACACCAAGCGCACAAAACCCTAACACTGGAACAATTAAAGACGGTGGACTAGTTGTTAACTACTGCATTAACAACGATTTAGCAAGCGGTACATTATTATACGGACAACCTCATAATATCGAGTTAGATTTATTCTCTAACTATGAAGTAGAAGTATCAAGCGATTTCTATTTCAATAAATTAATGGACGCTATTAGAGGCGACGTACAATTAGGCGCTGACGTTGTAGCAAAAGAC
>JAZRNF010000014.1:0-4828 GCA_045648085.1 Christensenellaceae bacterium | reverse complement strand
TCTTCTTCCGCAGGTGCTTGTATTTTAGAATAATCTATTAGTTCAAAGATTAGTTGTTCTTCTTTTGCTCCGCGATATTTTAGATAGCGGATAACGGCTTTTAAACGTATCCACGACTTATTCTCTACGTGAACGTCACCTTTATAGGTGCACAAATGCCCCATAAGTTGAATATCATCGGCACAACAAGTCATAGCAAGCCTACCTGCCACAAAGGATTTTGGTGGCAATTTACGGTCAAATACAGCCATACAATCAAACTCTACAATTCTTCCTTCGTATCTGTCTTTATTTTCAAAAGTATCTATATAAAATGCACCGAACTGGTCAAGTTCAATTTTAATATTTTCTTCCTTTAAACTGTATGGTAAATCACTTTCAAGTTTTAACTCTTGCCCGTTTTCGTCTATTGCTAAAACTGCGCAGTTAGGGTTTACCATTTTTACGTTCCTTTTCATTTGTGACGTTTCAGGAACTGGCTCGCAACGGTTTATTATGACTATTTCGCTACTGCGTATCATATCTACAAATCTTTGGCGCATATTGGCAAAATAGGTGTTAAACGTTGTACCGTCAATTATAGTCATAACTTGTTGAACGTCAAAATACATTGGCATATTAAGAGAATCAAAATCCCACGTTTCGTTAACTTCTATAAATAAAACTTGTGGCTTATATTCTCTTATTAAGTTGTTTATATTCACGTCAGTCCAATCGCTAACACTATCAAGATATGTCACGCTTGCCTTACATTTTTTAAGTTCTTCTTGATTGTATTCTTCTTCACCTTGTTCTTGAGATATTATAAGCACTCTACCAAGGTCGCCAAAATCTTTAAATTTAAGCGAATCTTGAATAAATTTAGTTTTACCGCTTTCTAATATACCACGAACGATTACAACAGGTATTCCCATAATTATCCCCTAATTTTAAATAATTCGCTAATTTTTTGTTTGTCTAAATTACTGCCGATAAGGCAAAGTTTACCAATTACGTCAGGCTCGCCTATTCTAATTTCATAGTCGCCGGATACAAAGTCAAAATAATACCATTTTTCGTTATCGCTAGCCTTTACTATACCTTTTGAACGAAGAATTATGCCTACATTATTAAGCGCTAATTCTTTTAACACGCTTTCAAGTTCGCATTTTGAGTATGATATAGGAGTTTCTACGCCCCAACTATCAAAAACCTCGTCTGCATCGTGATGATGCCCACAACAACAGTGTTCTCCGTGCTCGTGTTCGTGGTCGTGACCGCAACAACAATGCTCATCGTGGTCGTGCTCGTGTTCATGGTCGTGTTCATGGTCGTGACCGCAACAACAATGCTCGTCATGGTCGTGCTCGTGTTCATGGTCGTGTTCACAATTACAATGCTCGTCGTGGTGGTGATGGTGATGATGTTCGCCTTTATGCTTTTTCATTAAATCGCCAACAACTAGTTCTACTAAAGAAACGTTGTTTTCTAAATTTTCAAGCAAGAAAGTGCCGTCTAATTCTTTTATTGGCGTCGTAATTATAGTTGCAGTTGGATTGTATTGTTTAATAAATTCACAAGCGTCTATAATTTTTTGCTCGGTAAGTTTATCAGTTTTTGATAAAACGATAACGTTGGCTTCAATAATTTGGTCAAGATAAAACTCGCCAAAGTTTTTAGAATACATTTTACATTTACCACCGTCAACAACGGCACATAAAATATTAACTTTTAAGTCTTCTTCAACGTTAGAAATAGCGTTTACAACTTCTGAAAGTTTGCCAACGCCCGATGGCTCAATTACTATTCTATTTGGAGAATATTTGTCTATAAGTTCTTTAAGTGAGGTTTCAAAATTGCCGACTAAAGAACAACAAATACAGCCTGAATTTATCTCTTTTATCTCTATGCCACTTTCTTTTAAAAATGCACCGTCAATACCAATTTCACCAAATTCGTTTTCAATAAGGGCAACTTTTTCCGTCAAGAAAGCCTTTTCATATATCTTTTTAATAAGCGTTGTTTTACCTGCGCCTAAAAAACCCGAAATCACGTCTACTTTAATCATATAGCACCTCAAAATTATATATATATTATTTTAACCTTTTTTTGTAAAAAATACAATCGTTTAAAAGGCTATTTTCACTTTAAATTAAAAAGAGTATGAACTTTAATTCATACTCTTCTAATTTTGCTTAGGATTAAGCGTTAGGACCAAAGCCTGTTTCTAAACTAATCCAAACTGCTTTTAAGGTAATAGTTGTAGAACCATCAAATAACCAATCGCCCTTTTCAAGTATAATCATACCGTTTAAGAATAAATCGTCTTCAACTGGTCCAAGGAAATAACTATCATACATCCAACCGATAAATTCATAACCTGCTAATGTTGGAGCGTAGTCAGTAAAGTCATAAGAATCGCCAAAGAGCACAGATTCTTGACTGTCAAGCACAGTTTCACCACCAACGAATTCACCGCCATTTGCATCAAACGTAATAGTGTATGCTTTAATGTTCCAAAGAGCAACGAGTTCAAGTTCGCCAGTATAATTCCATTGAACGCTAAAATCTACAGGAATTGTAGAACCTTTTCTTGCCCAACCACCGAAGTAGTGACCTGCTTTGTTATCTTGTGGAACAGGAGCAGTAACTATTTCTCCTTTAGTGAATATTTTACTTGCTATATTTACGCTATCACCACTGAAAGTGACAATACAAGCGTCTACGTTTTTAACAGGCTCTAAAGTAATTTCAGTAGATTCAACGTCCCAAGTACCAGTGTATGTAAGGTATTGTTTAGAATCTACAATTCTCCAACCCACGTAAGTAGCACTATCAAGAGTTTCTAAAACATATTGAGTGCCATATTCAATAGAATCATTTTCAAAAGTAATGCCTTCGCCTGAATATTTAACAGTAGTCACGTATTTTTGCCATTTAGCAACGAGTTCTACATCGCTTTCTATTTTGTAAGTAGTAGATTCAATTTTATCATCGCCTACGTACCAACCAAGTAAATAGTAGCCTTTTTTAGCAACGGTAGGAAGAGTATATTCTGTACCGCAATCTAAATTTTCTAAAAGGTCACAATCAAACTCAGTAGCGCCGTTAAGGTTTAAAGTTAAAGTATGTCTGTCATTAAGCCAAACTGCTGTTAAAGTAATTTCAGCGTCAGCAACGTCCCAAACAACGGTATTGTCAAACTCTTTACCAGTTGTTAAATCTTTCCAGCATTTTAAAATTTTATGTGCGCCGTATTCAACGTTAGGGAAAGTGAAATTTGAACCGTATGCTACGTTAATAGTAGTTTGAGTAGTATTGATAAGTGCACCACCGTTTAAATCCAAAGTAAGTTTAGTAGTATTAGCAATCCATTCAGCATTAAGAATTAACGCATCTACGTCAAGCATCCAAGTACCGTCAGTAATAACTTGGTCATCGTATTTCCAACTGCCAAACTCATAACCTTCTCTACTTGGAGTTGGAAGAGTAAACGCAGAACCGTAAGTGACGTTTAACGTTGCATTGTCAAGCGCACCACCGTTAGTATTTAACGTCACGCTATAAGTTTTTGCTTCCCAACTAGCAGTTAAAGAAACGTTATCGTTATAGTTCCAAACACCTGCGCTACTGAAAATTTCATCACCCATTTTCCAACCAGTAAAGTTGAAACCAACTTTTGTAGGAACAGGAAGACGATATTCGCCACCTTCTTTAACATCAACGCTCTTAACGTCTAAAATAGCGCCATCGCCAGCGTTAAGAGAAATTGCATAAGTTTCGGTTGTATTGTTATTTTTATAGATAAAATAACCAACAACGGCACCGATGGCTAAAACACAGGCTAATAAACATGCGATTAGTATTATTTTCTTGCTCTTTTTCATTATTCACCTTTCCTTAAAATATGAATTATTTTAGTATAATCTTTAAGCAATATTAGAAAGTATGCACAATACATACTCTCTAATAAGCATATGTTTTGTTAAAGTTCAATCTACAATTATCTTTAATATTGTATTTTGAATAATTTGTTTAATAAACTATTAAACTTCTGGGAACCAAACGTCATTATCTAAACTGTTGTTTACGTATCCCGCTACGATAGTCACGTCAGTACCAAAGTCATAGTCCCAAACGCCACTAGTTTCAATCTTTTCACCGTTAACGTACCAACCGTCAAAAATCCATGGGTCGTATGGGTTAGAAGATTCTGGTGGAGTCACTTCATAAGACGTAAAGTCATATTCGCTACCGAATGCAAATTCTATATTTGCTTCGCCGCTTACGAGTGTACCATTACCAACTTTAAACTCTACCTTAACCTTGGTGAAATTGAAGACTGCAACAAATTTAACGTCATTATCAAAAGTCCAATCAATTTCGCCTACTTGATATACAGTAGCGTTTTCGTCACCTTCAATAATCCAACCTATAAATTCGTTGTATGCTTTTTCTACGCTATATAACGTATATTTTGCACCGTAAGTAGCACTTTCACTAGCAACAACGCCTTGAGCAAATTCGCCACCGTTTAATTCAAATGATACTGTGTAAGTTTTAGCATCAAATACTGCAACTAGTTCTACGTCTTCGTCTAAAGTCCAAGTTCCAGTACTTTCAAAGTCAGCACCTGCTTTTTGCCATTTAACAAAAGTATAACCTGTCTTTTCTGCAGTTGGTAATGAGTATGCAACGCCGTAAGTCACTGTTAAATCTTGAACGTTATCGCTAAATGATACTGTGTAAGTTTTAGCGTCAAATACTGCAACGAGTTCTACGTCTTCGTCTAAAGTCCAAGTGCCAGTGCTTGCAAAGTCAACACCTGCTTTTTGCCATTTAACAAAAG
>JAZRNF010000013.1:0-20318 GCA_045648085.1 Christensenellaceae bacterium | reverse complement strand
AGCCGACGGCTAAAAATATAACTCTTTGCCAAGCGAAGAATATCACTAAAAGCCAAAGGCTTTGAATACCACTCTACGAAGTAGAATATCACTATTAATTCAACGCCTTGCCGTCGCCTTAATTACTTAAATAAAAAAACTCTAGCAAATCGCTAGAGTTTTTTATTGTATGCATAACGTTTTACGCTTTTAAAATTAGTCTTCAAAGTCGTTAAAATATTCTCTATCAAAAAACTCTGATAAAGTTATACCCGCACCTTGACAAAAAGATTTAATAGTTGACACCTTAGAGCATTTAGTTCTTCCCTTAATTAAGTCGTATATTGCAGACGGTGATTTTCCACCGTTTAAAGTCGCATTACATACGTTAATGTTCTTTTCTTTGCAAATTTCTTCAATTCTTTTAATAATTGCGTCGTTTATATTCATTTTTGCCACCTTTCGTGGAATTAGATTACGTTATTCCACGAAAATAGTATAAGAATATTTAAATTTTTTATCTCGTGGAATTCCACGATATTGACAGTTGCGTTTAAATTTTATATAATAATCACGGTATTCCACGATTTTGGGTGAATTATGGTAGCGTGTTTTATAGGGCATAGAATAATTGAGAGTAATGAAAATTTAATTTTTTTATTAAAACGAGAGATTAGTGCTTTGTTGCAAAAAGGGGTGTCTAAATTTCTTTTTGGCAGTAAAAGCGAGTTTGACAATTTGTGTTTGAAAATACTTTTAGAATTTAAAAAAGATTATACTAATATTAAATTTTGCTACGTAAGGTCTTCGTATCAGTTTATAAGTGAAGAATATAAACAATATCTTTGTACAATTTATGATGAAACCGTATTTCCACCAGAACTAATAAATTCGGGTAGAAGTTGTTATGTCAAGCGCAATTATTATATGATAGATAATTCTACTTATTGTGTTTTTTACTATAATGCAAATTATATTCCTCAGGTAAAAGAAACTAAAAGTATTATTTCAAAAAAGAAAAATAGCGGAACAAAACGTGCGTATCAATATGCTAATAAAAAGAAAAAGCAAATTATAAACGTCTATCAAAAAATCTAGCAAATCGCTAGAGTTTTTTTGTGCCGTAAAATCTTAATAGTCATAAATTTGCAAAATATATAATATATTTTGGTATGAGTAAATTTATGGTAAAAGATTTTAAAATAATAATATTGTTAATTGCATTTACGTTTTTTATATGGGGAATATATTTTTCGCCTATAAAAAGCGTTGGGCAAACTAAAGAAAGTAAAAAGTTTACAGTTGTTTTAGACGCAGGTCACGGCGGGATAGACGGTGGGGCAGAGGGCGTTAGCACAAAAGTTAAGGAAAGTGAACTAAATTTAAAAATTTGCCAAATATTAAAAGAACTTTTTGAAAAGCATAATTTTAGCGTAGTAATGACAAGGACTGACGATAACGGCTTATATGGTGATACCACTGACGGTTTTAAAAAAAGAGATTTGTTAAAAAGAGTAGAAATAGCAAATAACTCTAAATCTAACTTGTTTTTATCTATACACCTAAACACTTATAAAAATCCGTCAAGGCGTGGGGCTCAAGTATTTTTTAAAAAAGGGGATAGTTTGTCAAAAAGTCTTGCAAACAATATTCAAACGGAACTCAATTTACTTAAAGAAAGTAAGCGTATGTACGACGCTTTGTCGGGCGATTATTATCTACTTAACAACGTAAAATGCACGTCGGTTATCGTGGAGTGTGGGTTTTTATCTAACCCTGAAGAAGAAAAACTCCTATCAAATCAAGAATATAGGGAAAAATTAGCAAACTCAATTTTAAATGGAACAATTAGGTATTTATCTAATTTGCAGTAAATACTTGTAAAGATTTTTAATATGTGTTATACTAAGTTAGTTATATAATATATCTTAAAGGTGAAAAGTTGTTTAAGTTAGAAGATAAGTTAGATGAAAAGACTGCTAGGCTATTAAGTCCCGTCACCCTTGCTTTTATTGGCGATGCAGTTTATTCGTTATACGTAAGGGAAAAATTAGTGTTTATAAAAGACGATAAGGGCGCTACTTTAAATAAAAAGACGGCAGACGTCGTTAGGGCATCTGCTCAAGCAGATTTTATAGAAAAAATTTTTCATTTATTAACTGAAGAAGAAATTAACGTTTACAAACGTGCAAGGAATACGAAAAAGGGTACACGTGCAAAAAACGCTAGCGTTGCAGAGTATAACAAGGCAACGGGTTTTGAAGCGCTTATAGGTTATTTGTATTTAACTGGTAATATCGCCCGTTTAAACTTTTTACTAAATTATGAGGAGAGCGGAACAAATGAAAATTGAGGGTAGAAACGCTGTACAAGAACTTTTAAAAACGGACAAGACTATTGATAAAATTTTAATAATGAACGGCATGCGTGATAATGAGTCGCGCGCATTGACAAGTAGTATTAGGGCAAAGGGCGTTAAGTTCCAATTCGTTGAAAAGGCGATAATGGATAAGGAAACTGAAACTAGGCGCCACCAAGGTTTTATCGCTTTCGTATCCGACTATAAGTATAAAGAGTTTGACGAAATTTTAGAAGAATTAAAAGATAAAAGCGATGCCTTTATAGTTATTTGTGACGGGGTTGAAGACCCGCA
Organism: Christensenellaceae bacterium; assembly: GCA_045648085.1. Lineage (GTDB taxonomy): Bacteria > Bacillota > Clostridia > Christensenellales > Borkfalkiaceae > HGM11412. Next base: position 17,686 of record JAZRNF010000013.1, on the reverse strand, counting down.
CAACTTAGGTAGTATTATCCGTGTTTGCGAGTGTGCAGGCGTAGATGGTATTATTATCGGTAAAAGGAGAAGCGCTCAAGTTAACGAAACTGTAATGAGAGTTTCTGAAGGTAGTGCAAACCATATAAATATTGCAAGGGTTACGAACATAAATTCTACGATAGACCTTTTAAAAGAAAACGGTTTTTGGACTTATGGCTTAGAAATTGGTGGCTCTGATATTTACAAAACTGATTTAAAGGGCAAAATTGCAATAGTAGTTGGCGGTGAAGATACCGGCGTTAATAGGCTCACTAAAGAAAAGTGTGACGTTATTATGACAATACCTATGTTTGGAAAGGTAAATTCGCTCAACGCTTCAGTTGCTTGTGGCGTAGCGGTATTTGAAGCGGTAAGGCAAAGAAGATGAGTTTTACAGACGAGCAATTAGTTAAAAAGTATAAAAGTGGCGACGCTAGTGCTTTTGACGAGTTGTACCTAAGATACAATTCTACCGTTAAGTATTTTGCAAGAAATCTCTTTTTATTAGGCGCTGATTCTGAAGACCTTATTCAAGAAGGTATGCTTGGTCTTATAAAGGCGGTAAACTCATATAACGAGAGTGAAAGCACTTTTAAAACGTACGCAACTTTATGTATAAAATCAAGTTTATATACGGCGGTAAAAAAATATTCGGCTTTTAAATTTTTACCACTAAATAATAGTGATAGTATAGAAGTAGTTGACGAAAAGTTTATGCACGACAGTACGCCTGAAGAACTTATTTTAATAAAAGAAAACGGCAACGAACTATCTAACTACTTAAATAAGGAACTATCAAAAACTGAAAAGGAAATTTTAGACCTTTATTTAGGCGGGTTTTCTTACGTGGAAATTGCCGCTAAAACTGATAAAAACGTAAAAGCCATAGACAATGCGCTACAAAGAGTGCGCAAAAAAATAGCAAAACATTTAGGAGTATGATATGTCATATTTAGCATTATATAGGCGTTTTAGACCTACCGATTTTACAAAAGTAATCGGGCAAGACGTTATAGTAAAAACGCTTACTAATCAAATAAAAGATGATAAAATTAACCACGCATATTTATTTTGTGGTGCAAGGGGAACGGGTAAAACCTCTCTTGCTAAAATTTTTGCTAAAGCGGTAAACTGTCTATCGCCGATAGACGGCTCGCCTTGTCATAAATGTTCGGCATGTCTTGCTTTAAACGACCCTTCTAACATAGATATTTTGGAAATGGACGCTGCGTCTAATAATAAAGTAGAAAACGTTAGAGAAATTCGTGAAAACGTTCAATACCCACCTGTACAAGTAAAGTATAAGGTATATATTATTGACGAAGTTCATATGCTCACTCCAGAAGCCTTTAACGCTTTACTTAAAACTTTAGAAGAACCACCTAAACACGCTATATTTATTTTAGCGACGACGGAGCCTCAAAAACTCCCTGCAACTATACTTTCAAGGTGTTTAAGGTTTGACTTTAGGTTGATTTCAACAAACTCATTATTCCAGTTAGTTTGTGATATTTATGACGAAATTGGTAAAAAATACACAAAAGAAGCAATAATGGCAATAGCCAAAGCAGGCGAAGGCAGTGTAAGAGATACTTTATCGGTTGCCGACCTTTGTGTGTCTATTGGTAAAGATAAACTTACTTATGAAGACGTGTTGTCTGTTCTAGGTGCAACTGATAGCGAAAAAATAAACGCTTTATTAAACTGTGTGTTTGACGGGAACGTCGGCGGTATTTTATCTATAACCGACGAACTTTTATCACTTGGTAAAAGTATTGGCGTTTTATCAAAAGATTTAGCAGTATACGTAAGAGATTTAATTTTAGTTAAAACTTGCGACAATGCAAAAGAAATTTTGGCGCTCCCTGACGATAAAATGGCTAAATACATTGAAACGGCAAGCAAGGTTAATGAAAGTAGGCTTTTAAGGTGTTTAGAAATTTTAACAGGGGTAGAGAACTCTTTAAAATTCTCAAACCAACCAAGAAACGTTTTAGAATCGGCACTCATAAAATGCGCTATTCCTGAAAACGACTATAATTTAGACGCTCTTTTAGCAAGAATTAAAACTCTTGAAGAAAAATTAAATAGCGGTGACTTTACTCCTAAAGCAGTAGTTATTAATAAAACTGAGCCTGAGAAAGAAAAGGTAGTAGAAGCCCCTAAGGTTGCTCTTCGTGTAGAGCCAGATTATGAGCCTATACCACCTATTAGCGAAGAAGAGCCTGTAAATGAAGTATTACCTATAAATGAAGTAGAACAAGTGGTGGAAATAAAGGAAGTAAAAGTTGAAAGCGTAAATACGCCTACTCAACCAACCGCTCCTATTGCTGCCGACGGAAAACGTATTTGGGGCACTGTTGTTAGAAAGTTAAGGGGTATGGAAGGAAAAACTATACTTTGGGTTGCAACTCAAGAAATGACAGCAACTTTACAAGGCAACGTTTTATACGTAAACGTAAGTGGCGAAAGCGAAAAGAAACTTTTATTAAAAGAAGAAAATATTACGGTTATTGAGCAAATAGTTAAAACTTTTGGCGATATAGTAGTAAAAATTAGCGACGAAAAAAACGTTGCTAGTCAAGATAATTCAGAAAAGGTATCAAATTATTTTAAAGATACTTTAACTATAAAATAATAAGGAGAATATATTATGGCAAAATTTAACGGTGGCTTTGGTGGCGGATTTGGCGGAAACCAAATGCAACAACTTATGAAACAAGCACAAAAAATGCAACAAGATATGCAAAGGGCTCAAGAAGAACTTGAAGAAACTGAAATTGAAGGCAGTTCAGGTAGCGGTGCAGTAGTCGTTACCGTAAATGGTAAAAAAATCGTTCAAGGCATAAAAATAAATCCTGATGTTGTAGACGCTAGTGATATTGAAATGCTTGAAGATTTAATCGTTGCGGCACTTAACGACGCTTACGATAAGGCTGACGAATTTGCTAAAGAAAAAATGCCTAACGGCACAATGGGATTATTTTAATAATGGATATTTTTATTGAGCCTATTGGGAAACTTATAAATTCTTTTACTAAACTTCCAGGAGTAGGCACTAAAACGGCACAAAGATTTGCCTATCAAATTATAAATATGACTGAAGAAGAAGCCGAGGCGTTTGCCCTTAGCATTATTGATTGCAAGAAGAAAATTCACTATTGCAAAATATGTGGCAATTATACTGAAAAGGACGTATGCGATATTTGTCAAAATAGAAAAAAAGACGTTATTTGCGTAGTTAAAGAGCCTAAAGACATAATAGCCATTGAAAAAATGCACGAATATGACGGGGTGTACCACGTTCTTCACGGAACTATTCGCCCAAGCGATAACGTAGGGCCTAAAGATATAGCCATTGACGGTTTAATTGAAAGAATTAAAACTGATAACGTTAAAGAAGTTATTATGGCAACAAACCCTGACTATGACGGCGAAATTACCGCGATGTACGTGTCTACTTTAGTAAAGCCTTTAGGCGTTAAAATTACAAGGCTTGCTAACGGTATGCCTATCGGCAGTGATATTGAGTATACTGACGAAGTCACCTTAATGCGTGCCTTTAAGGATAGGAAAGAACTTTAATGATTGAAAGGATAGATAAAATTTTTTCTTCAGCCGAAATTTTAACAAGGTCACAATGCCTAGGCGCTGTAAAAAAGGGTAGAATAAAGGTAAATGGACAAGTAGTTAAAAGTCCGTCGCAAAAAGCGGACGCTACGACTGACGAAATTATGCTTGACAATAAAAAGTGTAAATTTGAAAAGTTCGTTTATATAATGCTTAACAAACCAAGCGGAGTGGTTAGTGCGACTGAAGACGGTATATCAAAAACAGTTATAGATATATTGCCTAAAGATTACGTTAGGAAAGGTTTATTCCCTTGTGGTAGGCTAGATAAAGATACGTTAGGTCTAGTTATTATAACTAACGACGGTCAGTCTTCTCATAGGAGATTATCGCCTAAAACTCACGCCGAAAAAGTGTATTATTTTGAAGTTGCCGACCCTATTAGAGATAATGACGTTTTTGAAATTGAAAGGGGAGTGCTTTTAAAAGACGGTTATACTACAAAGCCTTGTAAGGTAAAACTTATAACTCAATCAAGTGGCGAAATTACTTTAACTGAAGGTAAATATCACGAAATAAAAAGGATATTCGGTAGTTTAGGTAATAGGATTACTTACCTTAAAAGAATAAGTTTTGCGGGTATAAGTTTAGACGATAGTTTAGACTATGGCGAGTGTAGATATTTAACGGATAAAGAAATAGAATTATTTACAAAATAAATATTATAAAACGTTTACTTTTATTTGACATAAAGTAAAATAAATGTTAAAATTAGCATAACTTAATAATAAATGGGAAATAGAGGCGCATTTGTCAAATAGTAATCATATTAAAGGTTGCCAAAACCGTGACGAAAGGGGGCGAGTGCCGAAGTTAGGCGAAAGGGCAATCGTCTTGCTGGCAGTATAGATAACATCTATAATGCTGTCACAGAAATGTGGAGTGCTATTCAGGTTATAAAACAGTTAACGGGATAGTGCTAATCTATCCCGTTTTAATATGTAATAGGAGATTTTTTATGAAGAAGACAGTATTTACAGGAGCAGCAACGGCAATAGTGACACCGCTTAACGAAAACGGTGTTGATTACGAAAGTTTTGGTAGACTTATAGAGTGGCAAATTGAAAAGGGCATAGATGCTATCGTTTCAGTTGGTACTACTGGCGAAGGTTCTACTCTTACTGACGAAGAACATAAACAAGCAATTAAATTTTGCGTAGATAAAGTTGCAGGCCGTGTTCCAGTTATTGCAGGAACAGGCTCTAATGACGTAGCGTACGCTATTGAACTTACTAAATACGCTTGCGAAGTTGGTGCAGACGCTATGCTTTTAGTTACGCCTTATTATAACAAAGCAACACAAAAAGGTTTAATTGCATCGTTTACCGCTATTGCAGATGCTAGTACTAAACCTTGTATTTTATATAACGTGCCATCAAGAACAGGTTGCAACTTATTGCCTGAAACTGCAGCAGTATTAGCAAAACACCCAAATATAGTTGCGATAAAAGAAGCAAGTGGCAATATTTCTCAAATTGCTAAACTTGCAAGTTTAGTTGGCGACGAAATGGATATATATTCTGGTAACGACGACCAAATCGTACCTGTTATGTCTTTAGGTGGCAAGGGCGTTATTTCAGTTCTTTCTAACATAATGCCTTACGAAACTAGCCAAATGTGTAAATTATTTATAAATGGCGAAACTAAAAAAGCACTTGACATGCAACTTAGATTATTACCACTTATAGATGCTCTATTTTGTGAAGTTAACCCTATCCCTGTTAAGGCAGCGGTTTCTAAAATGGGTTATGGCGAAAATTATTTAAGGCTTCCACTTACTCCAATGGAAGACAAGAACGCTCAAAAATTATACGATTTAATGCGTAAAGAAAATTTAATTGACTAAGGGTAAATTATGAATATTTTATTACACGGTATGTGTGGGTTTATGGGACGTGAAGTTAGTAAACTTGCTAATGAAAACTATTTAGATACGACAATCGTTTGTGGTGTAGACGGTTTTTTAAACGATAACTTTGGCGGTGTATGCGTTAAGTCTTTTGACGAAGCAAACGCAAGCGGTGTAGACTGTATTGTTGACTTTTCACACCACAGTTTAACTGAAAGTTTACTTAATTTTGCGATAAAGAATAAATTACCGCTTGTTTTAGCAACTACTGGACACACCGATAGCGAAAAAGAACTTATTTATAGCGCAAGTAAAGAAATTCCACTCTTTTACGCTGCAAATATGTCTATCGGCGTTTCATTACTTGTTGAACTTGCTAAAAAAACTGCAGAAGCAATGCCTAATGCGGATATAGAAATTATTGAAAAACATCACAATAGAAAGGTTGACGCTCCTAGCGGTACCGCTCTTATGCTCTTTGAAGGTATTAAAGAAGTTAGACCTAATGCCGTTGCTCAAATGGGTAGAAGCGGTCAAAGCAAAAGGACGGTAGAAGAGATTGGTATTCACTCTTTAAGAATGGGCAACGTTGTCGGTGAACACGAAGTTATAGTTTGCACTCAAAACCAAACAATAACTTTAAAACACGAAGCGCATAGCCGTGCATTGTTTGCTGAGGGTGCTCTTGTTGCGGCTAACTTTTTAAAAGACAAAACTGCAGGTCTATATAATATGAAAGACTTGCTTAAGGGTTAAGATATATGAAAATAGGTATTTACGGCTATGGCAATTTAGGCAAAGGCGTAGAAATTGCCGTAAAAAATTCTAGCGATATGGAACTAGTTGGTGTTTTTACTAGGCGTGATAAGTCTTTAGTAAAAGCATTAGACGGTACGATTGTTTATAACGCTAGCGAACTTGATAACTTTAAAAATGAAATTGACGTTTTAATTATTTGCGGTGGCAGTGCGACTGATTTGCCTATTTTAACGCCTACTCTTGCTAAAGATTTTAACGTTGTTGACAGTTTTGATACTCACGCTAAAATTCCTAGCCACTTTGATAACGTTGATAAAAACGCTACCGAAACAGGGCATATAGCCTTAATTTCAGGTGGTTGGGACCCAGGTATGTTTTCTATTGCAAGGTTATATGCAGGGGCAATACTTCCAAACGGCACTGATTATACGTTTTGGGGCAGGGGCGTAAGCCAAGGTCATAGCGATGCTATAAGGCGTATTGACGGCGTTTTAGATGCAAGGCAATACACTGTGCCAATTCAAAGTGCTATAGATAGAGTATATAGTGGTGAAAATCCTACTTTTATAACTAGAGAAAAGCATTTAAGAGAGTGCTACGTTGTTGCAAAAGAAGGTGCAGACTTAACAAGAATTGAAAACGAAATTAAGTCAATGCCTAACTATTTTAGCGATTACGATACTGTCGTTAACTTTGTGTCTTATGAAGAACTAAAGAAAAATCACAGTGCTTTACCACACGGTGGTAAAGTTATAAGAACAGGCGTAACGGGCGCTAATTTAGAAAACAAACACGTTATAGAGTACAGTTTAAAGTTAGATTCTAACCCAGAGTTTACCGCAAGTGTTTTAGTTGCGCTTGCAAGGGCGTTAAATAAAATGCACGCCCGTGGCGACATAGGTTGTAAAACTATTTTTGATATACCGCCAAAGGATTTAACAACTTTATCAAATGAAGAAATAAGAGCAAAATTATTATAAGGATAAAAATGAAAAACGTAAACGCTATTTGTGAAAATTTAGGTGTAAATAATAAGGGCGAGTTAACTATCAACGGCATAAGCACTTTAGAACTTGCTAAAAAATACTCAACACCTTTATACGTTTTAGATGAAGATAGAATTAGAAATAATTGTAGAGTGTACGTAGACGCCGTTAAAAACGCTTTTGGCGATAACGGCGGTGTATTGTATGCATCAAAGGCTTTGTCGTTTAAAAAAATATACAGTATAATAAACGAAGAAAATATGGGAATTGACGTTGTTTCTCAAGGCGAAATTTATACTGCAAAAAGCGCAGGTTTTCCTTTAGAAAATGCATACTTTCACTCAAATAATAAAACTGACGACGATATAGCGTTTGCTATTGATAACGGCGTTGGCTATTTCGTAGTAGATAATATTGAAGAACTTTTAGCCATTGACGAAATATCTTATGATAAAAAGGTAAAATCTAACGTTTTACTTAGGTTAACACCGGGTATTGACCCACATACTTACGATGCCGTTGCGACTGGCAAGGTTGACTCTAAATTCGGCTCTGCCATTGAAACAGGACAAGCCTTTGAAATAACTTCTCAAGCACTTAGCCTTAAAAATATAAAACTTGTAGGTTTCCATTGTCACGTTGGCTCACAAGTGTTTGACTCAAGCGTATATATAATGGCAACTGAAGTTATGCTTAACTTTATTGCCCTTGTTAAGGACAAACTTAATTATGAAACGGAGCAATTAGATATCGGTGGTGGCTACGGCGTTAGATACGTTGAAAGTGACCCTTATATTAATATTGGTAAAAACATAAACGAAGTTGCTAACTTTATAAAATCAAAAACAAATTCGCTTGGTATTAAAATGCCTAAAATTTTATTTGAGCCGGGTAGAAGTATCGTTGCCGACGCAGGTCTTACACTTTATACCGTAGGTACTGTAAAGAGAATTACAGGTTATAAAAACTACGTGTCTGTTGACGGTGGTATGACCGATAATCCACGTTTTGCACTTTATAAATCTAATTATACGGTAGTTCCCGCATATAATATGAATATTGAGTGCGATATGACTGCTTCAGTCGTTGGTAGGTGTTGTGAAAGTGGCGACATAATTCAAGAAAACGTATTAATGCCTAACGGTATTAAAAGGGGTGACGTTATTGCGTGTTTAACTACTGGCGCATATAACTTTGCTATGAGTTCAGGTTATAATAAACTTTTAAGACCTAGCGTAGTAATGGTTAAGGACGGTAAGGACTATTTAGCCGTTAAAAGACAAACCTTAGAAGATATTACGTCTTTAGACGTGTAAAATCATTTTAAAGACGATACTATATTGCTTTTATTTTTAGGGGGGAATATGATAGAAATTAAAAATTACTCAAAGACGTATGACGGACAAAATTACGTAATAGAAAACCTTAATTTAAAAATTGAAAAGGGTGATATGTTTGGTTTTATCGGTCATAACGGTGCGGGTAAAACTACTACTATAAAGTCAATAGTAGGCGTTTTGGAATTTGAAAAAGGCGATATTTTAGTTGATGGAATATCTATAAAATACGAGCCTATCAAATGCAAACAAAATATAAGTTTTGTTCCTGACAATCCTGATATTTACGACAACTTAACAGGTCTTCAATATTTATATTTTATGTGTGACGTGTTTAAGGTTGCAAGTAGTGATAGGCTTCCACGCATTGAAAAATACTCAAAAGAATTAGAACTTGAAGGTGTTTTAAACGACTTAATTAGCAGTTATTCACATGGTATGAAACAAAAATTAGTGCTTATAGGTGCACTTATTCATAACCCTAAGGTTTTAGTTTTAGACGAGCCTTTTGTTGGTTTAGACCCTAAAGCAAGTTTTAATTTAAAAAAGATTATGAGTGAGTTTTGCTCAAACGGTGGCTCTATATTCTTCTCAACACACGTACTTGAAGTTGCGCAAAAAATATGCAATAAGATAGCAATTATCAAAAAAGGTGAAATTATCGTTCAAGGCGACGTTGAAACTCTTACAAAAACTCAGTCTTTAGAAGAGATTTTTATGGAGCAAGCAGATGACTAATTTAAAAATTCTTTTAAAAAACGAACTCTTGTTGTTTACCAACAGGTTAAATAAAATGTCAAAAAAGAAAAAGAAAAACATGGTAGTTCTTTATGCTTTTATATTTTTATTAGTCGTTGCTCAACTTGTAAGTCAGTCTTATTTGGTTTTAGATACCCTATTAGGAACAGGGTTTGAAATGTTTGTTATAGACCAGCAAATTTTAATGCTACTTATGTTTAGCGTTGTATTTTCTATAACAAACGGTATGATTTTAACTGAAAAAGATAGCGAATTTTTGCTTTCTTTACCTTTAACAAAGTTAGAAATTTTAGGCTCTAAAACTCTTTTTAGATATATTTTTGACTTTTTAGTTAGTTTTGTTATATTAGTACCCGTTAGCGTTATATACACGATAATGACAAAAAGTAGTGTTTTAGTAATATTTAACAGTATTATGCTAGTTGTCTTTTTATCGTTATTCTTCTTAGGTATAGAATATTTAATAAACACTTTTGTAAACGGCGTTGCTGTAAAGTTTAAAAACTTTAACTTAATTAAGTCTGTTTTAACAACCGTTTTATTGCTCGGCTTTGTAGGCGGGTATATGTACCTAACTATTGACGGCGCTTTTAAAATGGAAAACGGCAGAACTGCCGGCGTGACGTTTATTACAGACTTTATTGTAGATAATAAGTATTTGTACTTTGCTATAATAGTTTTAGCAAGCCTTGCAATATTTGCTTTAGGTATATTTGCTTATTCAAGAGTTTATGGAAAGAAAGTAAAAGGCTATAAGTCAAAAGTAAAAACTCTTTCAAAAAGTAAAAATAGTAGTTTATTTACAACTCTAATTAAAAAAGAGTTTAAAACCTATCTTAGTACAACCGTATATTTGATGAACACCATTATCGGTTATATTATGATTATGGGTGCAAGTGTCGCTTTAATTTTTATTAAAGTAGACGGATTAATGATAACTACCGACATAATTAAACTTATAATATACTTTGTAAGTGCATTTTGTTTGGCAACTTGTTCAACGACAAACTCTAGTATATCGCTAGAAGGCAATAAGTTTTGGCTATATAAAAGTTTGCCTATAAGTTCTAAAGTATTTGTTTACTCTAAAGTTGCAATGAACTATATATTAGTATTAGTTAGTTCAACTATCGCATTTATTATGCTACTTATATCTAATAAGGTAGGCGTTATATATAGTTTACTTACCTATGTAATGCTATTATCAAACGGCCTTATAGTTTCGCTTGTTGGAATAATTATAAATATGTTATTCCCTAAACTTGACTATGAAAACGAAACGGCAGTAGTAAAACAGTCGGCAAGTGTTGGTATAAGTATGCTTGGCTTTATGGTAATATTTATGGTATTCCCTTTATTATACTTAATATTAACTTCAAAGAACGTTAGCGTTAATATTAACTTATTTGTATTAATAAATATAGCGTTTAACCTTATAGTTTCGGGCTTATCAATATTATTTATAAACAAAAAATCAGACAAAATTTTAAGAAAATTATAATTTAAAAAGCAGTTCATAAGGGCGTCGCTCTTAGGGGTTTTTTAGGCAGCATAAAAGGATAGCGAAATTTTCGCTATCCTTTCTGCTTTTCTTTGTCTAAACACACAACTTTGCTTGCAAAGTATAGTGTGCTATACTTTGAAATTTATTAAAGAAACTCAATATTGCATTTATCAATAGCAAACAATTTTTTTAATTTAGGCAACGTCTTATTTATAAATTCCTTACTTCCACGATAAAAAATTATTTTGTGATATTTTTCTTTTGTATCATACGATATTCTACCTCGTGGAAGCACGTCAAATCCATAAATACTGTATTTGCCTTTGCATTGTTCTTTAGCAAGTTTTTTCCAAACATCTTTATGCAGTTTACTATAAGTTAATAGCGTTTCATTAGAGAAGCAGTCGTCAGAATATTCTTCGGTATCAAATATAATATCCATATCTAGAAGAGCAAACGCCCAAAATACACCTACTTTAATCATATAAGTAAATTAAAAATTTCCTCCCTATTTGTCCCATTTTATATAAATCCAAGTAAAAATCGTAAGAGAAATTATCAACGATAATATAATTGTCAGCCAACTAGGAAATCCCCATTCCTTAAATGCACTAATAAGCAGAAACATACTTACTATCCAAATAAGGCCACAAACTCCAAATTTATCATCCATAATATTCCTTATTTTTGCAAAAATTCTTCTAACGAATTAGCAACCTTTATCCAAATACGATTTTTTAATACGTTTCTATTTATTCTCTCAAGTTTATACACGCCTAAAATTTTATAATTTTGCGCTTTATCAACTATAAGACGGTAGTTTTCTTCAAGAATATAATCTTCTGGAAGCAGTTCTTCATCTAAACTCGCAAATTCTTCAAAAACTAGATCTTTATTGGTTGTATTTTTCCAACCCCTACGAACTTTACCATCTAAAATAATCATCCAGACTTTTAATTGTTTAGAATAATTCCACCTAGATTTCATCCAAGCTTTATAATTTGTTCCAAAATTTTTATTAAGAAATTCGGCATTGGTCATAATATAATTCCTTTTATGAGATTATAATTTAATTCAAAAAGCATATATAAATTTATTTAAATATCCCATTTTTAATTGCCTAATATATTATACGGATAAAATGAGTTTGTCAAGCACTTTTTGTGTCCAAAAGAAAACTCGACTTGTCAAAAGTCGAGTTTTAACTATTTTTCTCTTTTAGTGTTTTGCACGAAGAAATTAACATTTTTCGTATTGCTCCGCAATCATTATTAAGTTTTTTATATTGATTTTCTTCTAAATAGCCTGTTTCAAAAAGTAATTCTAACCAATATTCACTTTCAAAACATTCTTTTAATGCTATTTCAAGTTTTGAAATAAAATCAGCCGTTCCTTGTGCATATTGTGCTTCGTGGATATTTGCACCAATACTTGTTCCAGAACGCAATAGTTGATTAGTTAATACACTTTCATTGTTATTAGACTTAATTTCTCTTGTAATAAAAACAATGTTTTTAGCAAACTCTTTTGCTTTTTCTCTTAAAATGCTTTCACTCATAAGTTAATTATATCATAAAGTTATTTTTAAGTAAAGTGATATTGTTTGCGTTGCAAACAGTTATATTTTTAGAAAATCTAAAAGTTATATTTTGACTTGAAGTCAAAGTTATATTAAATAAATCCTTAACTTGCCGTTAGGCAAATATAACTGCCGATAGGCAATATAACTTTTGAAAAATATCTTGCTTTGCAAGGATTTTTTCAAAATATCACAAATCCGAAAGGATTTATTTAGTTGTCGCAATTCCCTACGGGAAGAGCGACTAGCGAACTGCTTTAATTTTAGTCTATTTCGTAGTCAACAGCAACTGACGTTTCAACGTGTGCGTGCATATATTTTTTAACTACGTTTACGTGGTATGGGTCTTTTTGATATTCTTCTAATTTTTCCATACTTTCAACTACTACTTGTAAAATAAGGTCGTATGAACGAGCCGAGCCTAATATATCTTGCCCAACTTCAATTCCCTAAATTTGTGGAACTTTAGTTATCATACTCATAAGAACGTTGGTTGCCTTTTCTTTAGCGTCAACCGAGTTATCTTTTAACTTAAAACATACTACGTGTTTAATCATTTTACCAATCCTGCCTATCGCTTATTTTTATATCGTCGTAATACTCAAAATATTTTGACTTGAATTTATTCGTCTCCGCCCTTTGTTTTTGTTTTTTAAGAGCGTCCTTTTTAGCCTTGTCGTCAATGGCTTTTTTAGGAGTTTCTATCTTTATATCATTTTCTTTCATTTTTACCCTTTACCCAAACCATTAACACCGCAATATCTGCTGGGTTAACGCCTGGTATTCTTGACGCTTGGTCAATATTTTCCGGCATTACTTCGCTAAGTTTTTGCCTTGCTTCAAGCCTTAAACCGTCAATTTTTAAATAGTCTATATCTTTAGGGAGCGATTTAGATTTTAACTTGTTAGTTTTTGCTATCGTTTCCCTTTCTTTTTTAATATAACCTTCGTAGCGAATATCCGTTTCAACCGTTTCTAAAATATCGCTAGGGCAATACTCAAAAGCGCCGTACTTTTCTTTTATTGACTTAATTGAAATGCCACGCCTTATCATATCGGCATAAGAAAGCGGTCTTATGACTTCGCCAACCGTTAAACTTTCAACGTACTCTTTACACTCTTTATAAGGAATAACCGTTTCAAGTTCTTCTTTAGCCTTTTTAATAATCTCTTGACGCTTTAGGTAAACTTCGTACCTTTCGTCGTCTACTAAGCCGAATTTACGGCCGATAGAAGTGAGCCTGCTATCTGTGTTGTCTTGACGTAAAACAAGCCTATATTCCGCTCTTGACGTCATTATACGGTAAGGTTCGTCAGTGCCTTTCGTTACAAGGTCGTCAATCATAACGCCTGAGTATGCTTCGTCTCTACCTAAAACTAAAGGTTCTTTATTTTGAAGATACATACTAGCGTTTAAGCCTGCTATTAAACCTTGAACGGCGGCTTCTTCATAACCGCTAGTTCCGTTTATTTGACCTGCCGTAAATATACCGCTAACTTTTTTAAATTCTAGTGATGGCTTTAAGTCTAAACTGTCAATACAGTCGTACTCAATAGCGTAAGCATAGCGCATTATTATACAGTTTTCAAAACCTTTTACCGAGCGGTACATTTTGTGTTGAACGTCAATAGGCATTGACGACGACATACCTTGAACGTAAATTTCGTTAGTGTCGCTCCCTTCAGGCTCTAAGAAAATTTGGTGTCTATCTTTATCTTCAAACCTAACCACCTTAGTTTCAAGTGAAGGGCAGTACCTTGGACCTGTAGTCGTAATAAAACCGTTGTATAATGGCGAACGGTCTAAATTTCTTAAAATTATATCGTGAGTTTCTTTATTGGTATAACCTAAGTAGCAAGGGGTTTGTTTTTCGGGTAAAGACTTAGTCATATACGAAAAACTATAAACGTCAGTTTCGCCTTCTTGAACGGTAAACTTAGAAAAATCAATAGAACGCTTATCAAGCCTTGCAGGTGTACCCGTTTTAAATCTTCTGACGTTAAAGCCAAGCCTTATAAGAGTTTTTGTAAGTTCAGTAGCGTTTTGGAATCCGTTAGGCCCGCAAAACTTTTTATTATCGCCAGATATTATATCGCTATTAAGGTAAACGCCCGTAGCAATAACTACGGCATTACATTTAAGTAAACTGTTATAGTTAGTGACAACGCCCGTCACTTTACCGTCATCAGTTAAAATATCCGTTGCTTCGCATTGTAAAATACGTAAATTTTGGGTTTCTTCAAGAGTTTTTTTCATTTCTCTATGATAAAGGTTTTTGTCGGCTTGCGCTCTTAACGATTGCACGGCAACACCTTTGCCCCTGTTTAGCATTTTTATTTGAAGCATGGTCTTGTCTATGTTTTTACCCATTTCTCCGCCGAGTGCATCTAGTTCCCTAACCAAATGACCTTTGGCAGTTCCACCAATTGACGGATTACAAGCCATAAACGCTATATTATCAAGATTGATTGTGAGTAGGGCAGTTTTTTGACCAGTACGGGCAAGGGCTAACGCCGCTTCACAGCCTGCGTGACCTGCACCTATTACGACTGCATCATAACTGCCTTCTAAATAGTAATTTTCCATATTATTTTTTAATAATTAAATTTTTAAGGTCGTTAACTTCCATTTGGATACGGTCGTTAATCTTAATAAGTTCGGCAATTTTATCACGAGAGTGAATTACCGTTGCATAGTTTTTTCCGCCAAGCGCTTGACCGATTGTGACAAGTGGAATACTCATAAGTTCACTCATAAGATATGCGCACATTTGCCTTGCTTCGGCATACTCTTTATTACGCTTTTTAGAAAGCACGTCTTCCTTTTTAACGTGGTAGTACGAACATACTATATCTATTACTCTAGACGTAGTCACGCTTTCCTTTGCTTCCGTAGTCACGCTATCTTTAAGCGCGTCCATAGCAAGTTCTAAAGTGATAGGCTCTTCGTGTAATATTGCTGAGAATATTACCTTGTTTAATAAGCCTTCTAAACTTCTAACGTTGTCGCCAGAGTTTTCGGCAATAAAGGTTGCAACGTCAAGACTTAAAATGTATTTTCTATATTCCGCTTTCTTTTGTAAGATTGCTATTTTCGTTTCAATATCAGGCGCTAAAACTTGTGCTTTTAAACCGCCTTCAAAACGAGTTCTTAACCTTTCGTCTAGAAGTGCAATATCTTTAGGTTCACAGTCGGCAGATAAAATAATTTGCTTGTTTGCGCCGTATAAAGCGTTAAAGGTATGAAAAAACTCTTCTTGAGTTGATTGTTTTTTTGCTAAAAATTGCACGTCGTCAATAATCAAAACGTCAACGTTTCTATAATAGTTTCGGAAATCGCTTACGTCAGACGAGTCCGCCGTATACGCTTTACCCGACCTAATTCTTTCAATAAGTTCGTTTGTAAACTTTTCACACGTAGCGTAAACAACGTTGGTTTTTCGGTTGTTTTGCTTAATATGATTAGCGATAGCGTGCATAATGTGTGTTTTGCCAAGACCTGAAGAACCGTAAATAAAAAGTGGGTTATAACTATTACCTGGGTCTTCGGCAACTGCTTTAGCCGCTGCGTATAAATATCTGTTAGACTCACCAACGACAAAACTATCAAAAGTAAATTTAGGGTCTAATGGCGTAGTTTCTATTTGTGGAAGAGATTCGGTTGTGGTATTAGTTGATATGTATTCTTCTCTACTATTGCCTACAAACACTTCTACCTTAGTGATTTCAGGTTGAATAGCCTTAACTGCGTTTAAAATTGTTTTGTTAAGATTAGTTCTTGCCATACCTGCGTGAATTTCGTTATTGGCAAGAAGCACGAATTTAGTGCTTGTGATATCAATAGGTTTAAGATGTTTGATAAAAACAGAATAGTGGGGCCAAGAAATAGAATTTTCAAGTTCAACTAATGCTTTTTTCCAAATTATCTCGTAGTTTTCCATTAAATTTCTCCGTTTTATGTGTTAATTATTTTGCAAATAATAAAAATTATGCTATACTAATGTAAAGTTAACTTAATTATACAATAATTATTCTTAAAAATCAACAAAATCAAAGTGTGCTTATGCATATAAAACAATTATCCTTAAAAAATTTTCGTAATTACTCTAGTGAATCGTTTGAGTTTTCTAAAAACGTTAACATTTTAACCGGAGATAATGCGCAAGGCAAAACTAATTGCGCCGAAGCCATATTTTTCTTATGTACCGGCTATTCACCTAGAGCAACTAGGGATAAGCAGGTTGTTAAGTACGGCGAAAAGTGTTCAGAGATTTTGGGGATTGCTAGTTCAAAATACGGCGATATTAAAGTAGAAATTAAATTCTCACCCTCCAAGGGGAAAGACGTTTTAGTTAACGGTGTTCAAATTAAAAAAATAGGGGAACTTATGGGCAACATAAACTCCGTATTTTTTAACCCTGAAGAATTAAAACTCATAAAAGAAAGCCCTGAAGATAGAAGAAGGTTTTTAGATATTGCTCTATCACAAATAAATAAAAACTATTTTTACTCACTACAAAAATACAAAAAGATTTTAGAGCAACGTAATAGTTTATTAAAAAATCCAGATAGAGAAGTTATTTACGCAACCTTGCCACTTTGGGACGAAAAACTTTGCGAATATGCCGAAGTTATTATTAAAGAGCGTAAGTCGTTTATTGAACTTCTTTATTCATATGCTAAAGATATTCACTTGTTTATAACAAGTGGTAAAGAAGATTTTGAAGTTTTAGAAGACAGTTCCTTTGAAGTTGATTACGAAGACGTTAAGGGCAGTTTAAAAAACGCTTTAGCATTAAGGTATGAAAAAGATATTATTTTAGGCTATACGTCGGTTGGTCCGCATAGAGACGATTTGAAGATTAAAATTTCAGGGGAAGACGTTAGAGTTTACGGCTCTCAAGGTCAACAAAGAACTTCGGCAATAACCTTAAAACTTGCCGAACTTGAGATTTTTAAAGAAAAACTTGGCGAATACCCAGTCTTGATATTAGACGACGCTTTGTCTGAACTAGATAAAAGCCGTAGGGCAAAACTACTTGAAAGAATAGAGAATATTCAAACTATAATTACTTGCACTGAACTAACAAGCGAAATGCTAGAACTTAGTGGCGCTAAGCATTTTGAAATTGGCGATGGCAAAATAATTAGCGTAAAGACTGTAAATTAAATAAAAGGGTTATGTATTAGCCCTTTAATATGCTACCGTGGCTCAGTTGGTAGAGCAGCTGACCCGTAATCAGCAGGTCGGGGGTCCGAATC
>JAZRNF010000012.1:0-1765 GCA_045648085.1 Christensenellaceae bacterium | reverse complement strand
TTTTGTCACTGATATCACAACTGGTGCTTCTTCTAAGACGTATAACGATATTGAAGTTAACGTGACTAATTACTCTACAAGCGATTTCGCAGCAACGTATAATTTTGATAATTTCTATCCAACTTTACAAGAAAAGATAGGTCAGTCAATTGAATTATACGCATTTACTGCTAATAAAACTGTTTACGTTCTTAATTTATTCGTAGCAAACAAACTTATCTCTACTGCAGGCGAATTAGTTAATGCCGTTCAAGTTGACGAGGACTATACGGGTACTGGCTACTACGCTTTAACAAACAACATTGATATGACTGGCGTTGCTATTAACCACAGCGCTGGTGACGGTGTTAAAAATGGTGCTGCTAACATTAAAGACTTCACAAAATCATTTACTGGCGTATTAGACGGCCGTGGCTTTATTATTGATAATTTTGATGCTACTTTAGTCACTTCTCCAACAGGCTTCTTCTCTGCAGGTGTAAGGCAAGGTTTATTCTATGCTATCTCTGGCAACGCTCAAATCAAAAACGTAGCGTTTACAAACGTTCTTATGACAAGGTCTTACTTATTTGCAGTTCAAATATCTCGTACTGGCGAAGTAAAAACCTTCCTTGAAAACGTGTATATTCATATAAGTGAAGATACCATTTCTCCATACGGCTTCTCAAACGCCGGTGATGGTACTAATTCTTCATTTAAAAACCTTATCGTTGAGTATAATAGAGATTTAATGTACGAACACGAATACGGTCGCTTTAATAGGGGTGCTTATGGTATATTAACTTTAAACTTTGGTGGTTTCTATCATAACACTACAGTTAACTCTATTGTTATAACACCTAACTATTTAAGGCAAAACTACGAAGGTTTTTATCTTAACAATTCACGTTCTTATTCTCCATATTATGACGTTTCATACGGCTATAATGAAACTTACGTAAATACTTATTTTGAAATTCCAACTATTGACGGTGTAGATTATGATAGAACGTCAGATAATGATGCAAGAGTTTCTGAAATCAACGGCAGTAGAAGGGTACAAATTTTAGACAACAAGAAATGGATGGTTGGTTCTAACGGCGTAGCGTTAACAGGTTTCTATAATGGAACTAAAGGTGACTTTACCTTTATTAACCCATTCGCAGGTGGCAATCATAACTTCACGCCTACATACTATGCTTATAGATTTAACACCTATGAAGAGTATATTGAAAGTGCGGCTACTACTAGCGCAATAAGTACTTCTCAATTTGGTACTGAGTATTGGACGCTTATTAACGGTGTACCATACTTTAAAAACGCTTATACTTTAAAGAAAGCAATAACAAAAGTTGCTTTAACTGAAAACGAAACTGAACAATCTTCTAACTACTTATTAGAATTAGGTAAAGAATACGAAGTTTCAGTTGAAAATGGCGAAATTGACTCTATTGAATCATTAAATGATAAAGTTGCCGTATTAGACGGTAATAAAATTACTTTAACAGACCTTTCTAGTGACGTTGTTGCCGAATTAAAAATAACTGCGATTATTGACGGTAAAAAAGTTTCTACGTCAATCTTTGTAAAGGCATTTGCACAAGCAGTCACAACTGTTAATAGCGAAGTTTACTATGCAGAATATGATAAAGAGTTTACAGTTTCCGACTATATTGGCGGTCAAACAATAACTAACGCTTATTATGAAGCGGAAGACGGTTCACTTAAAGAACTTGTAGTGACTGATGGCGAAATTTACGGTTTAGACAGTATTGTTAATAATGGT
>JAZRNF010000011.1:0-4188 GCA_045648085.1 Christensenellaceae bacterium | reverse complement strand
ATAGCACATAGACGCTTTAATTTCTATAGATTCGCCGTCAAGGTCTGGCGTTTCAAATTTAACTTGTCTTTCTACGCCTGCGCCTAATTTTGAACCTGTGTAAAGACTGTCAGTTGCTTCTGCATTTGAGTTCGCTTTTGTAAACTCAATACCAAATCTTACGTCTTTATCTTGCTTATCAGACATAATTGTTTGATATGCTTCTTCAGTAAGCGTTGCTGTAAAACGAATACCTTTAGTTTCGTCATTACGCGCGCTTGCCGAGTCTTCTACGTAGAAGCCTGAATTTTCAATTGCTTCAGCACTTGCGATACTTGTTTTAACGTTAATTAAACCAAATACTGCGCATACTGCAACAGTTAAGGAAAGTATTTTTACAAATAAACTTTTCATATATCCTCCTTAATTTTAACCTAAACTTAATGGGTCAAGCCACTTATCATAATCAAAGTCGGTCTTTGACGTTGTCACTATATCAATATTTTCGTACTTTACGAGTTCTACCCAAGGGGTTTCATATACTTTCATTTTTATCTCCTATTAATAAAATAGAAAAACTAGTAATACGTTAAAGCAATTAATGTAATATTTGTTGCGACTAGCAACAAATAGCCCTAGGGCTAGAATTTTATTTTTATATTAATATAAAGTTATTTTAACGGCTTAATTTTAAACTTTTAATGGTATACTTTTCGCATTATACATAATTATATATAATAATTATACCATAATTTTTTGTAAAGTCAACAATTATATTAAAAAAACATAAAAAAGGATAATGGCGGACCATTATCCTTTTTAAGTTGTTGTAAATTTGCTTAACTATTAAGCGTTTTTCCAAGTAGGTTTAGAATTTGTTGGCTTATTGAAGTAATAGTCTGAAATACAATTGTAATCGCCACCGTTTGCACCTACTGTTGCTTCAGCACTTGTCTTAAATCCTTTATAACTACCTTTCAGTGGATAGAATACAGTATCTTTATCTGTAGTAAAGTAATAATATGGATTTGAAAGGTTAGCAGTTAACAATTTAAGTTCAGTTTCAGTAGAATTCACTAAGTCAATTTTAAATGCAGAATTATAGTCTGCAGTTGCAATATCATAACCTTTAGATACTTGCGTGTAGAATATTGCAGGTATTTCTTGACCTACCATTGACGATACGTTTTCAGGAAGAGTCCACATAGTGCCGTTAGCAGTCTTTTCAGTATCTAACGTCTTAACGTAATTGCTGTTTGCCCACTTAAGTGGCTTAGACAAGTAGCCCTTACCAAACTTATAAGTTTGTTGCTCTTCAGGTAAACTACCAATTATATCTACTGCTATGTAAGTAAAGTTTTGGTGGAAGGCAAAATTAGCCGCTTTACCGTTAGTTATTAAGTATGAACCCATAATTGCGTAAGCATTATTTGCAAAGTCTGTAGCAATACCACCGTTATGTGCATATTGTTCACTAGTACCGCTTGTTATGAAATACTCTGTACTATAATATGGTCTAATTGCGCCTAAAGTTTTATTTTCTTCATTAGCGAATTCTTCATCGTTAATATTTGCTTCAGTATAAATAGGCTCGTATTCGTAAACTATACCGAATAAGTGTGGTCTAGAAGAGTTATAAGAACAACCATAACTCATTAAACCTTGGTAATTTATCGTAGTGTTTTTAATTCTAATAAACGAGTTACGAATTACCATATTGTTAATATTTTTAGCAATTGAAACAGAGTTGTTTGCCTCTAAGTCAACGATACCAAGACCAACTATCATACCACCATATCTAGCAGTATTACCGTTATTCACATACGTAGCGGCAGTATTTTTACCAAATAAACCATATGGATTATCGTTTAACGTAAAGTTTATAAGTGAGTAGCCTTGACCGTCTAAAGTAAAGTCTTTACTCCAACTTAACTCTGTTTGTGGATATACGTAGTCGCTTGGAGCAGTTATATTGCCAGTAAGAACAACGTAGCCTTGTAAGTAATCAGTTTCAAAGTCTTCGTCAACTAATTCTGTTAATGGAAGATCGTCATAGTTGTCAATAGCAAACGTTGCAGGAGTGACAGCATTTAAAGTATATGCTTTTTCAGCACCAACTACAAAGAGTTTAATACCTTTACCAATAGTTGAAGCGTATTGACCAACCGATTCAATCGTTTCAGTATAAACGTTAGTATCTGCACCTACAATAGTCACAACAATACTTTTTAAGTATGTATAATAACTACCACTTTGGTGTGGTGGTTTTGTTGGCAATACTGAAATACCTGTTAAACCAGTTTCTTCACTATAAGCAAGTTTTACGTAATCTGCATTACTTGTTGCAGTAGTTGGGATATAGTAAATTTCTTTAACTGTATCAGAACCAATTACGTTTGCCAAGCCCTTAATTTCTGTTTCAACTTTTGAATAGTAAAGCCTTGAAGAATAAGTAGTTTCAGGTAAAGAAGCAAGCGTTAAGTTATATCTGCGAACTTTATTGCCTTCGTACGTCACAACTAAAGTTGCGCTTTCAGTTTCAAAAGTTGGAAGTGATACGGCTTTAATTGTATTACCTTCAACTACAACTCTTTCACCTTCTTGCTCTACTGCAATGCTTACTATATTAGCAGTAGCGCCGTAAGTAGAAGCGCTAAATGAGTAAACTGTATTTACGCCAGAAATTGTAAAGTTTTCAGTTTGTGCTTCTTCGCCATCTGCTTGCATTGTTAAGTCAAATACTGGTGGAACAACTGTTGTAGAATAAGTCTTTTCAACTGTCACGCCGTAAACAAGGTATTTAACAGTTATTTCAACGTTAACTTCTTCTTCAGGAAGAACAGCAACTTTAATTGACTTATCTTCATTAACAGTAATAATATCGTTATTTGCTTCAACGCTAACAACAGTTGCAGTTTCGCCATAAGCGGTTGCACTAAACGTGTAGTTAGTGTTTGCAAGTTTAATAACGTTGTTAGTAGCGCTAAAGTTATCAACAAACGTTTCGTTAACCTTTGCGTTATAATAACTATGCCATACAGGTGTACCTGAAGACATATCCCACATTTCGTTATTCTTAAAGAACGAAACGTCTGCACTGCCGTTTGTAATTGCGCTAGCAAATTCTTCAGCGTCATCGTATTGTTTTACGTCATAACAATCCATATAATACGTTTGAACAGCAGTTTCAGGGTCTGTATGTGCCTTGAACGTAATATAGTCAGTCATTTCAGTTATGTTTTCAGTATCTGAAGGTAATTTATTATAAGCGTAAATTGATTTACCGTGATAAGCGATTCTTACTTTTGATATAACGAACGTATTTTCAGTTGCCTTTGGAGTATATTTACCAGCGTAATTGTTATTGCCTCCATAGTTATACAACCAAGAATTTGCTGAAGTTGACGTGCCAGCATATTCGTAATCAATTACAACGTTTTTAGTTTTTGCCGTCGTAGTATAAGACCAAGTTAAAAGTGCGCCTGGGAAATTACAATTTGGGTTAACTTCAATATAACAGTTTTCAATACAAGTATTAGCATTTGTACCAATTATAGTCGCACTATCAGAGTTTGTACCTTTTGAATTGAAATTAAAGATACCTAAATCTTTTAAAATAGTACTAGAAGAATAACCGAAAATTGACCTTTGGTATGTGTTAGTATTGCCATTAGCCGTAGTTTTTCCTGAATTTAACGTTAAGTTGTTAATATAGTGACCGTTACCGTCGTATACAATATGGTACTTAGCAACTTCAAGACCATTATAACCTAAACCAGAGTATTCTTTACCAGTTGCATCAATGTTTGACGTAAAGATAAAGTAGTTATTAGAACGTGTTTCATTATATTTAGCGATATCTAAGTCATCAGTATCGTCAATAGTTTTATATGCTACGAACACTTTTGTGAAGGCGTATAAACCGCTTTCAGTCTTTATATATAAAGTTATATAAGGATTAGCGTAGTCATATTCACCACTACCGTTTTGAGCTGCGGTTGTTGTAGCAGTGTAAACTTTACTTTGAGCGTCAGTTATCTTAACAGTATATGAATTTAGCAAGAACGCACCATTATTAACAATACTGTCTAAACCGTAAATTTCGCCATCAGTCACTACAAGTTCTTTAAGTGAACCGTCTTCCGCTTCATAATAAGCGTTAGTTATTGTTTGACCGCCAATATAGTCGGAAACTGTAAACTCTTTATC
>JAZRNF010000010.1:0-4148 GCA_045648085.1 Christensenellaceae bacterium | reverse complement strand
ATCAACTCCATTAAGAGTTCGGTAGCATAGCGATGGCGAGTAGCAAAAATACAGCTTCTTGTTGTCGCACTTTCTTTCAAAGCGTTTACGAACATATCGTATGCTTTTTTTGCATACTCTAAATCTTCGTATTTCTCTTCTTCGGGAAAGGTATAGCGATTAAGCCAATCCATAAGTTCTAAATCCATACTTGTCCCACGGAAAGCAAACTGTGGAGCGTGAACGTGCATATCAATCATACCTGGAAAAATCAAAGCATCACCATAATCATAAATTGGCAAATTTTTAAATTCATTAGGTATAATATTAAATATGCCTTTAGAAACACCATTTACACAAACAACAAACGCATTTTCGTGTAAATCAAGTTCTTTTGGATTTATCGTTTGACAAACGTTACCCTTAATAATAAAACTATTATGCATAATAGTCTCCTTTTAATTGCAAAACAATAAACGAAGTATAAAACCATGACTATCGGCCTTAAGTAAATTATTTGCTTCGTATCATATCTTAAAGCCGATAGCCTAAATATAAAAACCAAGTTGTTTATTAAATTTTTAATTGCGATAATTAAAGTCCCATTGGACCGTATGGATCAAAGAATTGTCCGTATGCTACAAAAAATTCAGCCCAATAGCTTTCTTTTGCAACGTCGTATTTGTCTAAAACTTTATTTAAATCAGCAACTTTTTGGAAGATTTCTTTAATTTGTGCTTTTTCTTCTTCAGTGTACTTTTCGTAGTTGTCTAATAAATCTTCAACTACCACTTTAAATTTTTTAAGTAATACTTTCTTTTCTTTTTTCATTTTTAATTTCCTCCGAATATATATATTGGTTTTTATATTTATTTTTTTATTATTTTATTATTTTGGCGTTCTAACCATTGCATAATGCATAACTTCTGTTTTAGGAACGCATTCTTTCCTTTTAAGTTCAAAGCCGTAATGATTATATAATCCTACATTGCTTTCTTTATTAGTTTCTAGGTATGCAACCATTTTTTCATCATCTAAAAACTTGAGCATAGGTTTCATTAATTTGCTTGCTATACCCTTTCCTTGAGCCTCTTTTTTTACGGAAAGATTAAATAAATACCAATCGTAATTATCGGTAAACTCTTTCTTTAAATCCATAGCGTAAGTTTCGTAATTTAAAAGCCTACCTATTAAGCCAAAGCCCGAGTGAAAGAATAATTTAAGACCACCACTCAATAAAAACGGCATAGTCTTATTACCCGTAAAACCAAAGGGAAGCCAAGCGGCAAAACCGTTCATTTCTTCACTGTCGGCATAAATAATCGCATCTTCAGTCATTGTTTTTAGGGAAATTTGCATAAGGAGTTTAGACGCCTTTTTATCATATTTACCCTTTGTAAAATAGTTGTGTAAAGGGTAATCTTTATACGCGTCTGCAGCAACTTCTGCCAAACGGTCTAAGTCTTTTTTTTGAACGATATACAATCCTGCTTTTTCTATAATTTTTTTCGCAAGCGGAATTTCAATTTGTCTAACTAATTTATCCATTTTAATTTTTCTTCTTATCCATTATTTTTAATACAAAAAGTGCAATGAGCATTACCGCAAATAAAATTGCAAATATTTTATGAGCGATACCCAAAATAGCGATATACTTTATTTTAAGAACTATACCTGTAAGTAAAGCAATGCCGTAAGACGCTCTCATACCAATTTCAAGTGGTAAAATTTTCCATGTTTTTTTAGTTAAAACAGAATAGGCAACTAAGATAGCAACGCCAAGTAAAGATACTATTATATGAGCAGTCATACCCGTCACTTTAAGTAAGCATAATAAAATTGCTACAACTATTAATATTGGTGCAAAAATCAAATCTTTTTTCATAGTTTTAATCTCCTATTTTTTTGTTTTTCTTTTTTTTATATTTAATTTGTCAAGCCCGTAGAATAGATAACCTACGGCAACGAACGCTACGGATAAAACACCAATCCACATAAGCACGCCAAAGCCTTGAGTTTCAATATTAACAAAAAAGTATGGATAAATAAGTGGCGTAGTTGTTGTTGGTATTAAAATTGATGAATTAAACCCTAAAATAATTGCTTGAATAAGAAGGAGTATTACGTATGCAAGCGGAAACCCGATTGAATTGATAGGATAGTACCATTTACATTTTTTACGCTCGTAGAATAAAAACCAATCGGCAATATATAAAATAGGTAAAACCACGTGGAAAAGCAAACTGCCAACACGCCAATTTGCTTGCGGGTCTCTTCCTTCAGCGCCAGCAAGCATAATGTTAAACACTAGGAAAGTTAAAAGTATTCCAAGCATTCCGATAAACTTATTGAGTGGCACAGCAGTAACAAAACTGTCTTCTTTCTTTTTTACTGTTTGAATTAAAGCAGCAAACATAACGCCTATGCAAAAGAAATTACTAATGTTGGTAAAATGTACGTAAAAATCCCAACGTATATTTTTAATATTATCAAAAATACCAAGGCTAGCAATACATCCCACAAGCCCAAGCGTACAATACATAGTTTGAAAAATTAATTGTGCCGTTCTATTTTTAAACATTGTTGCATCCCCTTTTTTTAAAATAGTTTTTAATTAATAGTAAGTTCAAAACGACCAAACCTTAGTTTTTGTTTATATTCATTACTTTCTAACGTTTGATATTCAAAACTAATAATTTTAGCATTGTATTTTAAAGTGAATTCTTCACCGGTACAATAAGAAGAAACGTCTGGGTCGTCACTATGATATACTAAAAATAATTCCGGCTCAGGACTGTCGTAATATTCTCTTTCGGGGTCTAACATACAATGCTCTGGGATAATATTTAAACTTAAATAAATTACACCGTCGTCATTAGTTTTTATAGGAACTAAACATTGGCTGTTATAGTTTTCTAAGTACCCCGACCATTCTCTACCACTACCTATGCAAGTAATATATACTCCGTCAAACTTACAAACGTAAACGCCGTTAAAGGTATGCTCCTCGCCGTCTAGTTCGTAAGTGACAGAAACGTTAAATCTACCTTTTTTTACACTAGGAATTTCAATAATCGTCGTGTACGTATCAAAAACCTTTATTACTAAAAGTATTAAAAGTATTAATAAAACTATCTTTCGTTTTTTCATTTTATTTCTCTATAAACTTTTTCATTAAGTCGGCAATCAATTCTTTAGCGTAAATAACGCGCCTTGGTAAATTGATTTTGTACATTGTAGGAACGTCGCTACTGTTTTTATAGTCTGACACGTCTTTAATTTTGTACTTAGTATCAAGGTAATCGTTAGGGTTTAAAGCAAGATATAAATAAAGTGATTTACCCCTAATTTTTAACTTAGCAACGATTGGCATCCCAAGCCTAAAAGATTCGTGCTTATAACTAATTTTTGACTTTACGTTTTTGTAAGAAAGCAATTCATTTTTAATTTCGTTATAATACTTTATAACTTCAGGTGAAGATTGGCTTAACTTTTCAGCAAAACTTTTAGAGTTGATGTTAAACTTTTCTTCTTTATCGTCTTCAGTTATAGCAAGTTCTTCTTCGCTTTCACTTAAAGCAGTGCCATTATTAGCGACTAAAACTTTTGTTTTTACGTTTATTACTTTTAAAGCAAAAAGTATTGCGACTACTGCTAAAGCAATTACAAGAACTGCTAAAGCAATAACTAATACAAGTTGCACTTCAGAAATAAACATACCGAAAATAAATGGTGGATAAACAGACGCTAATTTTTTGTTTTTGAATTGTTTATTCTTTATATATAAATATAATAAGAAAGCAATTTCTAAAAGTGCGATAACAACTAAAACAATAATAAGCCATACTAATGAGCCCATTTCGTAAACGAATACGAACTCAGATAATTTATCGCTTTCAAACACAACGTAGTCGCCGTCAATAGTATAGTCTATAATACTTTTTTCGTTGCCGTTGTGAATATGCATAATTCTAAAACTTTTACCTACTAGTTCGGTAGGAATTATAACTTTAAACTTTAATGTTCCATCAGGTTGAACGCTTACGTTTTCTTGAAGAAGTTTAATATCATAAACAATGGCAACTTTTTCGTTTTTGCTTATAAACTCTTTAAAGTCTTCGCTAGACTTTTCACTTTCAACAACTTTAACTACTAACTCTTTATTAGGG
>JAZRNF010000009.1:0-4495 GCA_045648085.1 Christensenellaceae bacterium | reverse complement strand
AATGTGCAAAAGCGGTTATAATTTTATGACGGAACTTAGTCCATTTTTTCTTCTTATTTTTCACGGCAATATTCTACCATACCCTTTACCTTTAGTCAATAAGCATTTTAACAATAAAAGCTTAAAACAACCTTAAAAACTCAATAAAAAAACAAAAAGGGCAAGGCTGTAAGCCCTGCCCGATTTATTATTTTACGTCGAAATAGTTTATAGAGTTATTGTAAGATATATCTTCAACAACTTTGCCAACTAAAGCCAAGTCAGTGGTAATTTCACCATCTTCAACCAACGTTCCAAGGTAATTGCAAAGAATTCTTCTAAAGTAGTGGTGACGAGGATATGAAAGAAGTGAACGGCTATCGGTAAGCATACCAACAAAGGTTGCAAGGTGTCCCGTTGCAGTAAGGTCAACGAGGTGTTTTTCCATACCGGGTTTATTATCTAAGAACCACCAAGCAGGACCGAATTGAATTTTGCCCTTTGCTTCGCTTGATTGGAAGCAACCGCATAAAGTTAAAATTTCGGTATTCATTTTTGGGTTTAAGTTAAAGATAATAGTTTTAGGTAAAGAGTTTTCGTTATTTAATGTATTAAATAATTTACTCATATTAGATATACTATTAGTATCAGAAATACTATCATAGCCTGTATCTAAGCCAAGTTTATTAAACATAACTGTATTGTTATTACGCATTGCGCCAACGTGAAGTTCCGTAGCAATTTTATATTTAGCATAAGTCTTCATTAAAAAGTAAGTAAAATAGCCTTTGAAAATTTGGCTTTCTTCATTTGAAACGCTTTCGCCTTTTCTTCTCTTTATAAACACCTTTTCAGCGTCTTCTTTACTATGTACTGGATATACGCTTTCAAGAGCAATATCAGATGCAGTAGTACCTACTTTTATAAAACTTTCAAGCCTATTAACGATAGCGTCTTCAAGGTCGCTAAGAGTAGTTAACTTTTTAGTAAGACCTTCTAAAACGTCTAAAAATTCGTTATATTTTTCCGCTTCAATATTCATAACCTTATCAGCACGGAAAGCAGGCGTAACGGTAAAACTATATCCCTTTTTAGCAATTTCTTCAAAAGTAGTTAAATCGTCAAACACTTCGTTGGTTGTAAAAATATGCTTAACGTTTGCCTTTTCTATTAAAGATTGTGGGGTTATTTTATTAAGGGCAATATACTCATTACACCAATCCCAAATAGTTTCGGCATTTTCTTTGTTTATTTCAAGTTCGCAATTAAAAAACTCTTTGAGTTCTACTTGAGACCAATGGTATAAAGGATTGCCAAAAGCACTACCTAAAACTTCGCAATAAGTTAAAAACTTTTGCTTGTTTGAGGCGTTTCCTGTGATAAGTTCTTCGTCTATACCGTAATTCCTCATAAGACGCCACTTATAGTGGTCGCCCTTAAGCCAAACTTCAAAAATATCTTCAATTTGCTTATTTTCTAAAATTTGCTTTTCAGGTAAATGACAGTGATAGTCAAATATAGGCATTTTTTCCGCATAGTTATGGTATAAAACTTTTGCAGATTTACTTGTTAATAAAAAATCTTCATTTAAATAACTCATTAGATTATATTTTCCTTTTTAGCAATTTCTATCCACTCGTTAGCGATAAGTACTGCGCCTGCAGTATTTGGATGAACACCGTCGTGCAAATAATATTTAGCATCAACGTTCTTTGCCGCTTCGTTAAACTTATCTTGCAATAATATAAGTGGTAAATTATATTTTTGTGCTAACTTTTTAACAACTTTAGCATAATCTAAAACTGATAAAAACTTATCGTAATTTTCTTCAGTTGCACTGCCCTTTAAAACGAAAGGCTCCATAAGAATAATTTTAGTGTTTGGAAGTTTTTTCATAGTGTCTTCCAAAAGCATATCGTAAAGTTTTTCAAACCTTTCAAGGTCTACGCCGTTATTGTTATTTACTTCGTGCCATACGTCGTTTACGCCGACTAAAATAGTCAAAACGTCAGGCTCGTTATTCCAAACGTCTAACCTTAACCTTGCGTGTAAATCGGTTATTTTATTACCGCTTACGCCACGATTAATAATTTCATACCTTTCAGGGCTATCGGGAATTATTCTTCCCGCTATTTGCATAACGTAGCCCATACCATAAGAAAATTGGTGAGTGGTTGGAAGTTCCCTTCTTCTATCGGCGTCGGTTATACTGTCGCCATAAAATAATAATTTTGTCTTTTTATCCATAATTATTTCTTTTTAATACCACCAACAAAAATGTTTTCAACGTTAACGTTGTCGTCAAATACGATAATATCAGCGTCTTTACCAACTGCTATTTCACCTTTGTTAACTTTTAATAATTTAGCAGGGTTATAAGTTAGCATTTTAACCGCTTCAAGTATGCTTACGCCAACTTCGTCTTTTAAAACTCTAACAAGTCTATCAGCCGTTGCAATACTACCTGCAAAAGCACTTCTATCTTTTAAACGACATACGCCTTCTTCAATAATAAACTCTGTACCAGACATAACGCCTTCTTTAACGTCCGTTCCGCAAACGGCTAAACTGTCAGTAGTTAAGATAACCTTGTCAGTACCTTTGAGTTTTAAAATAAGTTTAATAAGTTCAGGTGGTAAGTGCTTGCCGTCGGCAATAATTTCAGCATTTAACTCGTCGTATAAATAAGCACACTCAATAACGCCTAAACGTCTAAACCCAAACTCTCTAGTAATAGTAGAAGTTCCTGAGTAAAGGTGAGTGACTAAATTACAACCATTTTTAACGGCAACTTCCATATCTTTGCCAATAGCGTCGGTATGCGCTGCAGATGCAATAATGTTATGCTCTACTAAGTACTTACAAAACTCGCCGTTTTCGTCTCTTTCAGGAGCATAACTCCACCTTTTAATAATACTGCCTTTTTCTTCAATGAGTGGAATATAGTCTTCTTTCTTTGGTGGCGTTATAAAGTCAGGACATTGAGCGCCTGCTTGACTAAGTGAAAAATAAGGACCTTCTAAGTGAGCACCTAAAATGTTAGGCTTGGTATCCTTATTGTTCATAGCCTTTTCAATGGCGTAAACGGCTTGCTTCATATTCTCAAACGGACCTGAAGTGACCGTAGGACAAATTGACGTAACGCCGTAATTAAAGTGACAGTTTACACCGTTCACAACGTCACTTTCAGTGCAGTCAATGAAAGGATAACCCCCACAACCATGGGTATGAGTTTCAATAAAGCCAGGGCTTACGTATTTACCTTGATAATCGTAAATTTCCGCGCCTTTAGGCTCAGTAGTAGTAATATCTATAATCTTATCGTTTTCAACAACTACATAACCGTTAAATAAACCGTCGTTAGTTATAATTTTATCACTTTTAATTGCTATCATAATAATGCTGAACTATCTCCATCTAAATATAAAGTTGCACAAGGTTGTTTTCTTAAAATAGTTGCAGGACATTCTTCGTTAATTTCGCCTTGTAAAGTACGTTTAACTGCGTTTGCTTTAGTTTTTGCAGGAACGATACAGAAAAGATATGGTGCTTTAACAAGTGTTGGGCAAGTTAAAGTAAGTGCGTTCTTTGGAACTTCGTCAATACTTTTAAAGCAACCGTCGTTTACTTGTTGTTGACGACAAACTTCGTCAAGTGGAACAACTTTAACTGTCTTAGGGTCGTTAAAGTCTGCAACCCATGGGTCGTTAAATGCGATATGACCGTTTTCGCCAATACCCATAACTACTATATCGGTTGGGTTATCTTTTAAAAGTTTAGTATATCTTTCACACTCTTTTTCAGCATCAACCGCTTCAGAATCTAAAAGGTTTATAGTTTTAAATGGAACTAAACCAAAAATATGAGCCATTAAAAAATTACCAAAACCTTGTGGAGCGTCTTTATTAAGACCTATATACTCGTCCATATGGTAAGCGTTAATTCTAGACCAATCAATATCGGCGTACTCGGTTAAAGACTTAAGCACGTCGTTTTGAGAAGGGGCAGCGGCGAAAATCATATTAATTTCATCTTTCTTGCTTAAAAGTTCTACGATTTTATCGTGTAAATCTTTTGCCGCTACTTTGCCCATTTCATCTCTATTAGGCATAATTTTTACGTTTAAATTATCTACTTTTAATTCTTTCATAATTCACCTCTTTTAGCATTATAATTATTTTAACAAATTAAAAAATTATAGTCAATACATTTAATAAATTATTTAGTATAAAACTATACAAAAACATTGAATTTCCTATATTTTAAAAAACAAAAAATACGCCTTGACTTTCAAAGCGTATTTTTGTTTGTTTACTTTACAAGTTTTATAAGTTTTGGTTCTTGTTTTAATAAGTTAACGGTAAACGATTTAAGGTTGCCGTCACTATCAAACTTTTTACCTAAGTAGTCTGCTCTATAAATACCTTCAACGTCTTTATATCCGTCTTTTACAGTTATCTCAACAATTCTACCGTTCTTAGCGTCAACGCGGTCTAAGTCTTTAGAGTAGTCAATA
>JAZRNF010000008.1:0-1873 GCA_045648085.1 Christensenellaceae bacterium | reverse complement strand
CTTAGCAGCAACCTAAAAGCATATTTTAGAGATATACAAATGTAAATCACACAAAGGATATTATGAACAAAAAAACACTTATATTAGTAGTATTAGTCGAATGTATATTAGCCATATTATTAATAAGCATATTTGGTAAAGCGATAGAAAGCCTTTATCAAAAAACTTTATGCACTGAAATTTACTTTGTTGACGAAAACGGCGAAAGAATAGAAGAAAACGCTTTAATAAAGGTAGACGTTAACGACGCTAACTTAGACTATCAATTAAAATGGGTAGTATTGCCTGACGACGCGTCTAATAAAGACGTTTCTTTCACCGCATCGCCTTCAAAATATGCAGTTATTGACAGATACGGAAAATTAACGTTTTTACAAGAAAACGTTTCAATAACCGTCGTAATTAGTGCAACCGACGGTAGTGGCAAACAAGCCACGATAAGAATTTATGCAGAGTAGAAATTAACGCTTTATAGCGCTAAATATACAAAAGGAGGTTTTTAAATGTTTAAAAAATCATTAAAAACGATTTTAGTAGTATTGCTACTTTTAGCTACTTCTCTCGTATTTACTGCCTGTGCTGGTAAAGACGAATTTAAAGTAACTATAAAAGACGGCGATACCGTAGTTGAAACCCTTGACAGTTTACCTTCAACAGATTTATCTAAATATAATAAAGAAGGTTACGTTTTAGAGGGTATTTACCTTGACGCCGAATTTAATGAAAAATTTGACGCAAAAGCGTACGGTGAACTCCAAATGGATATAACTTTATATCTTAAGTACGCTAAGCAAGAGTATTATATTACTTTTAATACTAACGGTGGTACGGCACTCGACCCTGTTACCGTAACTTACGGCGGTGAGTATACTCTTGTTGCACCAGAAAAAGAAGGGTATATCTTTAAAGGTTACACTCTTGACGGTGAAGACTTCCCACAACAAGGAACGTATAATAAGTCTAACAGCGTAAAACTCTTTGCTAACTGGGAAATTGCTAAGTACGTAGTTAAATTTATTAACGTAGAAGGTAACGCACAACTTGGCAATGATTTAACTGTAGAATACGGCTCTAAAGTAAGTGCTCCACAAGTAGCGGTTGGTTACCAAATTGAAAACGGAAAAGTTTATACCGACGAAGCTTGCACTTTAGAGTTTGACTTTAATTCTCAAATTAAAGCCAATACTAACCTTTATTTAAAAGTAGTTCCTATTGAGTATACTATAACCATCAACGTTAACGGTGGTACTGCAGTTGAGCCTGTAAAGGTTAACTATAATGCAGTTCCAAATATGCCTACTTTAGAAAGAACAGGCTATACGTTCACTGGCTATACTATTGACGGCGTTGCTTTTGACGCTTCTGAGCCTTATACTAGAAACTCTAATATAACTATTACTGCTAACTGGACTATTAAATCTTTTGAAGTTAAGTTTATAAACGTTGGTAAAACACCAAACGAACAACTTGGCGACACTTTAACCGTTAACTATAACGGCAAAGTGACAATGATTGCTTACTCAGTTGCAGGTTATGAACTTTTAAACGGTAAAGCGTATAAAGACGCTCTTTTAACTCAAGAGTTTAACTTTGCTAATGAAGTTATTACGGCTAATACTGAAATTTACGTAAAAGTAATTGCTTCTACGTTTAATATTACCGTAAACCAAGCAACGGGCGTTAACACTCAAGCAGTTTACGGCGAAACTTATACAATTACTACTCCAGAGCGTGAAGGTTTTGAATTTAAAAAGTTTACTTATAATAACCAAGATTTCCCTGCAACAGGCACTTACAACTATACGACTGATATCGCAATCACTGCAGTTTGGGAAGCAATTGAAGGCTATTATAATAGAGAAGTATACTTCTA
>JAZRNF010000007.1:0-1948 GCA_045648085.1 Christensenellaceae bacterium | reverse complement strand
CTCATTAAGAAAACTGGTAAAGATACAGAAGTTATAAAAGAGCAAGATTACGACTTATATCAGGCTTGCAACGTAAAATATCCGTTATCACTTAGCGTTTCTAAGAACAATGTAAAATGTAATTTTTCAGGACTAGAATTTGAGTGTGATATTGAGACGGTTAAGGGTAAAGTTGCGCTCCTTAGAGAAAACGGCTTCCTAGAAATGTATTTAACTGACTTTGAGTTTACTACTGACGAAATTACTGAAACTAAAGTTGACGAGCGTGAATTTACTATTCCAAATTATAACGGAATACACGAACCATACGTTTTAAACTTAAAATTATTCTCTTTAGGCGAAGATATATATAAAATAGATTATGAATTTAAAGAGGGTTTATTTAAGGAAGGACTTAATGGCGTAGGCATAAGTTGGTGTTTACTTTACGAAGAGTTTAACTCTATATACTTTAAAATAAACAACTCTAAAAGATATTACTTAAATAATGAAAACGTAAGACTTTTTGAAAAAAACAACACACCTAAGCACTTAGGTATGTACGCTGTAAAAGAAAGCGTTTGCGACCTTCATAAAGCACTTGTTGGCACATGGCGTGAGCCTTTTAAAGGAAGCATTACAGTTAAGGCTTTTGGCGAAGTAGAAAGCGTGACTTTCGGTTATAAAAACGTAAGGTGTTTCTGGTCAGAATTCTATGCGTCTAAAATGCAATTTGTGTTTGATAAAGATGGCAACCAATTATATATTGGTACTCCACTTGACGAAAACTACGGCATAACGGTATCTTCACCACTTTATGATAGTTTAGAGTCTTTAATTCCGTCTAACGTATATAACAGAGATAGGTTGATTAAGTATTTTGAAGACAACCACTATTTCTTAACCGACGATAAAAAAATAGAGTTCTTCGTTGACGTAAGAAGTAAGTTTAAATTAGAAAACCTTACTTTAAAAGCGTATTTGCAAGACGCTTATTATAACAACGTGAAAGAACTTCCGGTTAAATTATTAGATAAACCTTATAAGTACGACATGTTTGACGGTAACGGCTATTTAGTAGAACTTGAAGGTCAAAAGTTAGGTGTATATCACCTTTACGTTGAATTATTCTATTTAGGCGAAAAGGTTAGCGAACATCGTTCTGCTTTTGAAGTTATTGATAAAGATAGCGACGTTTCTCCACAAAAAGCGAGTGGTCTTATAACAGCCCACGTAGGCGATTCTGGTAGAAAACAATGCCCAGATTTCTGGGGTTTAAATCCAGACAACAACTACGACCATTACTTTGATATTTTATTAATTCCGCCAAATGATGCAAATTTAAAAAGAGTGTGGGAAGTATATCCAATATTTAAAAGAAAAATTACTTGTTGGATGAATAGTAGATGTGTTAGTAACGAAGATATTTTAAGTAATGCAATATTACATTACGATATAACAAAACACGCAGATTTCGTATATTACACAGGGCCTGGTGATGAGCCTAACAAAGTTTACCACCGTTACGACTTCTATATATACCGCAACGTAAAATCGCATATGCTTAATATGCTTGATAGTTTCTTAAACGAAAACCCTGACATTAAAAAGGACTTAAACTTTGAGCCTAAAGTAGAGTTTACTTTAGAAAACTATAAGGCACTTATGTCTAAGTACTCTACAAAGTTTATAAACTACTGTCTTCCTAAAATTACCGATATGTATATATCGCAATTTGAAAAGGTAAGAGAAGTTAACCCTAAAATTAAAAGATTTAGTTATGGCCCAATGAGTATATACGGTTGTGGTTATGCTAGTGCTCGTACTAGTAGATTACAAGGTCACGACCCATATAGATTACACGAAATTGTTGACGGTTATTGGCAATTTGAAGATTACCCACTTGACTGTAATTACTCAACTACTAAAGGCGCGTACTTCTTATCAACTTTAAACCTTATAAATAATA
>JAZRNF010000006.1:0-6618 GCA_045648085.1 Christensenellaceae bacterium | reverse complement strand
ACTCAAGATATAGACGCCCTTTATATGAAAAACGTATATAAAAATTTATAAAATAAAAGCACCCTAACCGGCGTGCTTTTATTTTTATTTTTGTTGTTTTTTCTTAATAATATATTTGTACGAATACCATAAAATCAAAGCAACTTGAAGTGGTATTCCGATGTAATAGAGATTAATAATCTCTTTAGATAATGGTGATAATGCTAAGTGTATTGCCAATATCGTTGTCCAAATAAATGCAGTTAAAGATAAAATTTGTGCAAAAAACATTTTGTAAATGCACGAGAAAATAAATATTATAAGCAAAGTCACGGGAACTGCCAAAATAAAAGTGTACCAATGCATACTAAAGTTAGGCTCTATTACTCTAATTAAAAAGTATGCGAGTAGGGCAACAATCCAAACGATACAACAAGATAGTGCAGGGTTGAAAAACGCTTTTATTTTGTTAGCCGACTGCTTAGGTTTTTTCCTAGGGGTAATAAGGTCGTTAACCGTCACGCCGTAAAGGTCTGCAATTTCTTTAAGAACGTAAATTTCAGGTAAACACTCACCCTTTTCCCATTTAGAAATGGCTTTATCGGAATAGTTTAACTTTTCTGCAAGGGCAATTTGAGTATAATTATTAAATTTTCTATACTTGGCTAAATTTTCGCCAACTTTTTTGTTAAATTCTTCTTGAGAAAACATTATAAATTATTACCTTTTTAGTTTGTGTTTCAATTATACACGATATTTTTAAAATTTTCAACTGTTTTTTTAACTAAAATTTTATACTTAATTGTACCCGACGTATACTCAAATATATTTTAATATATTTAGCGTATAATTTTTATAAAAGTAAGTTGACTTAATTGTTAATATGTGTTAAAATATGTTAGTAATTAAGAGAATTTGTATTATGTCAGACTTTATAGATACTATAACGATAATAACCGATAGCGATTTAATTTCTTACTATTCTTCTTTTTTTGTGGAAGACGGGCTTTTAATTATCTATGGTGACACTAAATACTTGTATACCGATATGCGTTATTATAACGCTGCAATAAATCATGCTACTGCTAATTGTCGTTTAATTGATACAAATTCAGTGTCAAACTTTATAAATGAAAATTCTATTAAGAAAGTAGGGCTTGTATACGAATATACGCCTATTAGTTTTTTAAGTTCTATTGAAAACTTGGGGGTAGAGATTTTTGACGTTACCGAAACCGTATACAATCAAATGGCTATAAAAACTGATAGAGAAATAGATTTAATAAAATGCTCTTGTCAAATATTAGAACTTTCACTTAGCCAAGCCGTTTCAGAGTTGAAAGAAGGTATAACTGAAAGGCAGTTCCAAGCAAAACTAGAATATCTTTTTAAATTAAACGGTGGCGATAAGGCGGCGTTTGATTCTATAGTAGCGTTTGGCGAAGGCTCTGCAATTCCACACTATAAAACGGGTGACGTTATACTTAAAAAAGATATGCCTGTGCTTATTGATTGTGGCGTTTGTAAAAATAATTACAGGTCGGATATAACAAGGTCCTTTTATTTTGGTACAGCCCCAAGTGAGTATATAAAGGCGCACAAAGCCGTTTTAGATGCTCACAACAAAGCGTTTTTAGAAATAACTGCAGGTATGACTGGTGCTGAAGCCGATAAAATTGCGAGAGATTATTTAAAAACTCAAGGCTACGCCGAATACTTTACACATTCGTTAGGTCACGGTGTAGGTGTAAAAATACACGAAAATCCAAGGCTTTCTAAAACGTCAACTTATAATTTAAAAAACGGCAACGTTTTTTCAGTAGAACCAGGCGTTTATATTGCGGGCAAGTTTGGTATAAGAATTGAAGATACTGTTTACCTATCAGGTGGTAAGTGTCATAGTTTTTTTCAAATTAGTAAAAACGAGTATGAAATAAACTCGTAAAATAGATATTATTTTCAAGGAGAAATTTAAATATGGTATTAGCAGGCGATTTAAGAAAAGGTGTGACCATTGAATACGATGGTAAAATTTTTACGGTAGTTGACTTTTTACACGTAAAACCAGGTAAAGGTGCAGCGTTCGTTAGAACAACACTTAAAAACGTAGTAGATGGTAAGGTTTTACAAATTACGTTCAACCCAACTGAAAAGTTTGAAAATGCAATCATTGAAACTAAAAGAATGACTTATTCTTATAGCGATGGTGAACTTTACTACTTTATGGATGAAGAGTATAATATGGAACCACTTAACTACGACCAAGTTGAAGATGCATTAAAATACATTAAAGAAAACGACAACGTTATAGTTAAATTCTACAAAGGCAAAGCATTCTCAGTTGATTGTGAAAACTTCGTTGAACTTTTGGTTACTGAAGCAGAGCCAAGCGTAGCAGGCAACACAGCAACTAACGCAACTAAGATT
The DNA here is from genome assembly GCA_045648085.1 of Christensenellaceae bacterium. Classification (GTDB taxonomy): domain Bacteria; phylum Bacillota; class Clostridia; order Christensenellales; family Borkfalkiaceae; genus HGM11412. Next base: position 4,212 of record JAZRNF010000006.1, on the reverse strand, counting down.
GTTAAACTTGAAACGGGTATTAGTATGCAAGTTCCAATGTTCGTAAACGAAGGCGACGTTATTCGTATTGACACTAGAACTGGCGAATATATGGAAAGAGTTAAGAAGTAATCGGCTATCTTGCCCGACAGTTTTTAAGGCTGTCGGGTTTTTAGTTTTATATGGAAAAAATCCTTTTAATTACGGGTGTATCCCGTGGAATAGGCAGGGCTACTGCATTAAAATTTAATAGTTTAGGTTATAAGGTTATAGGTACGTATAACCGCAATTTTTTACTTGCTAATGAGTTGACAAGCCTTGGGATTGACGTTGTTAAATGTGACCTTTCAATCGCTCAAGATATTAAAAACTTATTTGATTACGTTTTTAGTAAATATCCTAGGATAGACGTATTGATAAACAATGCAGGAATATCTTTACCACCTAAGTTTATTTTAGACGTTAGCGATAATGATATTGATTACGCTATAAACGTTAACCTTAAAGGCACTATTTTGGCTACTAAATTAGGCGTTCAAAATATGATTTATAGCGGTGGGAAAATTATTAACGTATCTTCGGTTTTTGGTATTGACGGGGGCAGTTGTGAGTCGGTATATTCTGCTTCTAAAGCAGGTATTATTGGATTTACTAACTCTGTTAGTAAAGAAGTTAGTTCTTCTACTTTAGAAATCTCTACCGTCTTATTAGGTCTTATTGATACTGATATGAACTCTCATTTATCAACTGAAGATAAATTAGAGTTTATTTCGTCTTACGGTCTTAAAAAAATACCAACTGCAAACGAAGTTGCAAGTAGGCTATATAAAATTGTAAATCAAAAAAATACTAACGGAAAAACCTTTAAAATTTTCGTTGGAACAAAAAATGCAAAAAAATAAAGGGTTTTTATTATAATTATAGTATATATAAAGTGTAAGGGGGAATTATGAGCGATTTAAAAGCAATTAAAAACAGTATTTTTATTCGTGAAAAAGAATATTTTTCTCCTTTTGCTCAGTTTTCCGACAAGTCTAAAGGCAGGCTAAAAAGTGAAGAGCCTTGCCCAATGAGAACTGATTTTCAACGCGACAGAGATAGAATTATCTATTCTAAAGCGTTTATAAGGCTTAAAAACAAAACTCAAGTTTTCTTTTCTCCAGAAGGCGACCATTATATGACAAGGCTTACCCACACATTAGGTGTGTCGCAAATATCACGCTCAATAGCAAGGGTTCTTTCATTAAACGAAGACTTAGCCGAAGCCATTTCTTTAGGTCACGACCTTGGGCATACGCCGTTTGGTCATTCAGGTGAAAGGGTTTTAAATAAACTTTCGCCTAATGGTTTTAAGCATAACGAACAGTCTTTAAGGGTGGTTGACGTTTTGGAAAACGACGGCAACGGCTTAAATTTAACCTTTGAAGTAAGAGACGGAATTTTAAACCATAAATCAAATGGCAATCCGTCAACTTTAGAAGGTCAAATCGTTTCTATTTCGGATAGAATTGCTTATCTTAATCACGACGTTAACGACGCGCTAAGGGCTAAACTTATAACTAATGAAGATTTGCCATTAGTAGTTAAAGAAGTTTTAGGCAATACGGCTAAAGAAAGAATTAACACTATTATTAATTCAATTTATCTTAGTTCTGTTGGTAAAGATAAAGTCACTTTATCTAAAGACGTTGAAAACGCTTTAACAATCTTTAGAGATTTTATGTTTGAAAACGTGTACAATACTGACGCTGCAAGGGGCGAAGAGTATAGGGCGGACAATATGATAACTGCAATTTATGAGTATTTTTTGAAAAATATAGACAAATTGCCAACGCCTTATAAAAAATTATTAGACAGTTATTCAAAAGAACAAGTAGTTTGCGATTATATTTCAGGTATGACGGATAGATATGCCGTTAGCGTGTTTAAATCGGTATTTATTCCATTAAATTTTTAGTTGGAGAGTTATGGCAGGTATAGACGAAAAGTTTATAGAAGAACTTAAAAGTAAAAATAATATAGTTGACGTGATAGGTAGGTATGCCGTACTTAAAAGGAAGGGCTCAAATTATTGGGCTTGTTGTCCGCTTCCAGGGCATACAGAAAAAACCCCGTCATTTTCTATAAACGAACAAGGTCAATTTTATAAATGCTTTGGTTGTGGCAAGGGTGGCGACGTTATTAAGTTTATTCAAGAAGTTGAAACGCTTGACTTTTACGATGCAATAAAATTATTGGCAGAACGCTCTAAAATGACTGTTCCTGAAAACAATAATTACAATGAAGAGCAAACTCAAAAACTTAAACAAAAAAAAGATAGGTTGTATGACGTTTTAAAAGATACCGCGTATTTTTACGTAAACAACCTAAAGTTAGGCGGTGCTAAAGAGGCTTTAAATTACCTAGCAAAAAGGGGTATAACCCCGTCTACTTTAAGAGCGTTCGGTATGGGCGTATCGCTTGGGTTTAACGAATTGCCGTTATACTTAAAGTCAAAAGGCTATCTTGAAAGCGAAATGCTAGAATCGGGCGTATGCCAAAAGAACTCACAAGGAAACTTATTTGATGCCGAAGCGGGTAGAATAATAGTTCCTATAATCAACCAAATGGGCAAAGTAATTGCCTTTGGCGGTAGGGTTATAAAAAAGACAAACGACAATATTGGTAAATACAAAAACACTCAAGAGACCGTAATTTTCTCAAAGAAAAAAACGCTATTTGCTATAAACAATCTTAAAAAACTCAAACTTGAAAGTGATATTGATAGCGTAATTATGGTTGAGGGGTATATGGATGCCATTTCTTTATACCAAGCAGGCTTTAAAAACGTGGTTGCGTCAATGGGTACGTCGCTTACCTTAGAGCAAGCAAAACTACTTAAAAGATATACAAGCAAAGTAATAGTTAGTTTTGACGGCGACAGTGCAGGTCAAAAAGCAACCGTTAGAAGTTTAAATATCTTTGCGGACGAGGGTTTTGATATAAGGGTACTTAACTTGCCAACCGGCAAAGACCCTGACGACGTTATTCGTGATAGAGGTAAAGACTTCTATCAAAAACTAATTGACGAAGCCGAGCCGTTAATTGACTTTAAATTGCGCATAATAGGTAATGGTAAGAATTTAAAAGACACGGCGGATAGACGTCTATACGTAAAGGAAAGTTTAGAACTTATAAAAACGGTTAACGACGCCTTTATGCGTGAAGAACTTTTGAAAAAATTACGTGATAGGTCGGGAATTACCTACGAGTCGCTTAAACGTGATTTAGAAAGTGGTAATTTATCAACAACGGAAGAAGTGGTTGACTTTAAAGTGCCGACTGTAAAAAGTGATAATAACGCTAAAGCAGAGCGATTTGTATTGCTTTCAATAATCAAGGGTAGACCGTACGCTACTGATTACGAAGAACTTTATTTTTCAAATGAAACTAGAAATAAGGTTTTAGATAAAATTTTAGACGGTGACGACGTAAAGATTGAAGACTTATGTTCTTTTGTTTTAGAGTCTGAACTTGTTGAACTTAACGAAATATTAGTTTCGGGCGATAACGTTTTTGATAAGCCTTTTGAAGAAAAATATTTTAAAGATTGTATGTCAATCATAAAAAGAAGTAATCTTGAAGAAGAGATAAAAGCGCTAAACGTTGAATACAAAAACGAAACTGATACTCAAAAAAGGCGAGAAATTGCCGATTTAATACTTAAAAAAACCACAAAACTTTCACAAATTTAACGGAGGAAAATATGAGTATTTCTGAACAATTATTACAAGAAATAAACGGTAAACTAGTAGAAGAATATTCTGTTGCAGGCAAAGTGACTACTGACGAACTTATGGATAAACTTGAAAAGTACAAGATTTCGCCAGAAGATATGGAATTGGTGTTTGATGCGTTAAAGGCAAACAAAATTGAGGTGACTGACGTTTATACTGATAGCGAAAAAAATAGAGATTTATTATTACAACTTGAAAAAGAAATTTCTATGGACGACCCAGTAAAAGTTTATCTTAAAGATATTGGTAAAATCGCATTATTATCAACTGAAGAAGAAGCGGAACTTGCCGAAAAAATGATGCAAGGTGACGAGTTTGCTAAGCGTAGATTATCAGAAGCAAACCTTCGTTTAGTGGTATCTATCGCAAAAAGATACGTTGGCCGTGGTATGCACTTACTTGACCTTATTCAAGAAGGTAATTTAGGGTTGATGAAAGCGGTTGAAAAGTTTGATTA
>JAZRNF010000005.1:0-8720 GCA_045648085.1 Christensenellaceae bacterium | reverse complement strand
TAACGACCTTATTACCCCTAGGAAAAAACCTAAGCAGTCTATAAATAAAACAAGAGTGTTTTTTACCCCTGCACTATCATGTTGTATTGTTTGGATTGTCGCATTACTTGCATTTTTCTTAATAAGACTTATAAACCCTAGTTTTACAATGGATTGGTACACCTTTATAATTGCAATACCTGTGACCATACTAATTATATTTATCTTTTCGTGCATATATAAACAGTTTTGGATACAAGCATTTTCGCTAACCGCTTTTATTTGGACGACGATTACTGCCGTGCACATTGGTTTAGCGCCATTGTCTAAAGAGATGATAAATCTTTATTTTATAGGCATTCCACTTCAAGTTGCTTTGATATTATGGTACGCAAATAGGTTTATAATTAAACGTAAACAACGCAAATAAAAAATTAAGCACTCTACTTTAGGTAGGGTGCTTTTATTTTATAAATTTTTATATACGTTTTTCATATAAAGGGCGTCTATATCTTGAGTACCTGCCGACTCACAAATAATATAAGGCTCTAGCCTTTTAATTTTAAGCGCTTTAGCAAGTGGCTCAAACTCTGGCCCGTACTTGTCGTCTTCAAAGGTTAAATGCTTTATTTCTCCCTTGTCGCCATACATTATTTTAGAGAAGTGTATATGTAGTTTTTCAAGTTTTTCCCTTCCCGCAATTTCTTCTATATTATCTAAAATTTTAAGAAAATCTTCAGTAGTTTTTAAAGAGCCGTTCGTTCTAGAATTTAAGTGGCCAAAATCAATGCACGGATAGTAAAAAGGCGCTAGAGTGCAAAAGGTTGCAATCTCAATTTCCGTTCCTATTTGAGCCGATTTTCCCATAGTTTCTGGGCAAACAATCATATCGCTATAACCGTATTCTAAAATTTTATCGGCAAGAATTGATAAGCGTTTTTTTGTTAAATTAACGGCTTCTTCACGCGATAATTTGCCTTGTGTTGACGGATGAAAAACCACCCTTTTAGCCTGCATTATTTTAGCGTATTTTAAAGAGTCTAACAAATATCTATAAGAGTTATTTACCTTTTCTTCTTCAATGCTAGCATAGTTTATAAAATACGGAGCGTGAACGCTAAGTTCTATATTTTCGTCACTAAACGCTTTACCTATAATTTCGGCTTTTTGAGTAGTTAAATTAACACCCCTGCCAAATGAGTATTCAAAGCAGTCAAGACCTAAATCATTAACCCATTTAGGAGAATTTATACTTTCGCTAAAACCCGCTAGCCTAAAACCATCACTATTACCACTTGGACCAAACTTAATCACTTTAACACCTCTAAATCTTTATCTAATTGATTTTTAAGTTCCTCTATGCTAGAAAATTTACTTATATCACGTATTTTTTCAACAAAATAAACAGTCAAACTTTTGCCGTACAAGTCACCGTTATAATTGTAAATATAGGTTTCAACAACGTCGCTAAAACCATTTACAGTAGGCTGTTTACCAACGTTTGTTAGGCAAGAATATATCTTGTCGCCAATTATAGTAAAAGTTAAATAAACCCCACTTTTTATAAGTAATTTTTCGTTATTTATTAAAATATTTGCAGTAGGATAACCTATTTTACGGCCCAATTCTTTGCCTTTTATAACAGTACCCCTTATAAAATAATTAGAGCCAATTAGTTCGTTTGCCAACAAAATATTGCCGTCAAGTAAGGCTTTTTTTATGGTTTTTGACGATATTTTTTGACCAGTTTTATCAGTAATTTCGGGGCAAAAAATTGTTTTTGCACCAATTTTTTTAGCAAAATTTTCTAAAAATTTTAAGTCGCCACCCGCATTTTTACCGTACCTAAAATCATAGCCACAAGCAGTATATTTTACGTTGTATAATGTGAAAAGTTCGTTTAAAAACTCGTCTTTAGTTTTATTCATAAATGAGTTGTCAAGTGTTGCAATTATCACAGTTTCAACCCCTAAAACCCTTAATTTTATAAGGCGTTCTTCAAGAGAAAAAACGTCTTTACTCTCACCTTTGCCACCAGTAAAAAGAAGCACTGAAAGAGATAAATTTTCATTTTTTGCTATATCTTTCGCCTTATTTATCAGCCCTGTATGACCAATATGGATTGCATCAAAATAACCAAGACACATCACCATAGGTGTTTTTAATTGATAACCAAAATTAATAATATCCATTTTAATCTTTTAAATATGCGCTAAGTTTTAAATTTTTTTCAACAACTTCGCCTATTCCTATTAAACCGCTTGTGCCGTATACGGCAAATTTTCCGTCTTTTGAGTTTAAAATAAAATTTCTACCATTTATTAAATGATTCTCTTCAACTTCGTTTAAGTTAAGTTTAGGAAGTTCTATTACCGTGCTTGGTAAAACAAGCATTTTTTCTTCGTCAAAATTATTTATAATATCTTCTAAAGAAAAGGCGTTTTCTTTAGTAAAACAACCACTTTTTAATCTTTCAAGTTTAGTCATTGTAGCATAAGTTCCTAATAAATACGCTAAATCGCGACAAATAGAGCGAATATACGTACCGCCCTTACACTCAATTATAAACTCATAGCAGTTATCGCTTATTTTATTTGTTAAATCAATTCTTAAAATTTCAACTTGTTTAGGCTTTAACTCAAAGTCAACACCTTCTCTAGCAAGTTCGTATCCCCTTTTACCGCCAACGTTTTTAGCGCTAAATTTAGGTGGCGTTTGCATTACTAAACCTGTTAGAGAGTTTAATTTTGAAAGTATTTCTTCTTCAGTTGGAATTTTATTGCTTTCGCAAATAATCTTACCGCCTCTATCTAAAGTGTCCGTTTCATAGCCAAAGGTAAACTCTGCTTTATATATTTTAACCTTGTCTAAAAGGTAGTCAAAAAGCCTTGTAGACTTGCCAAAAGCAACAGGCAATACACCCGATGCTAATGGGTCCAAAGTACCCATATGACCCATTTTTTGACCTTTAAACCTTTTTTTTATTAAATTTAAAGCATAAGCCGAGGACATATCACTCGGCTTAAAAAAATTTATAAATCCGTTCATTACAACCTTTGTTTTACGTTATATACAAGTTTATCAATAACGTCTTCTTTATAACCGTTAATTCTAGCACCACTTGCTAAAATATGACCGCCACCGCCATAGATAGACGCGATTTCGTTAACGTTTACTCTACCTTTACTTCTAAGGCTTATTTTATATTGATTTTTGCCTGTTTCAAGTAGCGATATTGCAACTTCAACAGTCCTTACGGTAAGTGGAAAATCAATAAAACCCTCTGTCATAGTATCGTTAGCATCACACTCTTGTAAGTCTTTCTTCTCAATGACTAAAACACCTACTTGACCGTCTAAAAAATATTGCATTTTTGACGTTATTTTAGAGTATAACTTTGCCCTTTCAGGAGATTGTTCTTTAAACATTTTATAGATAATATTATGTAAATCTCCACCACACGCTAGCATTTTAGCCGAAATACTAAGGGTGTTAGGTGTCACGTTAGAATGAGCAAAACTACCAGTATCGGTAATTATGCCAAGAAGTATTGCATCGGCAATATCTTTTGTTATAGTAGCACTTAAAGCGGTTATAATTTCATATATATTTTCAGTATTTGCGCCACTTTCAACTACGTAGTTATATTTTGCATACCTATCGTTTGAAATATGGTGGTCAATATTGAACGTGTTTTTTGAAGACAAAAACAAGTCGTAAGAAGAACCAAACATAAACCTGCTAGAACAGTCTACTGCAATATGAGCGTCATATTTTTTATTAACTTGTTCTAAATTTAAAAAACTATCCGCTCCGTTTAATATATGAAATTTTTGGGGAACGGATATATCGCAAACGACGTCAACGTCTATACCTAATTGAATAAGAGCGTTTTTTAGAGCGATTGCCGAGCCAACTGTATCCCCATCTGGCCTAGTATGAGTAAATATAAGGGCTGATTTTATAGTTTTTAAGTTATCTACTAAATTACTTATCGTCATTATTTTCACCATAAGTTAAGGTACTTAAAATTTTATCTATATTGTTGCCATATTCAAGTGCACCATCTTCATAAAAAGTTAGGTTTGGAACGTAACGTATGTGCATTTTTTCACTAACTGCTTTGCGTATTTTTTGACTTGCATTTTTAATACCGTCAAAAGTACTTTTCTTTTTGTCTTGGTTAGTTGAATAAACACTTACGAAAACTTTTGCATTTTTAAGGTCAGGCGAACAATCTACCTCGGTAATACTGAACATTTCAGTTACCGCAGGTAAATTCAAGTCGTTTTTAATAACTTCGTAAATTATTTTTCTAAACTCACTATTAAGCCTTTCTATTCTAGTAGATTTCATAATTTATCCTTTTAATTAGTTTTTAAGTTCTTCAACGGTATAGCACTCAATAAAGTCGCCAACTTTAATATCGTTAAAGTTTTCTATTGACATACCGCATTCATAACCTTGTTGAACTTCTTTAACGTCGTCTTTAAAACGCTTTAATTGTAAAACGTTTCCTTCACAAATCATAACGTCGTCACGATAGATACGAAGTTTACCTGAACGTAAAATTTTACCTTCAACAACGTAGCAACCTGCAACTGTACCAACGCCTGAAATTTTAAACGTTTCTCTAACTTCGGCTTTACCAAGATATACGTCGTTAAACTTAGGTGTAAGCATACCTTTTAACGCTTTCTTAATATCTTCAATTGCTTCGTAAATTACCCTATAAATCTTGATATCAATCTTGCTTTGTTCGGCAAGAGATTTTGCTTTAGCGTCAGGTCTTACGTTAAAGCCGATAATAATTGAGTTAGAAGAATCTGCTAAACTTACGTCAGTTTCAGATATTGCTCCTACTGCGGCGTGGATAACGTTAACTTTAACCTCTTCGTTAGAAAGTTCTACAAGTGATTGTTTTACCGCTTCAACAGAGCCTTGAACGTCTGCTTTAACTATTAAGTTAAGGTTCTTAAGGTCACCTGAAGATACTTTAGAGAATAAATCGTCAAGAGATACTTTTTGTTGTTCTCTTATCATTTCTTCTCTTTCTTTATTCTTTCTTTCACTAGCAACTAATGTTGAAAGTTTTGCTTCTTCTACTGCAAACAATGAGTCGCCCGCGTTAGGCACCGACTCTAAACCTAAGATAGATACAGGCATTGATGGACCTGCAGTTTTAACGTTTCTACCTTTATCGTCAATCATTGCTCTTACTTTACCGGTTATAGTACCTGCAACTAAATAATCGCCAACTTTTAATGTACCAGTTTGAACAAGAACTGTTGCCATTGGGCCTTTACCTTTATCAAGTTTTGCTTCAACAATAATACCTTTTGCCATACGGTCAGGGTTTGCCTTTAACTCCTTCATTTCGGCAGAAATGATAATAGTTTCTAACAAATCTTCAATACCAGCGCCAGTCTTAGCAGAAACAGGAACAAGAGCAACGTCTCCACCCCATTCTTCTACTAAAATTTCTTGGTCGGCAAGACCTTTTTTAACCCTTTCAATATCGGCGGTTGGCTTATCAATTTTATTTGCGGCAATAATAATTGTGACACCTGCGGCTTTAGCGTGGTTAATCGCTTCAATAGTTTGTGGCATTATACCATCGTCGGCAGCAACAACTATAACTGCAATATCAGTTAAACCTGCACCCCTAGCACGCATTGCAGTAAACGCTGCGTGACCTGGAGTGTCTAAGAAAGTGATTTGTTGATTATTTATACTTACAGTATAAGCACCAATGTGTTGAGTTATACCACCCGCTTCGCCTGCAGTCACGTTTGCATTTCTAATTCTGTCAAGAAGTGAAGTTTTACCGTGGTCAACGTGACCCATAACCGTAACGATAGGTGGACGTTTTTGAAGTTTAGAAGCGTCTTCTAATTCTTCACTAAATCCTTCAGTCAACACGTCTTCCGCCGTTTTATCAAGTTTAAGTTCAAGTTCAATATCTAAACCTGCTGCGATAAAACCTGCAGTATCGTAGTCAATAGAGTCGTTAATAGTTTTTAAAACGCCTTCTTTGAATAAAAGTTTAGTTATTTCAATTGCTTGTATTCCAAGTAATTCACTAAGTTCTTTAATTGGAATAATTTCTTTATTGATAACCGCCTTTTCAATTTTAGGCATTGTTTGAACTTGCTCTTGCTTTTTGTCTTTTGACTTTCTAACTTTTCTATAACCAGTCTTATCATCATCAAAATCGTCTAAAGATACTTGACCCTTTATAAGTGACTTTTTGTTGATTACCTTTTTATCTTCGTAGTTATTTTTTTCGTTATTTTTCTTTTTATTTTGCTTGTTAGTATTGTCCTTAGGGATAAATACTTGTGGAGCGTCTTTTAAATTTGGAGTATATTGCTTTTTGTCACCAAAAGGCTTTTTATCTCCGCCTTGAGCATACTCACGCTTTGGAGCATTTTTATCAAACGGCTTATTTTCACCGTTTTTGTTAAACGGCTTTTTATCTCCACCTTGTCTATCTTGCCTTGGCTTTCTTTCAGTATCTTTGTTAACGAATTCCTTTGGCTTATTTGCTTGTGGCATATAAACACGTTTACCGTCAACGATAAAGATATTTGGATTGCTAGTCTTTTCAATAACAGGCTCTTTCTTAACAGGATTTTCAACTGAAACTTCAGTCGCTATATCAGACTTGTCTTCCTTAACTTCAACAGGTTTATCAGCCACCGTTTCAACCTTATTTTCAACTTCAGTAGGAACAGTTTCTACTTCGGCAACTTGATTTTTAGTATCGTCGTTTTGAGTTTCTAAAGCAACTTCAGTTGAAACGCTTTCAACTTCAACAACTTCTTCTAATTTAGCCTTTTCTTCCGCTTCTTTTCTAAGATTTGCAAAATAACGTGCTTTGTCGTTAATTTTTTTACTAATTTCTTTAAACGAATTCTTAACGTCACCAAAAGCAGATAAGTGCGCATTATTACTATTAAGCGTATTTATAATTTTAATATTTTTAAATTTATCAACGGGTTCCTTTTTCTCTTCCATACTCATAACGTTCCCCCTCCAGAATATTCTTTTAAACGGCTATCGTTGCAATTAACTATTGCATTTGCCAAGCCCTTGTCGGTTATGGCAACCAATTTGCATAAACTTTTTAAAACTAAATCTTCAAGTTTTACCTCATTTAAAACGTATAGTTTTGCGAAAAGTTTTTTTGCTAGTTTTTCAGCATCTTTAAAGGTGTTTTCAGTTGCACTTGAACAAACTATTAGTACGTTTGCCTTTTTTAAAGTGGCAACCGCATTTACACCGCATTTTATTTTTCTTGATTTTATGGCAAAACCTATGAAGGTTTGTAGTTTACTTTGTTCCAAGGAGTTCCTCCTTAACCATTTCGTAAACGCTTGGCTCAACTTCAATTTGGAAGGCGTAGTTTAATAACTTTTTATTAATTAATTTTTCTGAGCACGCCTTTTCGCCACAAATATAAGCGCCACGACCTGAAAGTTTGCCAACTCTATCAACGGAAAATACGCCGTCTTTACTTCTTACTATTCTTATAAGTTCTTTTTTAGGCTTTTCACACCTACACGCAATACAAGTGCGCATGGGAATTTTTTTTACTGCCATTTTAAACTCCTATAAAATTATTAAATATTATCTTCTTGCAAAATTCCTTCGTCAGTATCTTCAGCAATAGCACCAAATTCCTCCATTGCTTTAGACTCACTCTTAACGTCAATTTTCCAACCTGTTAATCTAGCGGCAAGCCTTGCATTTTGACCATCTTTACCGATTGCTAAAGAAAGTTTATCGTCAGGAACTACTACTCTAGCAGACTTTTCGTCAATAGCAGTCACTCTTAAAACCTTTGCAGGTGCTAATGCTTTAGCGATAAACTCAAGTGGGTTTTCAGACCAAGTGATAATATCAATTTTTTCACCGCCAAGTTGTTCAATAACGGCGTTAACTCTCATTCCCTTATTACCTACGCAAGCGCCAAGTGCATCAATTTGATTATCTTCGCTGTAAATTGCAATCTTACTTCTTTGACCCGCTTCACGTGCAACGGCTTTAATTACTACGATACCTTGCCTAATTTCAGGAACTTCGTTTTCAAAAAATCTTGTCACTAAGCCTGGAGCAGTACGAGATACGAGTACTTGTGTATTTCTACCAACTGTTCTAATCTTCTTAACGTATACTATAAGTTTATCGTTAATTTCATACTTTTCAGTAGCAAGTTGGTCTTGTGGAAGCATAACGCCCTCAAGTTGACCGCCTGAAAGTTCTAAATAAACGTTGCCGTTTTCAATTCTTCTAACGATAGCAGAATGTATTTCATTTTCTTTATCTTCAAATTCTTGGATAGAATTTGCCCTTTCAGCCTCTCTAATTTTTTGCATAACTACTTGTTTTGCAGTTTGAGCGGCAATTCTACCAAAGTCTTTGGGGGTGAATTCCTTTTCGAAAGTATCGCCGAGTTTATAAGTCTTTTTAACTTCCTTAGCCTCTTCAAGCGTGATTTGCTTATCAGGGTCCTCAACCACGTCAACTATTTGCTTGGTTGCGAAAAATCTTATAGAACACTTTTCGTCGTTAAGTTTAACTACAACGTCACTCGCGTCACCTTTGGCGTATTTTTTATACGCTGACGTAAGTGCCGATTGCAAAGTGTCGATAAAAGATTGCCTTTCAATACCCTTGCTTGCGCAAAGTTCGTCAAGCGCTGCAAAAAAATCTTTGTTTACCATAATTTTCTCCTT
>JAZRNF010000004.1:0-28402 GCA_045648085.1 Christensenellaceae bacterium | reverse complement strand
CCTTGCATATCGCTAGTTAAACTGTCGCCAATAATTATCGTTTGACCTTTAAAGTCAATGCCTACTTTTTTTGACGCGTTTTCAAAAAACTCTTTTTGTGGTTTAGACGCTTTTAGTTCTTCCGAAACAAAAACTCCGCTTATATATTTCATAAACTCTTGATTAGATAGCCTGCTTTCTTGAACTTTTGTAATGCCGTTAGTTGCTATATATAAAGTAAGCCCGCCGTCGTAGAGTGCTTTTACAAGTTCGTTTGCACCGTCAATAGTTTTACGACCAAACGCTAAATTACCTAAAAAAGTTCTATTAAACTCTTCTGGATTTTTATCTACCTTTAACAGAGCAAAATATTCTTTATATCTATTTACAACAATTTCATCTTTAGTGTATTCACCACGCTCTAAGCGTTTCCACCAAGCGTCGTTTAATTTATGGTAGGCAGAGTAAAGTTCTTCAGTCCAAGGAATACCGAATTTTTCGCTAGCCAATTTGTGAGCGTTTTTCTCTGCATAGCAAAAATCTAATAAAGTGTTGTCAACGTCAATTAAAACATATTTGTATTTCATAATTAAAGTATAACTTATTTTTTAAATTTTAGCAAGCCGTTTAAATATAATTAAAACAACTTACGTTTACAACCACGTCTACGTTATCTAAAATGCCTAAATTATATTTATCAAACTTTTTAGGATAGTATTTATATAGTAAATTTTTAACCCCAAAAATATCTGAACCACTGTTTTTACTTATTTCCATTACTTTTAAAATGTTTTCTTCTATTTTTGATTTTAGTTTAAATTTTATATTGTCGTTAAGCCTACCTGCATTACTTATTTCTCCTATGCTTTCGCTAAAATCGGCGTCGCTTATCCTTGCCCATACTTTAAGGTTTATATATAGCGTAGGCTTATTGTCTTTCATTTTAAACTCTATCTTTTTATTTGTCCTTAAAATATTTAGTAAAACGTTACCAGTCTTGCCTTCGTTAGTGGTTGCAACTACGTTTAAAAAAGTCTCTCCTACCCTTTTATATAAAAAACTATAACATAAAGTTTCATCGCTACTTAGCGTTCCCACCTGATAACCTTTATTAAAAAGCAAACAGTTCCCCGCATCGTATACAACTAATTTTTGTTGACCTTCGCCACCCTTACTTTCACTATTTCCACTACTTGGCTTTGTAGTTGACGACGCCGTAGAAGTCTTACCCCCAATACCGCTCTCGTCCGTCAATACCGTTTTTACGTACGGCATAAAGCCGAAAGAAGATAGCGAATAATAGTTAGAGCAAAACTCTTTTATAGACGTTGGCAAAATTTTACTAGCCCCCGAATAGTCTTTAACGAATATTTTTGATAACGACAAACCTGAAATAGTGTCTAAAGGAGACGACGACAACATAAGTTCTTTTGCTTCGCCTTCGCAAGCGCAAATTATTGCCGAGTCTTCTACCTTATACGAACGAATAAAAAAGTCTATAACGTCCATAACGTTTTCGGCAAGCATACTTTCGCCTAAAACTATAAGATTGCAAAAACTAAGTTTTGGGTACCAACCTGTTCTATCACTTATATTAGACACCGCTTCATAAATAGTTTTGCCGTTGCTACTAATTACCGCTTCGCTATTGTTGTTTTGGTTTTTAGAGCCTTCCGGCACGGCTATTTGAGTGGTGACGGTATATTCGTTTTCACTTTTATCTATACCTAAAGTCACTATAAGGGCAGTCTTTTCTATATTTATTAAAGTAAAGTCTTGAGTGAAATATACAACGAAAATTAATATAAATGCAATAGCAAAAATTTTAGCACGTTTGTAGACCATTTTTTATTCTCCTTTTGTAATGTATATAAATTATTAAAGGCACAATATAATTCACCGCTATAAAAAACCAAGTGACGTAATTAGACATAAACTGTACGGTAGTTAAAAATTCGTTTTGAGTAATAATAGAAAACGCCACTTCAAACGCTATTACAATGCTAGGAGCAATAAATTTATTTTTAAAATTAAAGCACTCGTTTAAACAAGTTGTAGCAAATAATAAGGGCAAGCATACGACTAATACGCACATAGCGGCAAGCATAAACGCCGATACGTAGTCAAACCTACCAATATTAGATAATGCAATAGAATATTTACTCATTTTAAGTGTTGCAAAATACTGTCTTGGTGCAATATTTTCAAAAACGGCATAAAAGACTATTAAGACTAAAAGAGTAGTAATAGCCGACACCACGTACGCCTTTTTAATTTTATTAAGACCTGTTTTAGCGTTGCTTATATACCCCGCAAAGAATAAAACGTATATTGGGTCGCCAAACCATATTAAACTTTTAAACGAGCCGTTTATAATTTTACTAGTACCCGTCCAAAGTGGTAATAATGCGATATATTTTCCTGCAAATATTGATAATAGCATTATTGAAGCCATAGCAAAAACGTACACCCATAAACTTATTTCAAAACCCCTTGCAAACGCCCTATACCCCTTTAATAAAATGTAAAAGGCAACTACGAAAAAAGGCATAAACGTAAGTAGCGTTGGCTGAGTTTCGTAAAAGGTAAGTTCAATAGAATTTTTTTGTTCAACTATTGGAACAAATGCTTTAACAATAAAAAATACTGCAAAAATTAAAGATATAACTCTTGCAAAGTTTTTAGAAAATAATTGGCTGTTTACGTCAAACAAACTTTTGTTTCCACTTTTTTTAATAAAGTCTAAGACAAGGAGCAATAAAAAATAATCTAAAACTATATTTATTAAAGCACAAATCCATAAACTAGAGCCCGCCAAATATGATAGTTTTGCAGGCATAACGTAAATTTTAGTTAAGGTAAAGGATATTACCACTATTATTGATAACTGATTTTTAGATATAGTGTTTTTCATTTTATTCTCTTCCTTATCTTATTAGTACTTTTAAGCGCCTTAGGTCTATACTTCATTTTTGAAAAAAAGGTAGTTGTTAATCCGTCTTGTAAATCGTTTAAAATAAGTGGAGAATACGGTGCTAGATACGGCACTCCAAAACTATCTAAAGACGCTAAATATATAACTATTACATAGCCTAAAAGCACAATGCCATACCCGCCTAACGAGCCCGCCACTATTAAAAACATTAGCCTTAGTACCGATAGCGTTTCGGTAAGGTCGGGTACGGCGTACAAACAAATTCCCGATAAAGCGACAATCATTATCGTAGGCGTTGACACTATGCCCGCATTTACCGCAGTTTCGCCAAGAACTAGCGCACCTACTACCGACATTGCTATACCTACGTATTTAGGCATTCTAACACTCGCTTCATTTAACACTTCAAAAATAAATAAGGTGACAAACATTTCCACGCTAGGAGATAATGGTATCCCCTTTATTCCACCCACTATCGTAAGTAAAAAGTTAAGAGGTATAAACTGTAAGTGAAATAGTTGTGCCGAAACGAAAAACGCAGGTAATAATACAGCGGTTATCACCGCTAAAAACCTAAGCGCCCTTGATATATTTGCCCTATACGTATTTATATAATAGTCTTCTGCATTTTGAAAATCTTCTATAAATAAAAAAGGCACGGTAAGTACCATTGGAGAGCCGTCAACTATTACCCCAATTCTTCCTTCTAAGAGTTTTGCCGACAATATATCTGGTTTCTCTACAACACCCACTTCTTTAAACATTGACGTTTTTCTACTTGAAATGCTCTTTATGATATACGAACTATCTATAATTCCGTCAACGTTGATTTTAGAAATTTTGTCTTTTAATTTTTTTACTATATCAGTATTAGCAATACCTTTTATATAAACTAAACCAACCGTAGTTTGAGAGTACTTGCCAACAGTATATTTTTCAAAATTTAAGTTAGGAGTTTTTAGCCTTTGGCGTATTAGACTTAAATTAGTTTGTAAATTTTCAACAAAACCTTCTCTTGGACCTTTTAAGACTGACGACGTAGGTGGCTCGGTGACCGCCCTTGACGCCACTTTTTTTGACGCTAGCGATATCGCTTCGTCAAACCCGTCTATAAAAAGTACGGCATCGCCAAGCATTATTTTTTGAACGCACTTTTCAACGTCTTTTAACTTGACCGCTTCAGGCAAGGCTATTTTTTTATATATCTCTTTAACGCTTACTTCTTTGTCATATTCGCTAAGGGGGGTTATAACTAATTTACCTAAAACCATTTTATCACTTAAACTTTCAGGGTAAATAATAACGCTTTCCACCCCGTTTATTGAAAGGGTAAAATAAATTATATCTTCACCGCTTACTATGTTTTTTATAATCTCTATATTTTGTTTAAGAGAGTTTTTTATCTTCATACAATTACTATCTTTATTTAATTTAAAATTATACTAAAGTTAACTTTTTGTACCTTAAACGAATAAATTTTTGAAATTTAAATATAATAATTTGTAAACAATATTATTAAAACCGTTGACAAATTATTAAAATGTGCTACAATTAAATTACAAGCAAATTAGGAGAAAGTTATGTCAAAATCAATATACAGTTTAGTTTTAAACGATGAAATAGTAGAAATTATAGACAAAATGGCAAGAATAAACGGTATGAGCCGTTCTAATATGATTGAAAAGATACTTGCGGACTCAATAGACTTTGAAACGCCTGAGATTAAAGCGTACAACGTATTTGAAGAAATAGAAAGGCTTATATCTAAAACCCAAACAATGCGATATTTAAGTCAACCTTCTAAGTATTTAGCGTCTATTATGAGTGCGCTTGATTATAGGTATAACCCTGCAATAAAGTACAACGTAGAACTCTTTCCAAACTCTGACCATTTAGGTCAATTAAAGGTGACGCTAAGAACTCAAAACGCCATACTTTTAAATTTAATTAGCGATTTTTATACCTTGTATAGTTATTTAGAGAAAAAATACTATAATAAAAACGCAACGTTTATGTTTGACGGGGCAAAATTTACAAGGTTATTTGACTTTCCTAAGGTAAAAATATCTACTAAAGAACTTGCCGAAAAATTAACTATTTACGTCAAAGACTTTGACGAACTTTTAAACGTATATTTTAACAATTTAACAACTAACGAAAAACACCTATTCTATTTAGTTGAAAAAAAATATTTAGAACTTAAAACAGGTGCGATAGTTATCTAAAAGGAGACTATTTATGAACGCTAATAATTACACTCAAAAGTCAATAGAAAGCATAAATTTAGCCTTTTCTATTGCTAAGGAAAACTTTAACCAACAAATAAACTCTCTTCACTTATTAAGCGCACTTTTAAGCGACGAAGACGGTTTAATTTATAACGTTATAAATTCAAGTGACAAAAACCCTGCAAAAATACTCGGCGACGTTAATAAAAAGATATTATCGCTACCAAAAGTTAGCGGTGGCGAGCCTTATATATCTAGCGATTTAACTTTAGTTTTTTCTAGTGCCGAAAGTAAAGCCAAAGAACTAAAAGACGAGTTTATTTCGGTAGAGCATTTGTTTTACGGCTTATTATCCAGTCCACAAAAAGACGTTTTAGCGATATTTAGCGACGCTCAAATTACAAAAGAGTGGTTTTTAAAAGAATTATTAAAAGTAAGGGGGAATACAAGAGTGACAACAGATAATCCTGAAAGCACTTACGACGTTTTAAATAAATATGGTCAAGACTTAGTTGAAAAGGCTAGAAAACAAAAAATAGACCCTGTTATTGGCCGTGACGAAGAGATACGAAACGTCATAA
Organism: Christensenellaceae bacterium; assembly: GCA_045648085.1. Classification (GTDB taxonomy): domain Bacteria; phylum Bacillota; class Clostridia; order Christensenellales; family Borkfalkiaceae; genus HGM11412. The sequence goes on along the minus strand of JAZRNF010000004.1, from coordinate 22,679 downwards.
GAATTTTATCAAGAAAAACTAAACACAACCCCGTTCTCATAGGCGAAGCGGGCGTTGGTAAAACGGCAATCGCCGAAGGCTTGGCGATAAGAATAATGAAAGGCGACGTTCCTACAAGTTTAAAGGATAGAAAATTATTCTCTTTAGACATAGGCGCGTTAATAGCAGGCGCAAAATACCGTGGCGAGTTTGAAGAAAGACTTAAAGCCGTTCTTAACGAAGTTAAGAAAAGCGAAGGTCAAATAATACTTTTTATAGACGAACTACACACTATCGTAGGCGCAGGTAAAACTGACGGTGCTATGGACGCAGGCAATTTATTAAAGCCAATGCTTGCACGAGGCGAACTACACTGTATAGGCGCAACTACCTTAGACGAGTATAGAAAATATATTGAAAAAGACCCTGCCCTTGAAAGAAGATTTCAACCCGTTATGGTTAGCGAGCCTACCGTAGAAGATACGATATCAATTTTACGTGGGCTTAAAGATAGATACGAAGTTTATCACGGTGTAAAAATTACAGACAACGCGCTTATTAGCGCGGCAACGCTATCGCATAGATATATTACGGATAGATTTTTACCAGATAAGGCTATTGACCTTGTAGACGAAGCGTGCGCTTTAATAAAGACGGAAATGAACTCTATGCCTGCCGAAATGGACGAGGTTTCAAGAAAAATAGTTCAACTTGAAATTGAAGAAGCGGCACTTAAAAAAGAGAGCGATAAACTCTCATTTGACAGGCTAGAAATTATTAAAAAAGAACTATCGTCACTTAAAGAACAATTTTCTAAAATGACGGCAAAACTAAATAGCGAGAAAAAGGAAATTAACGAACTACAAGATTTAAGGCGACAAATAGATAGCGTTAATGCCGAAATTGATAAAGCCGAAAGAGAATACGACTTAAATAAGGCGGCGGAACTAAAGTACGGCAAACTCCCTGAACTTAAAAATAGGCTTTTAGAGTTAGAAAAAAATCCTAAAACGACAACCACTACACTACTAAGAGATAAAGTGACTGAAGACGAAATTTCTAAAATAGTCGCTAGGTGGACTGGTATTCCTGTCACTAAATTAAAAGAAGGCGAAAAGCAAAAACTTATAAACCTTGAAAACGTTATGCACCAAAGGGTTATCGGTCAAGACGAAGCCGTTAAAAAAGTTAGTGACGCTATTCTTCGCTCAAGAGCAGGTATTCAAGACGAAAACCGCCCTATCGGCTCTTTCCTATTCTTAGGACCTACGGGCGTTGGTAAGACGGAACTTGCTAAAACTCTTGCCGAAACACTATTTGACGACGAAAAGAACATTATACGAATTGATATGAGCGAGTATATGGAAAAGTTTAGCGTGTCAAGACTTATCGGTGCTCCTCCAGGATACGTTGGTTTTGAAGACGGCGGTCAATTAACTGAAGCCGTTAGACGCAAACCTTATTCGGTAGTACTCTTTGACGAAATTGAAAAGGCGCACCCAGACGTGTTTAATATTTTACTTCAAGTATTAGACGACGGTAGAATAACCGACTCGCAAGGAAGAACGGTAGACTTTAAAAATACCATAATAATTTTAACGTCTAACCTTGGCTCTCAAATAATACTTGACGGCATAGAAGACGATGGCGAAATTTCTCTTGACGCTAAAAACGAAGTTCAAGCCTTACTTAAATCTAGTTTTAGACCAGAGTTTTTAAATAGGCTTGACGAGATTGTGTTCTATAAACCGCTTACTAAACAAGAGATATCTAAAGTAGTTGACTTGCTCCTTAAAAACCTTAAAAAAAGGCTTGAGAGCAAAGAACTTTTCTTAGAGATTACAAACCCCGCAAAAAACTATATTATAGAAAACGGCTACGATATGATTTACGGTGCAAGACCACTTAAACGCTTTATTCAAGCAAACGTAGAAACTATGATTGCTAAGTGTATTTTACAAAGCAATTTAGCCACACGCTCAACTATTATCGTTGACGAAATAGGTGGCGAACTAACCGTGCAAGTTAAATAAAAAATTGGCATTACCATAGCGGTAATGCCTTTTCTTTTAATATTTATATTGGGCTAAAATATCTTTTAACCTAGTCGCTAGTGATAATTTTTTCAACCAAACTAGAGTTTTTTATCATAGATAGCGGCAAATTGCTAACTATACAGTCAACGTCTTTTATTGAGCATAAGTGGTATGGAGAAGTTTTTGCAATTTTTGTTCCGTCACAAAGAAAAACTTTCTTTTTAGCATTTTTAAGCATTGCACGGCGCAAAAATATTTCGTCTTCAAAACAGTCGTAAATCTCCCCTTGTTCGTCAATGGCTTGGGCGGAGAAAAATACTATGTCGGCATAAAAATTTTCTATCATATTTTCGGCGTATCTACCAACTAATACGGAATTGTTTTTTAAAGAAACTTGACCGCCCGTTGAGTACGCCGTTATTTTGTTTTTAGATAGTAGCGACAAGGTGTCAATACTATTAGTTATTACCTTTATATCTTCAAATTCGTTTAAATATTCGGCAATATAGTAGGCAGAAGTTGAGCCGTCTAAAAATATTATATCGCCGTTTTTAATTAGTTTGATAGACGCTAGCGCCATTTTTTTCTTTTCAAAACTATTTTGATGAAACCTAAAAGTAAAACTTGGCGAAACGTTATTTTCATTTAAAATTTTAGCACCACCGTGAGTTCTTTCAATTAAATTTTTTGCCTTTAGAGAGTTAAGTGCCCTGCGCACGGTAGAAGTGCTAGCGTTTAATTCTACCGCCAAATCTTCTACGCTAGCATATTTTTTTAACTGTAAAATCTCTAAAATTTTCTTTTCTTGAATTTCTTTCATAAAAAATGCACCCTTTTGCCTAAATGAGCAACTTTAAATGCTCATTTTTCAATTATATCAATCAAATTAACTTATTAGATTATTTGTTTTGATTGTTTTGATTATTTTATTATAATATACGTAATAAGTTAAGTCAAGTAAAAAGGAGTTTAATTATGTTTGACGTAGTAGTTATCGGTGGCGGTGTAGTCGGTGGGCTTATTCTTCGTGAATTAACTAAATACAACCTTAGCGTTTGCCTTTTAGAAAAGGAAAGCGACGTCGCTATGGGCGCTTCTAAAGCAAATAGCGGAATAGTGCACGGCGGATACGATGCTAAAGTTGGAACTTTAAAAGCAAAGTTTAACGTTTTAGGTAATGAAATGATGGAAAGCGTATGTAATGCGCTAGGCGTAAAATTTAGTCGCAACGGCGCGTTAGTCGTGGCGTTTACGCTAGACGAAATAAAAACTCTTAACGAATTAAAAGAGCGTGGCGAATTAAACGGCGTTAAGGGGCTAGAAATTATAGATAAAGAGCGTTTGTCAAAAATGGAACAAAATATAAGTGACAATGCCCTAGCCGCTTTATACTCTCCTACGACGGGGACGGTTTGCCCATACGAACTTACAATTGCTTCAATAGGCAACGCTATGGATAACGGGGCTAAACTATTTTTAGAGTTTGAAGTTTCAAAAATAGAAAAAACTGCTAACGGCTACACTATAAAGTCTAGCGACGGTCAAATTGTTGAAAGTAAACTTATAATCAACTGCGCAGGTCTTTTTAGTGGCGAAATAGCAAATATGATAGAAGATACCGATATAGATGTAAAGGCAAGAAAAGGCGAATATTTGTTGCTAGATAGAGAAAGTGGCGACTTTGTTTCTCATACCTTATTTTTTACTCCCACAAAACTTGGCAAAGGTATTTTAGTCACCAAAACGGTTGACGGAAACGTGCTTTTAGGCCCAACGGCAGTAGAACAAGAAATTAGCGACACCAAAACTACCCAAGACGGACTGAATTTCATTACGGAAAAGGTTAAAAAAATGTGCAAAAACATTCCTTTACATAACGTTATAACGTCGTTTTCAGGGGTTAGAGCGTATTCAACTAAACACGACTTTATCATTGAAGAAAGTAAAAACTCTAAAGGCGTAATACACGTTGCGGGGATAGAGTCGCCAGGTCTTACCGCGTCTCCTGCAATAGCAAAGTACGTTGTTGAAAATTTAGTTGGCGGTTTAGTAAATTTAGAAGAAAATAAAAGTTTTAACGGAAAAAGAAAACCTGATTATTTTTTTAAAAATTTATCTATTGAAGAAAAGAACAAAATTATTAAAAAAGACCCAAGTTATGGTAAAATCGTATGCCGTTGCGAGCAGGTGACGGAAGGCGAAATTTTACGTGCAATTCGTGAAAACCCACCCGCTAACGATATTGACGGCGTAAAGAGAAGAACACGCTCAGGTATGGGCAGGTGTCAAGGCGGTTTTTGCCAACCTTACGTATTAGAACTTATCGCTAAAGAAAGAAATCTAAGTGTCACAGATATAACAAAAAGCGGAAAAGGCTCTTACATATTAACGGGGGTGACGAAATGAAAAACTATTACGATATTATAATTATAGGCGGTGGACCTGCGGGACTTGCCGCGGCAATTTCAGCATACGATAACGGCGTAAAAGACGTGCTAATTATAGAGCGTGAAGATAAACTTGGCGGTATTTTAAATCAATGTATACATAATGGTTTTGGCTTGACTAGGTTTAAAGAAAGCCTAACGGGACCTGAATACGCTTATCGTTTTATTAGCGGAGTTTTAGAGCGAAATATTAAGGTTATGACAAGCACTACCGTTTTATCTATAACGAAAGATAAACAAGTGACGGCAATAAACTCTCAAGACGGCGTTTTTGTTTTGCAAGCAAAGTCAATTATTTTAGCAATGGGCTGTAAAGAGCGTAGCCGTGGCGCATTAAACGTTGCAGGTACTAGACCTGCGGGAATTTACTCTGCTGGTACGGCACAAAAATACGTCAATATCAAGGGTTATCTTCCAGGTAAAAGAGTTGTTATTTTAGGCTCTGGCGATATCGGTTTAATTATGGCACGCCGTATGACCTTAGAAGGTGCAAAAGTTTTAGCAGTATGCGAAATTATGCCCTACTCTAGCGGTCTTAAAAGAAATATTAGCCAATGTTTAAACGACTTTGATATCCCCTTATATTTAAGCCATACGATAACTGATATTAAGGGTGATAAAAGAGTTAGCGGAGTAGTAATTTCTAAAGTAGACGAAAACAAAAAGCCTATTTTAGGTACTGAAATGTATTTTGACTGCGATACCGTTTTGTTCTCTGTAGGCTTAATTCCCGAAAACGAACTTACCAAACTTGCAGGAATAGAAATTTCAACAAAAACACGTGGGGCTGTAGTTAGCGAAACTAGAGAAACTAGCGTTGACGGAATCTTTGCTTGCGGAAACGTTTTACAAGTACACGACCTTGTTGACTTTGTTTCCGAAGAAGCAGAACTTGCAGGTAAATTTTCCGCAAAATATGTTTTACAAGGCAAGGCGGATAAGGACTTAATAGAGGTTATAAACGGCAAAAACATTTCTTACGTTTGTCCGCACAGGATAGACAACTACTCAAACGAAAACGTCAAGTTGTTCTTTAGAGTGACAAACATTTTTAAAGACTCTACCATTATCGTTAAAAGCGGTGATAAGGTCTTATTAAAAAAGAATAAAAAAATAGCCGTTCCCGGAGAAATGGAAAGTATAACTTTAGTAAGGTCTAAACTAGAAAAAACCTGTAAAAGCGTAGAAGTTTTATTGGAGAATTAATTATGATAAAAACTTTAACTTGTATTGAATGTCCGCTAGGTTGTGAAATTGAGGTTTTAATTGAAAACAACAAGGTTGTATCCGTAAAGGGAAACACCTGTTTAAGAGGTAAAATTTATGCCGAAAACGAGGTCGTTTGCCCTAAGCGAGTTATTACGTCAACAGTTCGCTCAAGTAGTGGCAAAATGATTGCGGTAAAAACGGATAAGCCCGTAAAAAAAGAAGAGACGTTTATCGTTATGAAAAAAATAAATTCTATACTTATTACTTCGCCCGTTAAGTTGGGCGACGTTTTGTATAAAAATATATCTGACGACGCTAATTTAATTGTGACAAGCAATTTTTAGTTATTTAAAATAACTAATCTGTAAGATTATATATCTACTAATTTAGTAAATGAAAATTACTTTTAGCAAAAACGCCAAAGTATTATCTTGCTTTTGTAATAAAAAACGCCTTATTTTTACTTGCTAATATTTAAGGCTTATGTTAAACTATACTTAATAAATAACATCTTTTAGGAGCACTTATGAAAGCAATACTTACTGTTATCGGACAAGACAAATCTGGCATCATTGCAAACGTTGCAACAATGCTTGCAAAAAACAATATCAATATTGAAGATATTTCGCAAACTATAATGCAAGGTTGTTTTACAATGATTATGCTTATAAACCTTGAAAATTCAACTATTCCATTTAAAACTTTAATTGAAACTGCTAATACTTTAGGCAATGAAATAGGCGTTAAAATCATTATTCAACACGAAGATATTTTTAATGCAATGCACAGGGTGTAAAACATGCTAAACAATAGAGATATTATAGAAACTATAAATATGATTCAAAAAGAGCATTTTGACGTTAGAACAACGACTATGGGTATTTCACTTTTAGGCGCAATTAGTTCAACAGTTGAAAAGACTGCTCAAAATTGCTACGACCTTATTTGTAAACGTGCCGAAAACATTGTTAAGGTTGCAAACGAACTTTCTAACGAGTTTGGCGTTCCTATCGTAAATAAAAGAGTTTCAGTCACCCCTGTTTCTCTTATCGCCGCACCGTTTAAGGGTAAAGAAATAGTTATTGCTAGAGCCTTAGACAAGGCGGCAAAAACCGTAGGCGTTGACTTTTTAGGCGGATATTCCGCACTCGTTCACAAAGGCACTACTTCGTATGAAGAGTCTTTTATAAACAGCATTCCCGAAGTTTTAGCGACGACTGATATTTTATGCTCGTCTGTAAATATCGGCTCTACAAGGTCGGGCATTAACTTAGACGCCGTTCAACAATTAGGTAAAGTTATAAAGCAAACTAGCGAACTTACGAAAGATAGGGACGGTTTTGGTTGCGCTAAACTCGTTGTATTTTGTAATGCCGTTGAAGATAATCCGTTTATGGCGGGTGCTTTCCACGGTGTTGGCGAGGGCGAGTGTGTTATAAACGTAGGCGTTTCAGGTCCTGGCGTTGTATATAGAGCGCTTAAAGACGCTCCTGACGCTAACATTACCGAAATTGCCGAAATTATTAAAAAGACTGCGTTTAAGATTACAAGGGTTGGTCAACTTATAGCAAACGAAGCGGCAAAACGTTTAAATGCCGAACTTGGTATCGTTGACTTATCTTTAGCCCCTACCCCAGCGATTGGCGATAGCGTAGGTCGTATATTAGAAGAAATTGGTCTTTCTACAGTTGGTGGGCACGGAACTACGGCTTGCCTTGCTATACTTAACGACGCCGTTAAAAAAGGTGGCGTAATGGCAAGTTCTAAAGTCGGTGGTTTGTCGGGCGCGTTTATCCCTGTAAGTGAAGACGAAGGTATGATTGAAGCGGCTAAGAGCGGTATTTTAACTTATAGTAAGTTAGAAGCGATGACTGCCGTTTGTAGCGTTGGTATTGATATGGTCGCTATTCCTGGCGACACGCCTGCGTCTACGATTTCTGCAATGATTGCAGACGAAGCGGCTATTGGTATGGTTAATAATAAAACTACTGCAGTAAGGGTTATTCCCGTACCAAACAAAACGGTTGGTGAGTTTGTTGAGTTCGGAGGCTTATTAGGTAGAGCGCCTATTATGAACGTTAGCCCCGTTTCTGCTGAAAAATTTATTTCTAGGGGTGGAAAAATTCCTGCACCTATTCACGGAAACAAAAACTAATTATGGAAAAACTTATAGTAGCATCAAATAATAAAGGTAAAATTAAAGAAATTAAAGCCATTTTAGGAAATATTTACGACGTTGTCGCTATGGGCGAAATCGGCTACGATAAAGAAGTTGAAGAAACAGGCACTACTTTTTTTGAAAACGCTTTACTCAAAGCAAAAACTGTTTCTAACGATTTAGGCGTAGACACTCTTAGTGACGACAGTGGTTTAGTCGTTGAATATTTAAACGGTGCACCGGGCATTTATAGCGCAAGGTACGCTGGCGAGCACGGTAACGATAAGCAAAATAGAGACCTTTTATTAAAAAATTTACAAAACGCAGATAATAGAAAGGCTAAGTTCGTATCGTCAGTCGTTTTGTATAAAAAAGACGGTAGTTATATAGAAGGCTACGGCGAAACTACGGGCACTATTTTATTTAATGAACAAGGCGAGAACGGTTTTGGGTACGACTGTATATTTAAAGGCGACGACTTAGGTATTTCTTTCGGCGTTGCGTCTAGCGAAGATAAGAATAAAGTAAGCCATAGATATAGGGCTTTAAAAGACTTAGAGAAAAAGTTAAACAAGTAAAAATCCTTATACTTTAGGGCAAAATAAAAAAAATTGCAAAACAATGCTAAAATCATTTGACAAGAATAGTTCGTTTTGATATAATCATTTGGCATTGTGAAAGAAGTGCGGGTGTAGTTCAATGGTAGAACACCAGCCTTCCAAGCTGGTTGCGTGGGTCCGATTCCCATCACCCGCTCCACTTTTTACTAGTAAAGTGCACAAACAGAAGGATATCACACTCCACAATATGCGCCAGTAGCTCAGCTGGATAGAGCACCGCCCTTCTAAGGCGGGTGTCAGGGGTTCGAGTCCCTTCTGGCGTACCAAACTAGTTGTATCTAGGTATGGCGAAAGTAGCTCAATCGGTGGAGCGCCAGATTGTGGTCCTGGAGGTCGTGGGTTCGATTCCCATCTTTCGCCCCATTATTTTTATCGTTGGGGTGTCGCCAAGCGGTAAGGCACCGGATTTTGATTCCGGGATTCGTAGGTTCAAATCCTGCCACCCCAGCCAATATAGGCAAACCCAATTTAATATGGACCATTAGCTCAGGCGGTAGAGCACTTGACTTTTAATCAAGTTGTCCGGGGTTCGAGTCCCCGATGGTTCACCAAATATTTTATGGGGCTTTACGCCCCTTAAAATATATATGCGCCTTTAGCTCAGTCGGTAGAGCAACTGACTCTTAATCAGTGGGTCCGGAGTTCGAGTCTCCGAAGGCGCACCAAAAAAAGACTGACAAATGTCAGTCTTTTTTATTTTCGTTAGAGACTCGAACTGCGTTCGGCCCTTAGCAGGGCGCTATCCCCTCGTCAACTTTGTTGACACTCCCCTTTCTAAGGGGAATCACTCCGAAGGCGCACCAAAAAAAAGAACGATTGTTAAATCGTTCTTTTTTTACGTCAAATTTGCAAAATTTTGACTATAATGTTGCAAAGCAACTATAATTCGAGCGTTAGCGAGTTATCATTATTTGCAATAGCAAATTTGAATTATAATTCACTATCGTTCACGTTATAGCGACAAGTCGCATTATAATTCGCTTTGCTCATATTTTAAATATGTTTTTTATTTTCGTTAGAGACTCAAACTAAATATAACAAGCCACTTTTTAAAGATACAAAAAGTGGCTTGTTTTTTAAAAATCTTTTCTTCCAATTAAAACGTCTATATCTTCGTCAAAATAATCGGCTATTTTACATAAATTAGTTATCGTGATTTCACGTTGACAAAGTAAATATCTTGATATAGTTTGCTGTGGTATATTAACCTTTTTAGCAAACTCGTTAACCGACGTTTCCCCTATTAACTGCTTTAAATTTTGTGCGAAAATACACTTTATATCCTTTTCCATAATTACATTTTACACCATACGGTGTATTTTATTTGACTTTACACCAATTGGTGTGATATAATTATTAAAAATATTTTAAAAGGAGCGTTTATTATGACCTTTAAAGAGAAAATGCAACAAAATAGAGAAAAATTTAAAAAACTACCACTCGCAACAAGAATTATAATAAATTGGGTTCTACCAATATTTTTAGTTGTAATAATTGTTTTCGGAGAATTTTTATTCCCGTTTGCTTGTAAGCCCCAAGAATATAAAGTATATAAATATGCTATTGAGTGTGTTGAAGATAATTTAAGATACCCTGAAACTGCAAAATTGTCTTCATTTGCTAAATCTGAAATAGAAAAAACATTTATACTTAACCCTACTTATTTTCATGCATGGGAAGTTACGATAACAGGCACAGCGCAAAATGGTTTAGGCATAAAGGGTCCTATACATTACGAACTGGTCATTTATGAAGATGAATATGGCGATTTTGAATGTTATCAAATTGAATCTAGATAACTTTATAAAAATTTAATATAAAAACAATAATATAAAAAGGCAGACTTCAGTTTGCCTTTTTTCTAATTTTCAACTAATTTTTCACTCTTTTAAATAATATCTATTATTTACTTGAATTTTTTTTAATTTGCCTTTATAATAATATTATCAAATAAAATTATAATGGAGACGAATATGAAAATTTCTTGTACGCCAATAAGTTATATTAATAACTTACAACACGGAAAAACTCAAGACGATTATTTTAGACTTATCGCTGAAGCAGGTGCTGACGCTACTGATATTTTAGACCCTAACGGCTATCGTTGGTTTTGGACTAACTACGAAGAACAAAAGAAAACGCTTGCAAAGCGTTTAAAAGACTTTGGTCTTGAAATTTCAGGTTTTGCCGCAGGCAACCACTTTACTGAAACCGACCCTAACGAATTTACTAGACAAGTAAATATAGTTAAAAGCGCAATACACGACGCTAGCGAATTTAACGCACCATGTCTTAGAATTTTCGGTGGTTTCCACCAAGACGTTGGCGGTCCTAAAGGTATGACTATTAGCAAAGGTTTAGACCTTGTTATTAAGGGTTTAGAAGAAGTCGTTCCTGAAGCCGAAAAGTGTGGCGTGACCTTAGCACTTGAAAACCACGGCAGACTTCCTGGTTTATCATACGAAATTTTAGGAATAATAAAGCACTTTAATTCTCCAAATTTAAGGGTTTTATTTGACGTTGCTAATTTTAAGGTGTTTAATATGGACGAAATTGAAGACCCTATTACTGCATTTAATAGGCTTAAAGACTATATCGTTCATTGCCACGTAAAGAGTTATAGAAAAATTAACGAACCTGTTATGTCTAACGGCTTTAAAATGGACTGCGTGCCTTGTATTGCAGGCGAAGGCAAATTTATACCACTTAGACAATTCTTCTATAATTTAGCCCTTTCTGGCTACGACAAATACTGCTCGCTTGAATACGAAGGTGGCGAATTCACTATCGGTGATAAAATTCCTGAAGAAGAAGGCGTATTTAGAAGTATTGAAAACCTTGTAGATATGAAAAAATCTGCTTTACTACTCAAAAACGATTTAACAAAGTAATACTTTAAAAGGAGTTATTATGGATAAAAGAATTGATACGATATGCGTACAAGGCGGTTATACGCCTGGTAATGGTGAACCTAGACAAATACCTATAATTCAAAGTACTACGTTTAAATACGACACTAGTGAAGATATGGGTAAACTTTTTGACTTAGAAGCGTCTGGATACTTTTATTCTCGTTTACAAAACCCTACTTGCGATACGGTTGCGGCTAAAATATGCGCTTTAGAAGGTGGCACAGCAGCAATGCTTACGTCTTCTGGTCAAGCGGCTAACTTTTTTAGCATCTTTAATATTGCTAATGCAGGCGACCATATAGTTGCTAGTTCTTCAATTTACGGTGGAACTTTTAACTTGTTCCAAGTGACAATGCGTAAAATGGGTATTGACTTTACTTTCGTATCGCCCGACTCTACTGAAGAAGAACTCAACAAAGCGTTTAAGCCTAACACTAAAGCAGTATTTGGCGAAACGGTTGCAAACCCTGCACTCACCGTACTTGATATAGAACTTTTTAGTAAAGTTGCGCACGCTCACGGCGTTCCACTTATTATTGACAATACTTTCCCTACCCCTGTAAACTGTCGCCCTATTGAGTGGGGTGCTGATATCGTCACGCACTCAACTACTAAGTATATGGACGGTCACGGCGCTTGCGTTGGCGGTTGTATTGTTGACTCTGGCAAATTTAACTGGAAAAAGTATGCCGACAAATTCCCTGGTCTTTGCACGCCTGACGATAGTTATCACGGAATAACTTACGTTGACAAGTTTGGCTTAGAAGGTGCGTTTATAACTAAAGCGACTGCTCAACTTATGAGAGATTTTGGTTGTACCCAATCTCCACAAAGTGCATTTATTTTAAACTTAGGTCTTGAAAGTTTACACGTGCGTATGAAAAAGCATTGTGAAAACGGCCTTGCAGTAGCAGAGTTTTTAAATAACGACGATAGAGTTTTACAAGTTAACTACTGTGGCTTAGAAACCGACAAGTACCACGAACTTGCTAAAAAATACTTACCTAACGGCTCTTGTGGCGTTGTAAGTTTTAGAATTAAAGGTGGTAGACAAGTTGCTGAAAAGTTTATGAAAGCACTTAAAATTATCGCTATTGAAACTCACGTAGCAGACGCTAGGTCTTGTTGTTTACACCCTGCAAGTGCAACTCACCGTCAACTTTCAGACAGTGAACTTTTAGCGTGTGGCGTTTACCCTGACCTTATAAGAGTATCTTGCGGTTTAGAAGACGCAAGCGACCTTATTAGCGATATTAAAAATGCTCTTGACAGCATAAAGGAGTAAAATAAATGCCAATAGTCATATCAAAAGACTTGCCTGCTTATAAAACGTTGCTTGAAGAAAACATTTTCACTATAACGAAAAACAGGGCAAAAACTCAAGATATAAGGCCGATTGAAATAGCCATTTTAAACTTAATGCCTACTAAAATCGCTACCGAAACTCAACTACTTAGGCTACTTAGTAATTCTCCACTTCAAACTAATATCACTTTGGTGACGACTGAAACTTATAAGGGAACTAACACTCCTGAAGAGCACTTAGAAAAGTTTTACAAGCCTTTTAGCGCCATTAAAAACCGTAAATTTGACGGTATGATAGTGACAGGTGCACCAGTTGAAAATATTGAGTTTGAAGAAGTTAAATACTGGACTGAACTTAAAGATATTATGGACTTTGCTAAGACAAACGTGACTAGCACTATCTTTATTTGCTGGGGCGCTCAAGCGGCAATGCACTACTACTATGGTATAGAAAAACACCCGCTTAGCGAAAAGTTATTTGGCGTATATTCTCATAGAAAAGTCGTTGAGTTTGACAAACTTTTAAAAGGTATTGACGATGAGTTCTATATGCCGCATTCACGCCACACTACCGTTCATACCAAAGATATATTAGCAAAAAAACAACTTCAACTTTTAGCCGACTCTGAGGGCGCAGGCGCTACGATAGCAAAGTCTAACGACGGTAAGTTTATATTTATATTTGGTCATACTGAATATGATAGAGATACCCTTAAATTAGAATACGAGCGCGACTTGAAAAAAGGCTTACCTATTAAAGAGCCTGTAAACTATTTTAAAAACGGTTATCAAGACGGCAAAGGCGAAATAAACATGTGTTGGAAAAGCACGGCAAACTTAATATACTCAAACTGGCTTAACTACTACGTATATCAAATTACGCCGTTTGACTTTATTGATAATTAGTACTAAAACACTAAATTTTATAAAATACTTGTAATTTGTTTAAGTTTATGGTATTATATTAAACAAGTGATATAATAACGAGGTTATTTACATTATGGTTCAAGAACAGTTATCTAAGCAAAATGAAAAACTTAATAACGAAGAAACCCCTACTTTTGAAAAACTTGATTACGTAGAGCCTATAAAGGAGGATACTTCTAATAAGATTATGGTTGAAACAGCCGCACACTTAAAAGAAGAACACATAGACCCTACTACTCCAATTCAAGAAACAGTTGAAGGAAGAATTCAAACAGAAGTGCTTTTTAAATCAGGCGTTGAAAATATTGATTTTAATACTGATATTAAAATTAGTGAAGAATCTTTAACTTTCGTAGAGCCTATTAAACCTACTTACGTTTCAGAAGAAGTTTTATTCAAAGGTGAAGATGAAGTGACAAATATCAACTACTCTTTACTTGAAAATTCTATTTTAACTGAAAGTGGCAAAAGCAATCTTTTAGCAACCGAAGGTCCTTTATCTACTATTGACGATGACGATTTACAAATGTCTTTTGGCGATTTAGGCGATATTACTGACGATATTGATTTTGAGCCTTTAAACTTTGCTAAAACACCTGTTATCAAGAAAAAGTTTAGTGAAAAAATGCTTGAAGCAGATGACGATATCTTAAATAATTATAACGAACTTAAAAATATTTTACTTTCGTATAAAAAGGTTAAGTCAAGAATTTCTAACACATGCGATACTTTTAATATTGGTAGAGTTAAACTTGCTAAATTATCAGTTTCAGGCAAATCACTTAAATTATACTTAAACCTTGATATCAACGAACTTGAGCCACGCTTTAGATGTAAAGACGCTTCGGCAAAAAGGTCATATCAAGAAGTTCCTGTATTTTTACGTGTGCGCTCACCTAGGGCTTTTAAAAATGCTAAGACTTTAATTGAGCAACTTGCTATTAAGCACGAACTTATTGTAAATCCTAAAGCCGAACAAGTTGACTCTCTACAACTTTTAAAAGACGATTTACTTAAATAATAACAAAAAATAAAAGACTAACGATTTTCGTTAGTCTTTATTTTTTACTTATATAAGAAAGACAAGTCTACGGCAGGATATAAGGTTGATATAAAAGGAGCAAGCAAATGCAAGCAAGACTAGGCACAACCCCGAAGTTAATACTTGCTGTATTAACGAGTGGGTTTAACGAAGTATTGCGTAGTATTTCATTGCTACTTTATCAACCGTTATCGTGACGGAGACTTAAACCAAAAAAGGTTCTTTAGTCGCTCTATGTACTATTACTTCGTCTACGACGGCGTTGCCACGCATATACATAAAAAACCAAACTATTTCGGCGATGTCTTCAGGGAGCGTCATACCGTCGCTAGTTAGGTCTGGGCGAGAGATTTTAACCATATCGGTATAAACTCCGCCAGGAGATATTGCGTGGACCTTTACACCCTTTTTATACTCTTCATTAGCAAGAGACTTAGTAAATCCTAAAAGAGCGTGTTTAGACGCCGTATAAACGCTTTGCATTGGGTATCCAAGGTGGCTAACAACTGAACAAACGTTGATTATAGTTGCTCTACTAGACTTTCTAATATTATCAATTAAACCTTGCGTTATAAAGTACGGCGCTTTGAAATTTAAGTTCATAATTTTATCGTACTCATCTTCGGTAATCTTTTCAAACTCTTTATTTTGTGCAACACCTGCATTGTTTATCAAAACGTCTACTTGATAATTTTTGCTTATTTCGTTAACGGTATTATTAAGCCAACTTGTATCTAATAAATTACCTGCATAAGTGATAACGCTAACGCCAAACTTACTAGCAAGTTCTTTGGTCTTTGCAAGATTTTCTAGTCTTGTTCCACCTAAAAGTATTAAATTAACTCCTTCGCCAGCAAGTTTTAAGGCAATTTGTTTACCTATTCCACTACTTGCGCCAGTAATGACTGCTAGTTTTCCTTTCCAATCTTTTACCATAAACTCTCCTTTTATAGGGAATTACTATTGCATAGTTTTTTCATACGATTCAATGCTTTTTAGTTTGGTATCCGTTTTTAGTTCTATATAATAAAATAAAAACCTTAGACCTTTATCAATGTCTTTATACTGACTTTCTATATCAAAATTGCCGTTTTGTAGACTTTTTATTATACCGTAAGTTTCTCTTCTTATTTCGGTATAACCGTCTTCTTTACACTCTAAACAACTAAAAGACGCGTCTTTAAACCTAAAAAATACTCTACCTGAAATACTTTCGTCACAATAACTGCAATTCGTATTTATAATGCTATAACCTAATAACGACACACCGCTATATAAAAATTTTGCCAAAGAAAGTTTTTCATAACCGTTATAGCAAATATCTTTTATTGAGTTTATTGCTAGAGTAAATAAAGCCGTGTCAGGCATTTCATTTTCGGTATAGTTAAGCAAAAAGTCTGAAATAATAGCGCTTGTATAATACTTTTCTAAGTTGAGCCTAAGTTCATAAAAAGTGTCTATGTAAGTTGCGCCTATAACGGTGTACTTGCCGTTTTTACAGTTTAAAATATATTCGGCAAAACAAAAAGGCTCAGATGCGAATTTTAACTTCGCACCTGCCTTTTTTACACCTTTTATTCCCGCTGTTATTTTACCGTTTTCTAGCGAATATAAAGTAAGAATTCTATCGTTATCTTTATAGTCCACCGCTTTTAAAACAATAGCGTTAATTTTAATTTCCATTTTATGCCTTAATCAATATCATCTTCATTTATAGTTTGCCTATACATAAGATAATAGTTTATATCCCCCGTCGCTTTAAACATACGCCAAGCGAGTGTGGAAAAATCTTCTTTATTACTTTTCATTTTAACCCCCATACATAGTATGGGCGCTAAACGAAAAAGTATACTTATATTCTATCTTTGAACTCTGCCTGACGCGTCGCCTTGAGCGAGTTTGTTAACTTCGTCTACTGAAACCATATTGTAATCGCCTTCAATAGAGTGCTTTAAGCAAGAAGCGGCAACCGCAAATTCAATAGCCTTTTGTGAATCAAAGCCATTAACGAGTGAGTAAATTAAACCTGCACCGAAACTATCACCGCCGCCAACACGGTCTACAATGTGCATAGCGTATTTCTTAGAGAAATATGCCTTGCCGTCCGTATAGAGCATTGCTGACCAGTTGTTATCGTTTGCAGATAAACTTTCTCTTAAAGTAATTGCAACGCCTTTAAAACCAAATCTATCAGTAAGTTTTTGTGCAACAGAGATATAACCTTCTCTATCTAACTTACCTGAGTAAATATCCGTATTGTCGGCTTCAATACCAAACACGTCTTTAGCGTCTTCTTCGTTTGCAATACAATAGTCTATATAATTACAAAGTTCGCCCATTACTTGACCTGCTTTTTCTTTAGACCATAATTTCTTTCTAAAGTTAAGGTCGCAAGAAATAGTAATACCACGTTTTTTTGCTTCCTTACAAGCAGTTAAGCAAATCTTAGCCATACTATCTGAAAGGGCTGGAGTAATACCTGTAAAGTGGAACCACTCTACGCCTTTAAAAATTTTAGCCCAATTAAAGTCACTAGCCTTTGCCATAGCGATAGCGGCGTAAGCCCTATCGTAAATTACCTTTGAAGGTCTTTGTGAAGCACCTTTTTCACAGTAGTAAATACCTACTCTTTCGCCACCGCGAGTAATTAAAGAAGTATCTACGCCAAATTGCCTTAAACTGTTAATAGCCATTTGACCGATTTCATGAGTAGGAAGTTTTGAAACGAAAGCAACGTCTAAACCGTAATTAGCAAGAGAAACGGCAACGTTTGCTTCTGCTCCGCCAAAAGTGGCTTCAAATTTTTTAGATTGAACGAATCTAAGGTAGTTTTCTGGAGCAAGCCTTAACATTAATTCACCAAAAGTCACAACTTTTTTCATATTTATATCTCCTTAAATACTATTTTAATTTAATTTATTAACAATTTCATTAATTTTTTTACAGTTATCAACGATATCGCCTTTCATCATAAAACTACCGCCGATAGCATAAATTTTGTCATTAGCCAAAAATTCTTCTAAATTTTCAAGGTCAACACCACCTGTTGGCAAGAACTTGATTTGTGGGAACGGACCTGCTAAAGCCTTAATGGCCTTTAAGCCACCATAAACGTTTGCAGGGAAGAATTTAACGATTTTAATACCTAAAGAGATTGCTTTCATAATCTCTGTTGGAGTGACGCAACCTGGATAGTACGCTACGCCCCTTTCTTGACAAAGTAAAGCAACTTCTTCTGATAAGCCTGGTGAAACTATAAATTTAGCACCTGCATCTAACGCCCTTATTGCTTGTTCTTTGTTTATAATAGTACCTGCACCGATATACATATCAGGGAAAGTTTTTACACCTAACTTGATTGCTTCTTCCGCACAAGCAGTTCTAAAAGTTATTTCAGCAACGGGTAAATCACCGTCAACTAACGCTTGCAACGTAGGAATAGTGTCTTCTAATTGCTTAATAACTACAACTGGAATTACTTTATATTCTTTTGACATAACTAAAAAATCTCCTTAACCTAAGACCTAATATTTATTTTGATAAAATTATATCACATTTATGTTTTTTTGTAAATATAATAACAAAATTATATTAAAGTATTTTTGTTTTACTGTATATTTTTTGCTTATGATTGAAACAATTTAAGTGGAGGTATACTATGAACCCGTTTAACGAACTAAATAAAAATAAAATTAACTTTTACTCAATTAAAAATTTGGCACTAAAACCATATGATAAGTACGAACTAGACCCGTATTCTAAAACTAGAATTATCCTTTTAAACGGTACGGAATTTGAGTCTTGCTGGTTTTATCATCAATTTGCTAGGCACGTATCAAATAACGAACTTAGGCGTGAAATTTCACTAATTAGGCGAAACGAACAACAACAGCAAAAACGTATTGCATCGCTAAAACCTATAAACGAAAGTATTTTAGAAACCACGCTTAGTTATGAGCAATTAGCCGTTGACTTAACGGCAATTTTAGCAAAGCGTGAGAAAGATAAAATAGTTAAAGCGCAACTAGACTTTGCTTTACTTGAAGACTTTGACCACCTTTATCGCTTTACCGACCTTATCTCTATGGACGAAAAGCAAAACTATAAAAAATTAGTCGGTCAATATACTGAAATTATGCCGGGTAGACCAACTATCGCAGAACATCGCCACCCATACGACGACATTAGAAAATGGACAAACTTTTGCCTAGCCGACCCAATTACTAAACTAAACGTATCAATAATTACGGCGGCAGAACAACAAACCATGAACTACTATATGAACGTGGGCACTTTCTACCATACTGATTATGGACGCAAACTGTTTTCTGAAATCGCTATGATAGAAGAACAACACGTAAGCGGTTATGAAAGTTTAAAAGACCCTAACACCACTTGGCTAGAGTGCGCGCTAATGCACGAATACACGGAATGCTATTTATATTACTCTTGCTATAAAGACGAGAGTGACGACTATTTAAAAAGCGTATGGCTATCTCACTTTAACGATGAACTTAGTCACCTAGAAAAAATTTGCGACCTTTTATATAAATACGAAGGCAAACATTATCTTGACGTTTGCTTTAGCCCAGAGTTTCCTGAACTAATTTCTTTTAAGGAAAATAAAAAGTACGTTAGAGACGTTTTACTAAGCGTTAATTTAACTAGTCAAAAAGAAGAGTACGTGGACGCTTATAAACTTCCTAAAAACAACACTTTTACGTCTTATCAAAATAAAGTAGTTAAAAGCGAAAAGGATATTCCGTCACATAAAGTTATAGACAGGTATATTAAAAAGTTTGGCGAAGACTTAAGGTTTGAAGAATCACCGCACCCTATAAAAGAGTTAAGAGATAAAACAACCGACAATACTACTATCGCTAGAAAAATATAACTAAATTAGCAGTTGACTGTGTTCAACTGCTTTTTATTTTTTATTAAATTGACTTTTTTTAGTATTTGTAATAAAATATTATTATTAAATCGTTAGAGGATTTTTATGAATAAAAAATGGATTTTTTACCTAACTGCATTTTTCTCTGGAACGTCGGTCATGGCAATAGAACTTGGCGCGTCTAGGCTTTTAGCACCATACTTTTCTTCTTCTCAAATAGTTTGGACGATAATTATAGGTACTATAATGATTGCTATGGCAATAGGCAACGTTTTAGGCGGTAAAATGGCGGATAAATCTAAAACCCCTACTAAACTTTTTATTTGGCTTTTTGCAGCCGCTACGTGGACAATGCTTATACCACTCTTTGCAAAGCCACTTATATCGGTTATCGCTTTAGGTTTAGCACTTTTTATCACAAAAGGCTATTTAATTTGGGCAGCGCTAGTTTCTTGCATTGTCGTTTTCGTATTTCCACTATTAGTTCTTGGTATGGTGACGCCAAACCTTGTAAAGTTTGCCGTTAAAGATATTAGCGAAAACGGAAAGACGGTAGGTATAATTGAAGCGTCTAACACGATTGGCAGTATTATCGGTACTTTCTTGCCTACATTTGTGACGATACCGACTATTGGTACTGCGCTTACCTTTGTTATATTCGCATCGGTTCTATATATAGTTTGCATAACGTATTTTGTTGTTAAAAAAATAAAAGTAGTAAAAAGCACTATAATTTCGGTTATAGCCTTAGTTTTAGGTATTTTATCTAATAATATTGGCGTTGCTTTTTGGCAAAACAATATCCTTTACGAAGGCGAATCAGTTTATAATTATTTGAGAGTAGAAGAAACAAACTCTAGCATAATTTTATCAACTAACGTGCTTTTTGGCGTTCAATCTATAAAGAGTAAAGACGACAGTTTGTCAGGCATGTATTACGACTATGCTTTGGCAGGTCCAATTATGGCAAACGGCATAAAAGAAGAAATTTCCGTTTTAATTTTAGGCTTAGGCACGGGAACTTTCGGTCTTGAGTGTACGGAGTATTTTAACGTTTCGGAAATTGACGGAGTAGAAATTGACGGCAAAATCATTGACCTTGCTTACGAGTATTTTGACTTGCCCGACATTGTAAACGCCTACGAAGCCGATGGAAGACAGTTTATTGATTCTTCTCAAAAAAAGTACGACGTTATTTTAGTTGACGCTTATAAGGATATTACAATCCCCTTTCAAATGTCTAGCATAGAGTTTTTTAATTCCGTTAAAAACCACTTGACCGATAAAGGCGTTATGGTTGTAAATATGAATATGACGTCAAATAAAGAAGGCTCTATCAACGACTATTTAGAAGGAACTATTGCAAATTGTTTTTCTAGCGTATATACTTGTACGGCAGGCGGAAATACCGAACTTTTTGCTTCTAATAATTACGACTGTAAAGAAATGCTTACTAATAATATTGGCACTATAAAAAATATGCGACTTTATAATTTAATGCGTACGGTAGAAAGTAGGCTTGTAAAGGTTGAAAAATCTAACTATTTACTCTCCGACGACAAAGCGCCCGTAGAAGTTCTTGGCATGAAAGTTTTAGACGATATTATTTCAGAAGAACTATCTTACGTAAAAGAGTCTATCAAAGGTAAAAGTTTAAGCGAACTTATAAAAATGCTGTTATCAGGCGAGTTAGGATTTTAAAATAAAGTATAAAGGCTTTCGCAAAACTGCGAAAGCCTTTTTTTAATTGATTTTAATAGATTTATACACTTTTAAAAGTGGTACGAATAGCGTAGAAACGCTAACTGAAACACAAATTATTTGTGTTATTAATGTTGGAATTCCAGCCGTAACGTATGCAATTGTAGCCTTAAGTGTAAAGGAATAAAATAATTTATATAAAAGGGCATCTATAAGCGTAAAAAGAATTGTGCACAATACGGCAATAATAGTAATTACTATAAGTTTTTTAACGTTTATTTTTTTATAAAATAACACCCCTAATAAGCCGAATAGTATTGCTATTAAGTTGTAATAAATTAGGTATAGCGTTATTATTTGTGGGAAGAACCCAAAAATAAAACACCTTAAAAGTGAGAAAGCCGTTGCTACGACTACCCCCTTTATCACACCGAAATAAAAGCAAAAACTTGTTATTAAAACGGTGACTATTTCTATTCCACTAATTCCACTAAGAACAAATTGTCCACCAATTAAAAGGGCTACGAAAGCGCCTAAAATTGATATTTCTTTTGCAGTTTTCATAATTTAAAAAGTTTGATAAATCCAAATATAAGTGCAACCGTCACAAACAATTAAACTTTCTGCACCGTAAGCAGCCGAGTTATAAGTCTTTTCTTTATACACAATAGTACCCCAAGCAGAATTTGAAAATTCTTCCCTATAATCGTCGGTATAAAGCATCCAACAACTAGACCAGTCGGCAGCATTTTCTATTCCATTGATAGAAACTACCATACCGCTTTTTATAACAAACATATCTTTGTAGTCGTCTAAACTTGCCATATAGTCTGCAAGTGTTAAGTCCGTTTTGTCAGTTTTGACTTTAATAACTACGTAAGTGTCGCTTTCCTTTACTACTAAAGGCTCTTTCTTGCATGCAGTCAAAACTGATGCCGTGAGTACTAACGTTATTGTTAGCACAAGTGTTAAAAGTTTTTTCATAATAAATACCTAAACCGATAAATTTAAAACGCCCTATCAAGATAATAGGGCGTACATAAACTGCTTATCGGCTTTATTTCCTTTGTCCAAAATAAATTTATTACCTTGATATTTTTGGCAAGTTATCCGACTATAACGGTAATGACTGTTGCGATAGATTTTCACTATACTTCCCTTGCTTTCGTACGGAATTCCGTACACTCAAAAATCATATTAAGTTGTTAGTTTACCTTATACAATTACAATTTTAATAAGGTGCTTATTTAAAGTCTTAGAAACGAGCATTTCAAGGCTCGCAAGGGTTTTGGGTGAGATAGGCCTTTGTGGACATCAAGGTCAAAACCCGATGCAGAAACGCCGCCTAAACCTCACTAATTTTAATAAGGTGCTTATTTAAAGTCTTAGAAACGAGTGTGGCTAGGCTCGTTAAGGACTGCGGATGAGTTAGACCTTTCGGAAGTCGGA
>JAZRNF010000003.1:0-2287 GCA_045648085.1 Christensenellaceae bacterium | reverse complement strand
CGGTTTTATAAACGCCGTTGCTAAAATAAAAACGGGCTTTGAAACGTTTGACGGAAGATACGTTGTAGAGTTTACGGCAATTGGCAAAATGCTTGACGAACAAGACGCTTTACAAGGCGGAATGGAAGACTCTACTAGTGCCATTAGGGTCGGTACTGTATTAGACGAAATTGTTGACTGTAATGCTAAAATTATAAAACAGGATATATTAAATACCGTTATAGTTGATAATATTGACGGCTACTTAGACGATTCTGGTGACGGTTTTGTAAACGCTGTCACTCAAATTAAAAACAGTTTTGAAACCTTTGACGGAAGATACGTTGTAGAGTTTACGGCAATCGGCAAAATGCTTGACGAGCAAGACGCTTTACAAGGCGGTATGGAAGACTCTACTAGTGCAATTAGGGTTGGTACTGTATTAGACGATATTGTTGATTGCAACGCTAAAACAGTCACACGTGATATTTTAAACATCGTTATCGTTGATAATTTAGATGGTTATATTGCAGATTCGGGCGATGGTTTTAATAATGCGGTAGAAGAAATTAGAACAGGTTTTGCAAATTTTAGTAGTGGTAGATACGTGACGGAATTTGCTGCAATAGGTAAGCTTTTAGATAAAAAGGACGACTTAAACGGCGAAATCGCTACAAGAGATAAGGCTATTGAAATAGGCGTAATGTTTGACGACGTTGTTAACGGTACTAATAATTCAGTATTACCACTTAGCAATAGCGAACCTGTAAAACCAATAGTTATGAATTTTAAGGTTGTAAACTTATTCATAGTAGGTGCTCTTGATAGCAACACTGCAAGTGTAAGTGGGGATTATAAAAACACCATAACTAAGGTTAAGTCAAGTTATGAAAATAACGACGTTTCTAATAACTATACAAAAGAGTTTACTGCCATTGGTATTTTAATAGAAATTGAAAACGAAAACGGTAGCGAAATATCTGCAACTCAAGCAATAGGCGTTGGCGAGAAGTTAGATACTATTAAAAACTTACAAGCAATTTCTATAACTTACGTTATTCTTGACGAATTAATCGTAAGCCTTGTAGATACAACGTTTGGCGAAGATTTAAGTACCGACGATATTTATTACGGCGTAGCAAACGACATTAAAATGGCTTTTGATAACCGTCATATCGTTCACTTAGACAGTAATCCATCGTCATATGCTAAAGAGTTTACTGCAATTGGCGAACTTATTTCATTACAAGATATGGTAGACGGTGAAATTTCTAGCAGTGACTTATTAGTTGTCGGCTCTAAACTTGATAACGCTACTACGATAGTAAACGTTAAAGGTGTTAAAGTTGCAACTATTAACGAAATGATTTGTGAAATTATTGACAATAACTTTGCTAGCGACGCTAACTTTAATAGTGGTATAGAAGAAATTCAAAAACCATTTAATAAAACTACTGGCGTTGTTCAAGTTTATGGTGGCGAGTATACTAAGGAATTTACTGCGTTTAGTAAACTTGTTGATTTTAAAGATACTACTGAAGAAATAGATAGTACTACTGCTATTGGCATTGGTGAAAATCTAGATAAAATAATAGAGCCTAGACCAAAGGCTGTTAGTTATATTGCTATAAACAAGATTATTGATAGTCTTATCAAAGACAGTAGCAAAATGTCGTCACAAGACGGTAATTTTGATAGCGTTAAAGACGGGTTGAACTTTACAAGCAACAACGTTTCAGAATACAACTTAGAATATAAAGTTGAGTTTACTGCAATTTGTGATTTACTTATTGCAAAAGAAAACTTTGAAAATATTTCAGGTGGCTCAAGTTCGTTTAACTCAGTTGCGTCGTCTATCGGTAAGAATATTGACAATTCGTTAAGCCGTGGTGGTAAAGTTATCTATAAAGGTTTAATTGATAATTATATTAAAACTGTTATTGACGACGGTGAAATAATTAGCATTAAAGAAGACGGCAACTTTAACGGCAGTAAAGAAAATATAAAGGGCAACTTACAATACGTAAGAAACGTTAATTATAAAGACGGCAATAATTATAAATATCTTTACGAAACTGAGTTTGGATACATTGCTAAATTATCACAAATTGCTGACTCTAACTCTACAATAACCGTAGGTAGTGACAATTCGGCGTTTGCTCAAAAGTTAGACAATGAAATCGCTATGTCTTGCTTAGTAGGTAGTTGTGGTATGGATGCTATAATTTCTTCTTTTGAAGATTATGAAAGCAAACCTGAAAACGAAAAATTTGAAGGTATCTTTACTGAAATTGATAAAAACCTTCAA
>JAZRNF010000002.1:0-10338 GCA_045648085.1 Christensenellaceae bacterium | reverse complement strand
ATGAGAATTGACAAATTTTTAAAAGTTTCACGAATATTAAAACGCCGCACTCTAGGGAAAGACGCTTGCGACAGTTCAAGGGTAGCGGTTAACGGAAAACAAGTAAAACCGTCGTTTAGGCTATCCGTTGGCGACGTTGTTGAAATTGCTTTCGGCTCAGGAATTTTAAAATTCAAAGTTTTACAAATTAAAGAAACGGTAAGAAAAGAAGAAGTTAATACTCTTTACGAAATTATTGAGGGCTAATATGAATAAACAAAAAATCACCGCTATTATAGCAAGTGCCGGTAAAGGGACTCGCTCAGGTCTTAGCGAAAATAAAATCTTTGCAAAAATTGACGGCGAAAGCGTTATTTTAAAGACCTTAAAAATCTTTAACGATAACGCTAAAATTGACGAAATTATAATCGTTCATTCTAAGGGCGAAAAGGATAAAATTAGCGATATTATCTATCCTTATATAAATAAACCTACAAAATACGTCGTTGGTGGCGCTACTCGTTTTGAGTCTATTAAGAACGCTCTTAACATTGTAGACGACGGTATTGTTATTATTCACGACGCCGTTAGACCATACTTATCAAGCCAAACGTTAAACTCAGTTATAAAAACAGTGCTTTTATACGGCACTGCGGTAGTTGGCTCTAACCCAACCGATACTATTTTAGAACTTGACCATAAAGGCGATATAATATCTTCTACAAGGGTGAATAAACGCCTTGCTAAAACTCCGCAAGCATTTGACGTTAAGAACCTTAAAAAAGCCTACGATTTAGCAGGTGACGGCGACGGATTTACCGACGATACAGGAGTATATTCGGCGTTTATTGGCAAATGTAAACTGGTTGAAGATAATAGCGAAAATAAAAAACTAACCTACCCTAGCGACTTTAACAATCCCATTTCTAGCGTTGGTACGGGGTTTGACCTTCACAAATTAGTACAAGATAGAAAACTTATTTTAGGTGGAATAGAAATTCCGTTTAATAAAGGTTTACTAGGTCATAGCGATGCCGACGTTTTAACCCACGCTATAATGGACGCTCTTTTATCAAGTGCAGGGCTTAGAGATATAGGTTATTATTTTAGCGATAAAGACCCTAAATATAAAGATATATCTAGCATTTTACTTTTAAAAGAAGTTTTAAAAATGCTAGGCGAAAAAGGCGTTAAACCAAATTATATTTCGGCGGTAATTATGGCTGAAAAGCCAAAACTTATGAATTTTATTCCTAAAATTATAGAAAATTTAGCAAGCGTAATAGGAATACCTACTACTCAAATAGGAATAACCGCAACTACTTTAGAAGGTATAGGTATTGTTGGTAGAGAAGAAGGTATTGCTTGTCAGGCTTACGTTTTATGCTCAAATAAAAAGGGTTCATTATGAAAAAATTAACTACAAAATACGTATGTTCAGAGTGCGGATACTCCAGCCCTACTTGGCTTGGCAAATGTTTTAGTTGCGGTAAGTACGGTACTTTCGTTGAAGAGATTATAAATCAGTCAAGCGGCAGCGATAAGTCTGCTACTATAAAAAAAGTTGAGCCTAAAAAATTAGGCGAAATTGAAAAGGAAGAATTTAAAAGAATATCTTCAGGCATAAAAGAATTAGACGTTGTTTTAGGTGGCGGAATAGTACCCTACTCTATCGTTTTAATAGGCGGTGACCCAGGTGTTGGAAAGTCAACTATTTTAACCCAAGTTGCGGGACATATTTCTAATACTCACAAGGTGTTATACGTTTCGGCGGAAGAGAGTTTGTCGCAAGTGAAAATGCGCGCGGATAGATTAAATATCAATTCCAACAACTTATATATTTTAAACGAGTGTAATTTGGAAAGTATTGAACTTGCTAGCGAAGATTATGATTTCATAGTTGTTGACTCTATACAAACGGTATATTTAAGTGAACTTACGGGTTCGGCAGGCTCTGTCGGCCAAGTTAAAGAGTGCGCGTCTAGGCTTATGCGCCTTGCTAAAACTAAGCATAAAACAGTATTTTTAATAGGCCACGTGACGAAGGACGGGGCTATTGCAGGACCAAAAGTTTTAGAGCATATTATGGACTGTGTACTCTATTTTGAGGGTGAAACAAATGATAACCTTAAAATTTTAAGAGCCGTTAAGAACCGTTTTGGCTCAGTCCAAGAAGTAGGCGTGTTTGAAATGAACGAAAAGGAAATTTTAGGCATTACCGACTATAACGGCGTATTTATGAGTGAAAACAGGGGCGTTTCTTCGGGCAGTATCGCAACTCCGTCAATAAGTGGCAATAGGTGTATGCCGGTAGAAATTCAAAGTTTAGTATCTAAAACGGTATTCGGTATGCCAAGGCGTATGCCATTAGGAATTGACTACAATCGTATGGTTTTAATAATAGCCGTTTTAGAGCGAAAAGCGTATATTCCGTTTTATAATCAAGACGTTTATTTAAACGCTATGGGCGGAATAAAACTACAAGAGCCCGCCATTGATTTAGCGATATCGCTATCTTTAGTTAGCGCTAGTAAAAATATTCCAATAAGTAAAGACGTGACTGCTTTTGGAGAACTAGGCTTAACTGGCGAAATTAGAGCGGTCACCCAAGCGGAAAAAAGGGTTTTAGACGCTATTAAGTTTGGTTTTAAAACAATTTACGTTCCATACCGCAATTACGACAGCGTTAAAAAGTATAAAGACAAGGTAAACATAGTACCAGTATCATACCTATCGCAAGCAATTAAAAAATTGTTTAGCGAAGAATAATAATCTTAAAATAAAAAAGCCTTTGCTTTCGTGAGCAAAGGCTTTTAAATTTCTTCTTCAATTTTAGTTGCTTTTTTAGTTGCGTACGAACATTCGTCATAACTAAAACCTTTTGAGAGTAAATAGTTATAGCATTTTTGAACGGTTGTCCTATTTATCTCTTTGTTTTTAAGATATTTAAGGGCTATATTATACGCAACTTCTTCTTGAGAAGTGGCACTATCTAAAACACTATTAACGTCGCTTTCGCTAACTCCTTTACGTTTTAGTTCTAGCGCCATAAGGCGTTTACTTTTAGTGTTTTTGTACGTAGAAACGTACCTTTCGGCGTAATTTTTATCGTCAATAAACCCGTAGGATTTAATTTTTAAAATAACCTCGCTTACAATTTCAAGCAGGTAGCCTTTATTTACAAGTTTATCACTAACTTCCTTTTCGGTTTTTGAACTTTTAGAAATTAAGTTTAGCGCACTATTGTAGCATGCAGAAAGTTCGCTTTCACGTTGAATTACAATAAGTTCACTTTCGCTAATTTCTAAGCCTACTTTTAGCCTGTTTTTAACTACGGTTTGCAAATCTAAACCACAATAATACTCACCGTCTAAAAACACGCTTACCCTTTTGGCGTTTTTAGTTTGAGTTTTTAAATCGGTTATTATTTTCATTTATAAACCTCGTAAGAAAAACCTAATTCGTTAGTTTCGGCTTTACCAGAAGAATAATCGCTAATAGCGTTTAAAACTTGAGTTTTGTTTTGCACTGGTATACTAAATTCTATTAAGACTTTATCGCTTAAAAATTCGGTGTTTAAAACCTTTACTTTTATACCGCTAAAATATTTTAATATTTTAGGGTAAAGCGAAAACGACACGCCTACGCCTAGTTTTATAGAGTAAACCTGCTCTATAATTTGCGCTTTATCTAAGCATTTACAAACGCTATCACTATACGCCCTAACAAGCCCGCCTGCGCCTAGTTTTACTCCGCCAAAGTACCTAGTGACTACCGCAGCCACCTTAAAAATATTCCTGTTTTTTAAAACTTCAAGCATTGGCATACCCGCCGTACCTTGTGGCTCACCGTCGTCAGAAAACTTTATATAAAACCCGTTTTCGTCGGCAACAAAGGCGTAGCAGTTATGCGTAGCATCACTATACCTGCTTTTTATATCTTGAACGAATTTTTTAGCGTCGTCTTCCCCATCTACTGGAGAAACAGTACAAATAAACTTAGACTTTTCAATAATAATTTCGTTTTCTATATAGTTTTTAACCGTTAAAAAACTTTCTTTCATTATTACTTAACTATGATTTTGTAGTGTACTTTTTTACCTTTGTGTAAAACGAATTCTTTAGTTTTTAAATATTTTTCAAGTGAAACGTAGCTTACTGAAATTTTATCGTCGTTAATAGATACGCCACCACCTTCAATAAGTCTTCTAGATTCGCCCCTTGACTTACATAAACCAAGTTCGCAAAGTAAATCAATAACCGTAGCGGTTGCACTAGTTATCTCTTTTGTAGGCATATTTTCAGTATCGCCACCGAACGCCGCTTTCGCTTGCTTAGAAGAAAGTTCCGCCGCATCTTCGCCGTGAACTAATTTTGTAAGTTCATACGCTAAAATTTCTTTTGCTTTATTGAGTTGTTCACCTTGCCAACTTTCCATAGCCTTAATTTCGTCAAGCGGAATAAAGGTTAACATTTTAACACATTTTAAAACGTCTTCATCGGCAACGTTGCGCCAATATTGATAGAACTCAAATGGTGGAGTTTTAGTTTCGTCAAGCCATACTGCGCCTTTTGCAGTCTTACCCATCTTTTTGCTTTCGCTATTCATAAGAAGAGTAATGGTCATAGCGTAAGCATCTTTACCAAGTTTCTTTCTAATAAGTTCAGTACCGCCAAGCATGTTAGACCATTGGTCGTCGCCACCGAATTGCATATTGCAACCGTACTTTTTAAATAAGTAATAGAAGTCGTATGATTGCATAATCATATAGTTAAACTCTAAGAAAGATAAACCCTTTTCCATACGTTGTTTATAACACTCAGCACGGAGCATGTTATTTACTGAGAAGCAAGCGCCTACTTCCCTTAAAACGTCAACGTAATTAAGGTCTAAAAGCCAGTCGGCATTATTTACGCAAATTGCAGGGTTTTCGCCTTCAAAACGAATAAAGCGAGACATTTGCTTTTTAAAACACTCAATATTGTGTTCAATAGTCTCTTTAGTCATCATTTGGCGCATATCAGTTCTACCAGACGGGTCACCTATCATACCAGTACCACCGCCTAATAATACAACGGGTTGATTGCCTGCAAGTTGAAGCCTGCGCATTAAGCAAAGTGCCATAAAGTGACCTACGTGTAAAGAGTCTGCAGTTGGGTCAAAACCGATATAGAATTTTGCTTTACCTTCGTTTATGAGTTCTCTAATCTCATTTTCATCAGTCACTTGAGCAATTAAGCCCCTTTCAATAAGTTCTTCGTAAATTTTCATAACAAACCCCTTTAAAAAGTTTAAATTTATTGTAACGTTGTCGTATAAATATTAACTAACTATAATAGTATAAGTCACTAAAATAAAAAAGTCAAGGTAAAATAGCAACTAAAACGATTTATAAAATAAACTTTACGACCTTTTAAAATGACGTTTATCCCCTATAACTTTACTTGCATTTTAAATTTTATTGTGATAAAATTAGTTTAGTAAAAAATTTTAAGGAGTTTTTTTATGGATTATAAGAAATTACAAAACGGCAGTGATATTCGTGGCATAGCACTTGAA
Source organism: Christensenellaceae bacterium (assembly GCA_045648085.1). Taxonomy (GTDB): domain Bacteria; phylum Bacillota; class Clostridia; order Christensenellales; family Borkfalkiaceae; genus HGM11412. The sequence goes on along the minus strand of JAZRNF010000002.1, from coordinate 4,800 downwards.
GGCATTGAAGGTCAACACGTTAATTTAACGGAACAAGTTTGCCGTGATATTGGTAGAGGATTTGCCCTTTGGCTTATTAACAAAACAAATAAAAAAGACTTAAAAGTTGCAGTTGGTAGAGATTCTCGTTTATCAGGCGAACAATTATCTAATTGGATATGCTCTGCTATGGTAGAAAGCGGTCTCCACGTGACTAACTTTGGTATGGCAAGTACCCCTGCAATGTTTATGGCAACAGTCACTAAAGGTTATGAGTTTGACGGTACTATTATGATTACCGCAAGCCACTTACCTTTTAATAGAAACGGCTTTAAATTCTTTACTAGCCTTGGTGGTCTTGAAAAAGAGGATATTAAACAAATTTTAGCGTACGCTGAAAGTGACGCTAAGACTAATCTTCCTAAAGGTGATATCGTTGACGGTGAGTTTATGGACGCTTACTCTAATATTTTAGTTAATAAAATTAAGAGTGCAACTGGTGAAGATATGCCACTTTTAGGTTTCAAAATCGTAGTTGACGCAGGCAACGGCGCAGGCGGTTTTTACGTTGATAAGGTTTTAAAACCACTTGGTGCAAACACTGAAGGCAGTAGATTTTTAGAGCCTGACGGCAGTTTCCCTAACCATATACCAAACCCTGAAAATAAAGAAGCAATGGAAAGCATTACCGAAGCAGTTAAAGAAAACAATGCCGACCTTGGTATCATTTTTGATACTGACGTTGATAGGGCTGGCGCAGTTTTATCTGACGGTAGCGAACTTAACAGAAATAGAATTATAGCAATGCTTTCAGCAATTTTACTTAGAGAGTACCCAGGTACAACTATCGTCACAGACTCTATTACGTCAACGGGTCTTGCTAAGTTTATCAAAGAAAAAGGTGGTATTCACCACCGCTTTAAAAGGGGTTATAGAAACGTTATTAACGAATCTATTCGCCTTAACAATTTAGGTCAAGATAGCCAACTAGCAATTGAAACGTCAGGTCACGGCGCACTTAAAGAAAACTATTTCTTAGACGACGGTGCTTACCTAGTTACGAAATTATTAATAGAACTTGCCCGCGGTAAAAAACAAGGCTATACTTTAGCGTCTTTAATTGACAGCCTTGAAAAGCCAAAGGAAAGCGTTGAGTTTAGAATGAATATTTTACTTGACGATTTTAAAGCATACGGTCAAAAAGTTATTGACGACTTAAACGAGTACGCTAAGTCAACTTGCGGTTTTAACCTTGCAAGTGATAACTACGAAGGCGTTAGAGTTAACTTATCAAAAGAAAACGGCGACGGTTGGTTCTTGCTTAGGCTTTCACTCCACGACCCACTTTTACCACTCAATATTGAAAGCAACACGGTTGGCGGAGCAAAAATAATAGCGTCTAAACTATACGAGTTTATTAAAAATTACGACAAGTTAGACTTTAGTTCTCTTGAAAACTTTATTAAATAATTAAGGTGTTATTATGAAAAACGATATGAATATTGTATGTTTAGATTTAGAAGGCGTTTTAGTTCCTGAAATTTGGATAGCGTTTGCCGAAGCAACTAATATCCCAGAACTTAAAATTACCACGAGAGAAGAACCAGACTATGATAAACTTATGAAATACCGTATAAATATTTTAAAAGAACACGGTTTGGGGCTTAAAGAAATTCAAGAGGTTATTTCAACAATTTCACCACTTGACGGCGCTAAAGAGTTTTTAGACGAACTTCGCAAAATAACTCAAGTAGTTATTTTAAGCGATACTTTCTATCAATTCGCTACCCCACTTATGAAACAACTCGGCTACCCTACTATTATGTGCAACACGCTTGAAGTTGGTAATAACGGCGAAATTACAGGCTTTAAAATGCGTTGTGCTCACTCTAAATTATCTACCGTTAAAGCACTTCAATCAGTTGGTTTTGAAACTATTTGCGCAGGCGATAGTTATAACGACTTAGAAATGATTTTAAACTCTAAAGCAGGCTTTTTATTTAGAAGTACCGAAAAAATTAAAAAAGACTACCCTAACCTTTTAGCCTTTGAAGAATATTCGGAACTTTTATCTGCTATTAAAAAAGTTTTATAATTTAGAATTTTACACAAACAAAAAATGCGAATCATTGCGATTCGCATTTTTATTTATTGTTGAGAGCCTATACTAAAAACTTTTTATAAGTTCATTTACGTCGGTAAGTGGTCTATTTTGCTTTAAGGCAGTTTCTTTAAGCGTCAACTTGCCGTCATATGCAGTTAAACCGTTCCTTAAATGTTCGTTATCTTTAAGGGCTTGTTTTACGCCCTTGTTTGCAATTTCAAGTAGAATAGGTAAAGTTGCATTAGAAAGCATAATTGATGCAGTTTTTGCAAAAGCCGATGGAATATTGTCTACACAATAGTGAAGTATGCCTTCTTCGTAATAGGTTGGATTGTCGTGAGTTGTTGAACGGCAAGTTTCTACTGCGCCTTCGTCGTCACAAGCAACGTCTACTATCATACTAGAAGGCTTCATCAATTTTAAGTCTTCTCTATATATAAGGTGGTCTTTTCTATGTTTTGGCCATAAAATACAGTTTAAAACAACGTCGCTTTCCTTTAAGCATTTAACTAAGTTTTCTCTATTAGAATATAAGCAAGATACGTTTGACGGCAATATTGCCTTAGCGTTTTCAAGCGCTTTAACGTTGACGTCTAATATTCTTACTACGTTGCCAAAACCCGCTGCAAGTTCGGCAGCGCCAAGACCTGAGTTTCCTGCACCGATTATCGTCACGACAGGAGCGTCAATACCGCAAACGTTTGCAAGCAACGTACCACTACCGCCAAATACCGATTGCATATGGTGTAATGCAGCCAAAAAGCCACCCTTACCTGCTAATATGCTCATAGGTTTTAAAAGTGGGAAGTTTCCGTCTTTATCAGTAATGTCTTCATAAGCGATTGCCGTGACTTTACTATCTAAAATAGCATCCGTTTCTTCTGGGTGAGCGTTTGAGTGTATATACGTATAAACGATTTTATCTTTATTCATATATTGCCACTCTTCAGGGAACATTTCTTTTACCTTATAAAATAAGTCTGCCCCTTCGTAAACTTCTTTAGCAGTTTCAAGTACCGTTGCACCTGCATTAGCATAGTCGGTATCAGTAAAACCACAACCAAAACCTGCGTTTTTTTCAACTAAAACTTTATGCCCACGGCTAACAATTTCTTTAACCGTTGCAGGCGTTGCCGCTACACGATATTCGTTAGGTTTAATTTCTTTAAGTACACCAATAATCATTTGTCTCACCTTTAGTTTATTTTAATACAAATATGATAACACAGTTTATTATCAATTACAAGTTGTTTTATTACTTTTATAAAAATATTTTAAGCACAAAATTGCTATTTAAACACGATAAACAACAAAAAAGTGTTGCAAAACTTCTCAACACTTTTTTTATATTAGTTTTTATTACGCTTTCATTGCTTTTGGGGTAGCAACTGCAACTGCAACACTCATACCAACCATTGGGTTGTTATCCATACCGATAAAATGCTGTATTAAAAAAAATTAAAAAAGTTTTCAAAATAGGTTGAATTTATCCTATTTTTGTGTATAATATATATAGGAGGTAAGAATTATGATTACTAACACTAAAAATCTTGTTTCTATAACTGATGCAAATCAAAACTTTTCACAGGTAGTAAAAAAGGTTGAACAAAATGGAGATGTTATAATATTAAAAAACAATAAACCTCAATATGTTGTTTCTAAATTTAATGAAAATAAATTATCTTCTGAAATACAAATGCTTACCATAATTGCAAAAATGATATTAACTGAACATAGTGCTGCTTTTAAGGAGTTGTCTCAATGATTAAGTTTGATAAAGAAAAAGTTTTATTATTACAGCAACTTGTTATTGAGTCAAGTGGAGGTAGTGCAGGAGTAAGAGATTTTGGGCTTTTAGATTCTGCAATAGAGTCAGCATATCAAACTTTTGATGGGGTTGAACTATACCCTACAAAAGAAGAAAAGGGTGCAAGGCTTGGATATAATTTAGTGTCTAACCACGCTTTCATAGATGGTAATAAGCGAATTGGTTTATTGGTTATGTTATCTTTTCTTGCTATCAACGGAATAAATTTAAAATATACTGATGAAGATTTAGTTTTAATAGGGTTTTCACTGGCAGATGGTAAAATGACTTATGAAGAATTGCTTAACTGGATAAAAGAACATAAATAAGATTAAAATATAAAAAAGTGTTGCAAAACTTCGCAACACTTTTTTTATATTAGTTTTTATTATGCTTTCATTGCTTTTTCAATAGCAACTGCAACTGCAACTGACATACCAACCATTGGGTTGTTACCAGCACCGATTAAGCCCATCATTTCAACGTGTGCAGGAACAGAACTTGAACCAGCAAATTGTGCGTCACCGTGCATTCTACCCATAGTGTCAGTCATACCGTAAGAAGCAGGACCAGCAGCCATGTTATCTGGGTGAAGAGTTCTACCAGTACCGCCACCAGAAGCAACAGAGAAGTAAGATTTACCGTTTTCAATAGCCCATTTCTTGTAAGTACCAGCAACAGGGTGTTGGAATCTTGTTGGGTTAGTAGAGTTACCAGTAATCGAAACTGAAACGTTTTCAAGTTTCATGATAGCAACGCCTTCTGGAACGTTATCAGCGCCGTAGCATTTAACTTTTGCACGAGGACCGTTTGAATATGGTTTTTCGTAAACTACTTTAACAGTTTCGCTATATGGATCGAATTCAGTTTCAACGTAAGTGAAGCCGTTGATTCTTGAAATGATCATAGC
>JAZRNF010000001.1:0-82862 GCA_045648085.1 Christensenellaceae bacterium | reverse complement strand
ATACATTATATATAGGTATATTATGGGTTTTTTAGATAATATTTTTTCATTTACAGGTGGCTTAGCACTTTCTAATTATAGAATTACCGTTTGTGGCGATAGCGGAATTTACATAGAGGGCGTTCAAAAAATAATAGATATTCAAGATAAAATAGTAATTATTGCTATAAAAAACGGCAAAATATATATTAAGGGCAAAAATTTAAAAATCAAATCGTATTTTCAAAGCGACCTTTGTGTAGTAGGAGAAATAACCGCTATTGAAAAGGAGAAGTTGTTATGAAAAGGGGTCTACTAAGGTGCGCATATACCGTAAAAGGCGTAAAAATGAAAGATTTGCCTATTTATTTGCACCAAAAAAACGTAGCGATTTACGGTTATAAGCAAAAACAAGAAAATATTTTTATAGTGACTATTGATTATCAAGATAGACGTAAATTTTTTGCTATTTCAAAAAATATGTGTTATAATATACTAAAAGTAAATTATAGGGGTTTACTTTCACCTGTTTATACCACTTTAAAATATATAGGTGTTAGCATAGGCGTTTTACTTTTTACTATCAACTGCTTTACTTTAAACGACTTTGTTTATGACGTTGATTGTACGGGTAGCGGTAGTTTATATAAAAACGAAATTATCTCGATTGCAAAAGATTATGGGATATATAAAGGTGCTAAATATAGTAAGGCAAACGTTGACTTATTAAGGTTAAAATTATTGTCGCATAAAGAAAGGCTCTCTTTTGTCTCTATAGAAAAAAGGGGCAACACTGTTATTATAAACTCTATGGTGTCTAATACCGAATTAGGCACGCTAGAAAAAAACGTTCAACCAATTACTTGTACCATTGACGGCGTTGTTGAAAGCGCAATCGTTTTAAGTGGAACTTTGCTTGTTAACGTGGGCGATAAAGTAAAGGGCGGGACAGTTTTAATAGGTGCGTACACGGTAGGTAAAGACGAAGTTGAGTATCCTACTTACGTCGTAGGTAGAGTGACGGTAATAGAAGAAAAAGTAAAGTTTTTTAAGTCTAATAAGTTTGACGACGATACTATAAAAAACTTTATAAGTATTGCAAAATTTTTACAAGATAACGAGGTTGTATCTTGCACTACTAAAACTGACGCAAACGGCGTTTACGTAATTTTAAACGTAAGACACGTATTTCAATAAAACATAATTTAAAGGAATAAAATGGTTAATCAAAAGAAAGCAAAATGGAAATTTCAAGACTACGTTAAAGTTATATCTTTATTTTTATTACAAGGTATATTTTTAATTGCTCTTTTCTTATTAGCGGGGGCGTACGTTAAGGGTGATATCAAGTTCATTCGCGCATATTTAACAAGTGGCGAAGTGTTTGAAAGGGGTATATATATATTCGTTGCCGAAATTTTAATTTCGTTTATGATATTTATATACTTTTATATGGATAAAAGAGAGTTTTTACAAAAAACGTCAAACTTAATTATGATGTTTACTATAATAAACGTATCGTTTATCGCTTGTTTTTTGCTCGGTGCAAAAAACATATATCTTAGACCTTATGCATTATGCGCTTTGCTTATGCTATTTTTAGTAGACAAGCGTTCGGGCATACTTCTTAACTGTTTCTTTAGTATTTTAATGATGTTGTTTGACTTGTTCTACGACTATCATTTTGAACTTAGTTTTGAAGTGTACAACGCCCTTATTATGAACTTTATTTCAGGAACTTTAGCCGTATTTATCGTAGATGGTGAAGGCTCTCGTGCTAAGGTTATTTTGCAAGGCTTGTTTATTTCAATTCCAGTAGTTATAAGCGCTGTGTTTTTAGAAATTACGTCAGGCTTAGAAGTCGTTAGCAAGGTTGCTTTCTACGGTTTATTTAGCGGTGTATTATCAAGCGTATTACTCACGGCGTTATTGCCATTTTTTGAAATTATTTTCGGTGCACTAACTAACTTTAGGCTCTTTGAACTTACAAACCACAAGTCTAAACTTATAAAACATTTAATGGAAAATGCTCCAGGTACGTTTAACCACACTATAATAGTAGCATCACTTGCTGAGGCGTGTAGTAATGCAATAAACCTAAACCCATTACTTGCTAGAGCGTGTGCGTATTATCACGATTTAGGCAAGGTTAAAAAACCAGATTTCTTTACTGAAAATCAACAAGGCGTAAACCCGCATGACGAGTTAACTCCTGAACTTTCAACAGACATTATAAGGGCGCATGCTAAAGACGGTGCAGACCTTATAAGAAGATGGCATTATCCTGAAGTTTTAGCCCAAGCAGCCGAGCAACATCACGGAACTATGCCAATAAGATATTTCTATGCTAAGGCGCAAAAGTTTACCGACGGTGAACTTAATATTAACGATTATAGTTATTACGGTCCTAAGCCACAAACTAAAATAAACGCCATTATTATGATTTGTGACGCTTGCGAAGCCAAAGTCAGAACGGTTAGCAATAGAACTCACGAAAACGTTGATAGGGCGGTTAAAGAAATAATTGAAGAAAGAATGGATATGGAACAATTTTCAGAGTGTGACATAACCTTTAAAGAATTAGACGTTATAAGGAACGCAATAACCAACACCTTAGCGGGTGTATATCACGATAGGGTTAAATATCCAAAACTTAAAAAAGGCAATAAAAATGGCAACTAATTTAAAAGTCTATATTGAAAATAGCCCTATTGACATAGATAGTTTAGCAAGTGAAGTGTATTCTTCTTTAAAGCAAACTGAAAACTTGTCGTTAGAAGTTATTTTCGTTAGTGAAGAAGAAATTAAAAACTTAAATAATACTCAAAGGGGAATAGACAGAATTACAGACGTTTTGTCTTTTCCTACTTTAGACGGCATAAGGGGTAAAGTTTTAAATTCAAAAGATTATCCGTTAGAATTAGACGACGACAATAGTTTGTTTTTAGGCAGTATTGCAGTATGTGTAAAAAGGGCTGAAGAACAAGCAATAGAGTATAATCACAGTTTAAATAGAGAATTAAATTATCTTATTTGCCACGGCATGCTACATTTATTTGGCTATGACCATATTAAAGATGAAGATAAAAAAGAAATGCGTGAATTAGAAGAAAAAATTATGAATAACTTAAGGATTTTAAGAGTATGAGAAGTGGTACGGTAGCAGTAATAGGAAAAGCAAATGCAGGAAAGAGTACGCTTATAAACGTATTAGTCGGCGAAAAGGTTGCTATAGTATCGCCAAAGCCACAAACTACTAGGGATAGAATTTTAGGCATACTTACTAAAAAAGATTATCAAATAGTTTTTGAAGACACCCCTGGTTTTTACAAAAGTAAAACTGAACTATCTAAAAAAATGCAAAGGACGGCGAAAAGAACTATAACTGACGTTGACCTTGTATTATTCGTTTTAGATATTCACGAAGGAATTAAAGAAGAAGATTTAGATATATTAAAATCAGTTTTAAAAAACGATATAAAAATCATAGTAGTTTTATCTAAAATTGATATAATGCCTAAAGACGATATTCCTAAGGCTCTTGTAAAGATAGCGGAACTTGATAATATTGCTGAGATTATTCCAGTTTCCGCAAGAAAAAACAGGAATATTAAAGAACTAGAAAATTTAATAGTTAGTTATCTTCCAGAGCAAGGTTATATCTTTAGCGAAGATATAGTTTCAGATAAAAGCGAAAAGTTTATGCTTGCTGAAATTATGAGAGAGAAAATTTTAATCAAGTTTGACAAAGAAGTTCCGCACGGTATAGCAGTCGTTGTAAACGAGTTTTATAAAAAGCCAAGCGGTACGTACGAAGTTAATTTAGATATTATTTGTGAAAAGCAAAACCACAAGTCTATCTTAATTGGCAAGCAAGGTTCTGCTATAAAAGAAGTTAGTTCTTACGCAAGGGAAAGTATGGAAAAATTCTTAGGCGCTAAAGTATTTTTAACAACTTACGTTAAAGTTAAAGAAGATTGGCGTGATAAAGAAAACTTGCTTTCAGAGTACGGTTACGGAGACGTTGATAATAACTTATGAGAATGAGACGAAAGAAAAATCTTGGCGCAAGATTTTCAAAATGCAAACTAATTGCGCTTCAAAAATCAACGGATATATATCGTTTAGACGAAAAAGATAGATACGACCTTGTTGATTATAATAAACTTTTTAACAACGATAATCCCGTAGAGATTGAGATAGGTTGCGGTAAAGGTAGTTTTTTAATAGAACACGCTAAGCGTAGAAAAGACGTTAACTTTATAGGTGTAGAGATTATTGATAACGTAATTGTTTCAGCAGCCGAAAATGCTGAAAAAGAGAATTTAACTAATATTCAATTTTTCAACTGTGGGGCTGAAATATTACACTACTTGCTCCCTAAAAATAGCGTATCTAAAATATATTTAAACTTTTCTTGCCCTTACCCTAAAAAGCAGTACGAAAACCATAGGCTTACGTACTTTCACTTTTTAAACATTTATAAAATTATATTAAAAAGTGGTGCAGAAATTAAAATGAAAACGGATAGCGATAGTTTGTTTGAGTTTTCAATTGAGTCTTTTAAAGACAATGGGTTTACGCTAAAAGAAGTTAAGGAAGATTTATATTCAAATTTACCTAGCGACAATATTGCCACCGAATACGAAGAAAAATTTGTAAAAGAAGGCAAAAAAATACACGCATTGACTGCATATATAAAGGAATAATATGAAGATTTTTGACGTTGATTTATATAAATATTTTAATATAGAAAAGCCAAGTGGCGCGGTTGGCATATTAACTTGCTACGTGCAAGAATTATTAACCGAGGTATATAGTGAACGAAAATATCCTGCAATTTTAGTTATTGCAGGTGGCGGATACTCTATGACTAGCCAAAGGGAAAAAGAGCCTATCGCTATGAAATATTTGTCTAACGGTTATAGTGCTTTCGTTTTAAATTATTCAGTTGCGCCACTTAGATTTCCAACTGCCTTTAAAGAAGCGGCTATGGCTATGGCGTATATAAGAGATAACTCAAAAAATTTAAACGTTAATAAAAATATGGTTTGCGCCTTAGGTTGCTCTGCAGGTGGGCATTTACTTGGAACAATATCTACAATGTTTAAAAGAAGTGAACTTGACTTTTTAGGGGATAAAAAGTCATACGTTCGCCCTGACGCGTCAATTTTTATGTATCCTGTTGTAAGCGGGGTTGATAAACCGCATATAGGTTCGTTTGAAAAATTACTTGGCGATGGCTATGAAGAAAAATTAAACGACTTTTCAATAGACAAAAACGTAGATAAAGACTGTCCACCAGCATTTATAGTAAGCACGGTAGCCGACGTTGCCGTTCCTTGTAAAAATAGTTTATTATTAGCAAGTGCATACGAAAAATACGGCGTTCCTTTTGAACTACATATTTTTGAAAAGGGCAGGCACGGTCTATCTACTGCTGAAAGAATAACCTTTAATAGTAATGATTGGGATAACGTTGAAAGCACAACGTCAACAAACTTCTATAAGTGGGTAGAAATGTCATTAAATTGGCTTAAAGAAAGAGGATTTGAAGGGAGATAAAGGTTTACCTAGTAAACCTTTTTTTGCGGACGTGGCGAAACTGGCAAACGCGTTAGATTCAGGTTCTAATGGGCAACCTTGCAAGTTCAAATCTTGTCGTCCGCACCAACAAAAAAGGAACTTTTGGTAGACAAAAGTTCCTTTTTTGTTTATCCAAGACGCAGAATGGGATACATTCTGCGTCTTTTTTTATGTCAAATTTGCAAAATTTGATTATAATATTGCATAGCAATTATAATCTACTCTCGCTTACATTATATTAAACTACCCATATGAAACATACTTTATAGATTATGAAAGATAGTTATAGACATTTGGCGTTTTAGGTGGTATAATTATTTTACAAGGTTAAGAGGTTAATTATGAGAAACAACTTTTTTGATATTCACGCACACGTATATAAATATCCGTACCCGTTTGATAATTCGGGCAAACTATTTTTCCCAAATGAAGAAGAACTTGTTCGCCTACACGACGCATACGGCATTTCGCACGCTGCATTACTCGTTCTAGCAAACGCTGAAGAATACGTTCCACAATCAAACGGCGAAGTTATAGATATTGCTAAAAACTCTAACGGTAGGTTCGTTCCATTTTGCAATATAGACCCACGCCTTTTAGGCAATCACCCAAATAGTAAACTTGAAATTTTAGTAGAGCATTTTAAAAAATTAGGTTGCGTAGGTATGGGCGAAGTTTTACCTAAAATGGATTTTGACGACCCAAAACTACTAAACTTATACCGTGCGACTGAACTATTTGATATGCCCCTTTTATTTGATATGGACGTTAACGATAAGCGTTCCTACGGCGTATACGACGAAATGGGGCTTAAAAAGTTAAGAAAGTGTTTAGAAATGTTTCCAAACCTAAAATTTATTGGTCACGGCCCTGCATTTTGGAGTGAGTTTGGTACGCTTAGAGACGAAAAGGATAGGCAAGGCTACATAACTTACCCAATTGACGACGAAGGTATGATACCAAAACTTATGCGAGAGTATAAAAACCTTTACGTTGATATTTCGGCAGGTAGTGGATATACTGCTCTTACAAGAGACTATAATTATACTCAAAAATTCTTTAACGAGTTCCCTGACAGGATAATGTACGGCACGGATATTTGCTTTGCCGATACTGAAGATAGGCACTCTAAACTTATGAATAAAATGCTTGATGAAAATAGAATTTCTGAAGAAATTTACGATAAAATCGCCCGCGAAAACGCTTTAAAACTATTGAACTTAAAAATTGTTGACGGCAAATTAGTAAACTTAAACGTTTAAAAAAACACGCTTGACATAAAACTCAAGCGTGTTTATATTTTATTTAATTATTCTACTTTCCGTTACTATAAGGTCTAACTTTATATCCCAATCGTTAGACGGGATATTGTCTAGCACCTGAAAATCGTAAGAAAGCCCTATTTTTATAGCATTTGTACCCGCTAAAAATCTATCGTAATAACCTTTGCCAAAGCCTATTCTATTTTTACTTACATCGCAGGCGATTAACGGCACGATAACAACGTCAACTTCGTTTACAATTACATAGTCTTTAGGTACTAAAATGCCGTATTTATCTAAACAAAATTTATCGCTTAAAGGTTTAACGGCATACATATTATCGCCTATAATTATAGGGTATAAAACGGTTTTATTATTAGCCTTTAAAAACTCTATAATTTTTAGCGTATCTACTTCGTTATTAAAACTATTATAAACAAAAAACGTTTGGTGTTTAACAATGTCTAACGACAGTGTGTTTTTTGTTATTTTATCGCTTAAATTCTCTACTTCTAAACGTGGTAATAAACTGCGTTTATTTTTAATTTTTCGTCTTATTTCTAGTTGATTTAACATATATAAATTATAACATTTACTTTAAAAAAATTCAATAAAAAACTTGCAAAAAAATCAATCAAAATTATGCTATAAAAAATCAAAAAAATTTTCAAAAAACTATTGAAAAATTAAACGACTTATGCTATAATACAAAGCGTATGTTAAAACTGTTTTCACTTTTAACAAACTAATGAAAATTTTTATAAGAGGTGTTATATGGGCAAATCTTGGTTATGGGTCATTGTAGCCATCTGTCTTTTAACGGTTGCGTACGTAGTTTATAACTATATTCGCATCAAGAAGATGGAAGAAGGCACTGACCGTATGGTTAAAATGAGTGGTATTATTCGTGAGGGTGCTAACGTATTCCTTAAAAAAGAATTTACTACTATCGGTATCGTAGTTATCGTAATTGCACTTTTACTTTCATTATTCATTGAAAAGTTTAGTGGCGTCACTTATCTTTTCGGTGCTTTAATGTCTAGTACCGTTTGTATTTTAGGTATGAAGAGCGCAACTTACGCTAACGTTAGAACAGCAAACAAGGCTAAAGAATCATTATCTATTGGTGAAACTGTTAAAGTTGCACTTTGCGGTGGTTCAATAAGCGGTCTTTCAGTTCAAGCATTAGGTCTTTTAGGTATAGTTATTATCGTTTTAATTAGTGGTTTAGGTCCACAAGACGTTATTACGGCAACAGGCTTAGGTTTACAACAATACGAAGGCACAGGTTTAATTGCCATTGACGCTTTAATTACAAATAGTTCAGTAATGAGAATAACTTCTTACTCTTTAGGTTGTTCTACCGTTGCTATGTTTAACCGTGTTGCAGGTGGTAATTTTACAAAAGCAGCAGACATTTCTGCCGATATTTTAGGTAAAATTAGAAACGACCTTCCTGAAGACGATAGCCGTGTTCCAAACGTTATTGCAGACTTTATTGGTGACAACGTTAACGATATAGCGGGCAACTGTTCTGACTTGCTTGAAAGTTTCGTTGCTACAATGTCGGCATCTATCGTAGTTGCAATCGGCTTACTTTCTACTTTTGGTATTACAAGTGCGTTCTTTACGTCATCGTTTGTATTCCCACTCGTAGTTGCAGGCGGCGGATTAATCGGTTGTTTAGTTGGTTTAATTTTCGCTTCAGTTAAGAAAATGGGCGATAACCCATCTAAAGAACTTAACTTAGCAACTTACATATCAGCAGGTATTTCAGTTATTACTTGTGGTCTTGCAGCATTCTTTGCATTTAAAGGTGCTAGTAAAGAATTACTCAGTAGCGTTGGCTTTAAACTCGGTTGGCTTTCTCCTTGGGTTTGCGCAGTATTAGGTATTGGTAGCGGTGTTGCTATCGGCGCTATTACTGAGTATTATACTAGTGACTCTTTCAAGCCTACAAAGACTATTGCCGAATATGCTACCGAAGGCGAAGCGTTCGTCGTTACTAAAGGTGACGCCGTTGGTTCACGTTCTTGCTTATACCCAATGGCTATAATTGCAATTTCGCTTTTAATTTCAGGTGTGTTATCAGGTACTTATGGTATCGCAATCGCATCACTTGGTATGTTGTCTTTCGTTGGTACAACAGTTTCTATTGACGCTTTCGGTCCTATTGCCGACAACGCAGGTGGTCTTGCTGAATCTTGCCACTTAGACGCTAACGTTCGTGTTATTACAGATAAACTTGACTCAGTAGGTAATACTACTGCCGCTATTGGTAAAGGTTTCGCTATCGGCTCAGCAGCGTTTGCAACAGTTTCACTTATAGTTGCTTTCATTGGAAACTATACTACAATTCCTACACTTGAAGGTAATTTCCTTATTAAACTTATCGCAGGTTTAATTATCGGTGGTGGTTTAATTGAGTTCTTCTGTGCTATCTTAACTGACAATACAATTATTTCTGCTAAAGAACTTGCAGACGTTGGCGATAAACAACTTTCTGACCCTTCTATTTTAAGTGGCGAAAAAGACCCTGACTATAACTTACTCGTTCGCTTAGCAACTTCATCAGCGCTTAAGAGAATGTTATTCCCATCAATTATCGCATTAGCAGTTCCTGTAATCGGCGGTGCTATATTCGGTACTGACTTCGTTTTAGGTATTTTACTTGGCGCAACTATCGTTGCTATCCCACGTGCTATATTTATGGGCAACTCAGGCGGTGCGTTTGACAATGCTAAAAAGCATATTGAAAGTGGTAAATTAGTAGGTCACGGCAAAGGCTCTAACGCTCACAAAGCGGCAGTTACTGGCGACACTATCGGTGATACTCGTAAAGACGTCGTAGGCGTTGCACTTGATATCTTTATCAAAATGATGTCTACCGTTGCTACTACACTTTTCGTTCTTATTGCAGCACTTAGTAAATTATTAAAGTTGTTCTAAGAATAAAATAATTTATACGTAATTTAAACACGCTACTTTTCTAAAAAAATAGGTAGCGTGTTTTTCGTGCTAAAAAACAGGTGATATTATTAGTCCTATATACTAAAGTTATATAATATACTTTACATTGGGTTATTAGTGTGTTAAAATATATGTAATATATTTTTTAGATAGGGCAGTGTATTATGAAATTTACGTTATTTTCAATATGCGTATTATTAATAATTATAACGGCTGTTGCAATTCACTCTTATAAAGGCTATGGTAAGGGTGTTTTTTGCACGTTCTTAACTTTAGCCGTAAACGTTTGCTCTATCATTTTCGGCATACTTTTATCTGCTATAATTTTTACCACTAGCCCTAGCATAGTTGAAGGTTTTATTGATAAATTTGAACCGCAAATAAACGCGCTTGTATCGTCTTTTGGCGTAAAAAGCATTTACCTTAAAGTTAGCGATAGATACGAGCCGCTTTTGATTATGGCAGGTCAATTCGTACTTAGTGCTTTATTTACAATACCTTGCTTTTTTATAACAAAAATAATTTTAGTATTGACTTTAGACAAGGTGCTAGATAAAAGGCTTGTTAAAATTACTGGCGTGACTTATTCTAGCGCAAAAGACGGTTATTTAAAAAGAAAAAGCAATATCTATGGAGCGATTGTCGGCGGGTTTACAGGTTTTATGCTTGCAGTGTTTATGCTATCTCCATTTATCGGCGGTATACAAACGGCTAAGCGTGCTTTAAACGTCGTTCAAAACACTATGGGAAACAAAACCGCAGTCGTAGAAGTTGCCGAAGAAGGAACTGAAGAAATAGAAGGTACAAGTTCAACTATTCAAAATGCTTTGTCTAAAATAGAAATTCCATACGCTAACGAGTTTGGCTTAGAATTCGTTTACGCAGTAGGCGGAAAAATGTTCTTTACAAGTATGGCTAACGCTAAAGTTTTAAATAAAAGAACGAACGTTGAGCGAGAGTTGTCTACGCTAGAAGATTTTAATTTAAGGGAGTTAATAACTCTATCTGAAAAGTTTTATTCTTTAAGTGACGAAAATAGTGTAAAGACGATAATGCGATACGAAAAGTATATGAAAAAGTCTTTGACGTTTAGCGTTGTATCGGCAACTTTCTTTTCGTCTACGGCAAACGTTGGCATGTTAAGTATAAAAAATTCAAACAGGGGCATAGTTGAACTTAACAATAACGCATTTAGTTCAATTAGCAGTAGGGTTTTAAAAATATTCTCTAAAACTGACGGCGAAATGGTTTACCAAAACACAAAAACGCTACTTAACTTAGCCCTTATGCTACAAGACGTTGATTGGAATGAAGTTGAAAATGACTACACCTTACTCACAAAAGAAAGTGGTTTAATGGATAAGTTTAGTAAGGAACTATCTAAAAACCCTAAAACAAAGCACTTAGTTAGCGAAGTTGAATATATACCTGCAACTATAACTACAAGTGCTATGAGTAAAAAAATAAAAGGCAAAAAGTACGAAACTTTTGTTTTAGCAATAGAAGATACTATTAAACAGTCAAGTTCGCTTAGCGATTATAAAATACACGCCGAACTTGTAATGGCACTTGAAGAGAACTTGGCAAAATACGACGTAGAAGTTTCTCAAGTTTTACTTACTATAACGGCAAACCTTTTAATAGAGTCTTTACCAAAAGACCTAAGTAAAATAGAAACTAAAAACGTGGCGGAGTTTTTTGAAAATCACGGCTACTTAAAATAAAAACACTAGGAGCAATAGACGCCCAATGGATATGGAGAACGTTATAAAATTATTATCCAACTTAATACTTGCAATATTGTTTATATTAAACGTGATAATATACGTATTCGTTTTGGGTAGAATATTGCCAAAAATTTGCTTAAAAGTAGTAAGCAAGACAGGTTTTGAAGGCGATAGGGGTTTAAATAAATACGTTTTTAAAGGCGGTAGGGGTATAGTATATAGTGCAAATCCGTCGTACCGCAATTACGTTGATAAATACCTTCTTTATGAAAAGGACGGTATAAAGAGCATAAAATGCAACGTGTTAAACGGCGTAAAAACAATAACGTATCAAATTTATATGTTTGATAGCAATTCTAAAATTATTGATACCATTGTCGTTAGCGAAAAATTAATTTCACCTTGCTATACTTCTAATATAAGGCTTAACGAAAATACGGCGTACGTAAAACTTGCTATAAGAAAAGTAAACGGCAAAAAGTTAGATAAAGAAAAGTTTACCAAAGTTAAAAAGTCAAGAATTTTATTATTTGATTTACTAAGTATTGTCGGTGCGGTTATAGAGTCTTACGTTATAAATACGGCATTATTTAAAATTATGTCAATATTTCATATAACTACCGATTATCCGTTAAGAATTTCATATTTTGCAATTTTAGTTTCCGGCGTTATAGTAGCGTTCATTTATACTAGAATTATCCTTTCGCATTATAAAAAGAAGGGGGTAAAACTATTAAGATGAATACTAACGTAAAAGTATTAAAAAAAGGTACTTACTCTCACGAGCAAAATAAAAATTTTATAGAGATAAAGCAATTTATAAAGGCTGAACAAAAGGGCGAGCAAGTTTTACTTTTTAGGCTAGTAAGCCATTTAGGCGTAAAGGTTAACAGTTTAAAATTTAAACTTACTGAGTACGATAAGCAAGGCAATATTATATCACAAACGATGCACACTTACGTAAAACTCAATATTGAGCCTGATAAATTATACGCCTTAGAGCGTGGTGTACCAATAAACAAAGAGTGCTTTGATTTTACAGTGCAGTTTATAAAGGCTAAGTCGCAAGACTATGAATACCTGCCTACTGATAACGGCGTAAGCGTGTATTATGTAAAACCTAATATGGAAAGGCCTGCTTTAAGCGGCCCTATCACAGCGCCAAAGGTATCTAGGCTACATAAGTACAACACGTCAAAAATAATGCTTGCATCGGTATTGTCATTACTGTTTATTATGCTTGCATCGTTTTTAATTATTTACTCTAACTACACTAAAGATAAGTTTGGTATGTCAATATGGCTTAAAATAGCAATAGACGTATGGAACTTTATAAAAGAAATTGCAATTATCGTAGCAAACGCTATCAAGATATTTATAGTAGAAATTATGCCTATTGTATTAAATGCGTTATGGCAAGCAATAGTATGGTTTTTTAAAGACGGCATACCAATTGCGCTTAAATATTCTTGGATAGGCATTAAATGGTTCTTTACAAACGTTATATGGTTTAGTATTAAATGGTTCTTTGTAGAAGCCGTACCATTTGCACTTAATTATGCTTGGATAGGCATTAAGTGGTTCTTTATAAACGTTATATGGTTTAGTTTAAAATGGTTTATCTTAGTAGGCGTACCTACTGGGGTAGAATATGCTTTTATAGGTATAAAGTGGTTTTTTGTGCAGTGGATACCAGTAGCGTTTAAAGAATGCGTAAATTTTTTCAAAGCATTATTAAAATAATAGTTTAATAATCGTCGCAAGGCGGTAGTAGTTTTTAGGAGAGTTTTATGCTTAACTATCAAGACCTAATTTCTAGATTAGGTGAACAACAAAAAATCAAAATAGTTTCTGATATTGTTAGTTTAGACGATAGTTTTTTTGCCGAGCACAAAATTCCTAAATTAAAAATCGGCTACGTTAAGAACTATTTAGAAGAAATGTTCCCAAAACCTTCGGTACTTGTAAACTCATTTGATAAAAAACTTTGGAAAGAAATTGCCTACAAAATTGCTATTAAAATGAAAAACGACGGCGTTAACTTTGCCATTTCGTTTGGTCCTAAACCAAAACTTAGGCCGCTTAGTAGCGAAATTTCTGAAGACGTGTTTGTCAGCGTTGAAATGTCGGCAATATTTGCTAGAGAAATAATGCGCGAAGGTTTAGTTGTCGGGCTTGACGATTGTTATCTTGTAGATAAAGACTTAAAGTGGATAGACAAAAACCCAAGCAAGACCTTTATTGCTGAGTTTTTTGTAAAACCGTATATTGAAGTTATAAAACGTAGCGGGTGCTTTGCAATTATTACTCCTAATAAAAATTTAGGCGGAAAGTATAGTGGCGTTAATAAAAACTTACAAAAAACCGTCGTTGACGAGATAAATAAAGAGCATAAAGCCTTTTTAGTAAGCCTAGAAACTTCGGCTAGCGAAACGGTTAAAGATATATGTGATAAAATAATAACTTTTAAAGGCTCTGAAACCAAAGTATTGGCAGCGGTAAAGGACGGTCTCTCATTAGAAACAGAGTTTAAAAACGGCTATATAGATATTGACCAAATTGATATAGAAATTTCAAAAGGTCACGTAATAACATTATCTATGTTAGACGAGGCTGTTGATAGAACTTTAGACTTTTTATATACCTGCAATACCTTTACTCGCACAGGTTATACTCTACTTAAAAGAGAAGAACTTTTAAAAATTTCTAAAGAAAGCGTTTTTAAATCTACGGTAATATTAAAAAGCAATAAAAAACTTCTTCCGTTTAAAAAAGTTAAAAACGTTGCGATTGTTGGCGATATTGCGTCATTACAACAGTTAGACGGCTCTAGTATTTTTGAAAAGTTATCTAGTAAAACTGATATTAAATTTAACTTCCAATTTATAAAAGGTTATGACTTAAATAAAGATAGAAGTGACGACTTGCTTTTAGAAATAGACAAAAAGGCTATAATTTCAAACCGTGTTGTAGTATTTTTAGGGTTAAACGACACTCTTGGCGCAAAATATTCAAAAATGGACAGGGGCGAATTGCCTGCAAATCAAAAGGCGCTAATAAGCAAGTTGTTAGCGTATAGAGATAAAGTAGTTATCGTACTATCAAGCGAATACCAAGTGGGAATTGATTTTATTAAAGACTTTTCTTGCGTTATTTATTCGCCAATTAAAGCGGTTACGGTTGCCGATTGTCTTTATGATATATTCTTAGGTAATTATAGACCTAACGGCAAAATAGCGCATACGTTAATAGACAATTACGAAAGGCGTTATTTATTAAAAAATAGAGAGTGTAAAAACTTAGGTGCGCTTTTAGGTTATAGAGAGTACGTAAGTATTGATAAGCCTACCAATAATCATTTCGGCTATGGTTTAACGATTGGTAAAACAAAGTATAAACGAGCAAAAGTTAGAAAAGGCGTAGTTAAAGTTAAGTTAAAAAATAAAAGCAAAGTAGCGATTGATAAGGTTGTCCAAGTATATATTGGCTTAAAAGACAATAAAGAACTATTACAGCCAAAATATACTTTGCAGGCTTTTGAAAGGGTTTATATTAAACCAAAGAAAAGAGCGACTGTAAAAATTGCAATAAATATTCCGTACGCTTACTTAGATGGTAAGTATAAAGCGCTTGATAGCGAATATGAGGTATATGTTGGAGAGTCTTGTCAAAACGTAGCAAAAATAGGCAAAATTAAAAAGCAAGGGAAAGAACTAGATTGCTGTCCTAACTTAGATTGGCTAAACGGCGAATTAGACAGTAAGAACTTGCACGAATACTATGCGTCTATATCAAACGTAAAGGAAGAAAACTATATGTTGGAGGCAAAAAGAGAAAAAATGAAAAGGTCTAAAAAGAATTTAACAATTGCTTTAGGTTCTATCATTATGGCAATAGCGATTTTTATGTTTAATTCAATATCGCAATTAGGTGCTATATTCTTAAACGTAGTAGCGGGGATTTTATGCGTTGATGCCGTAGTCTTTTTCGTCATTGATATTATAGAAAGAAACAAAGCCTACAAACTTGAACTTAAAAAGATAGACGATGCCAATAAAAAACTATTTAGCGACGCTATTGATATAAAGACTTTTGACGCCGATAAAATGTTTAACGACGAGTTTGATACCGTAGTAGAAATTAGCGAAGCAAAGGAAGAAAAACACGTTCATAGTGAAGAAGACGAGTTTAAGCACGTTAACAAATCACTTAGCCTAAATAAGGCGATAGAAGACTTTATGGCTTGCGCTAACGAAAAAGGCGTAAGTATAGATAAAGAGAGCGCAAGTTTATTCTTCTCGTCTTTAGTAAGTTCTAAACTCATAGCGATAGATAATTTAGATAGTAAATGTTTTGATAAATTTATGGCAAGTGCTTCTAAATATTTTAGCACTTCAAAATACGTTGATAACGTTCAAGACGCTTTTAGTTATAGTTTAGTAAAGCATTTAGATAACGGCTCTACTATAAAAAGTCAAGTTATAAGCGGCTTAGAACAAGCGGTTAAGAACAAAGATAAAATTTATCTTATAGGCTTAGACAACGTTAGGTTTAATACCTTAAAAGAGTATTTTGAACAGTTTGAAAAGTTTATTGCCAACCCAAAAAGCGAGCACAACTACGTTCTTATTGAAAACGAAAGTTATAAAATTCCTGAAAACGTTTGGTTTGTAGTAAACGTTTCAAATGAAGAAAACATTAAAACTTTAGATATAGAGTTGGCACGTGGTATTAGTATAAATTCTTTAAACGTTAAAGACTGTGAGCCAAGCGTGGCAAGTAAGCAGTATGCTTTATTTACTTATCAACAACTTGATTATCTTGCAACAAAATCCGTTGAAACTCTTGCCGCTACGGAAGAAACTTGGAAGAAGTTTGACAAGTTAGAAAATTTTGCTATTGACCTTAGCAAAAGTCAATTTGGCAATAAAATGTTCCGTGCAGTTGAAAAGCAAATTGCTATTTTATTAGAAGCAGAGAACACTCTTATAGAAACAGTAGATTTAGTGCTTGCAACTAAAATTATTCCGTTTATGCTAATAGAGTTAAAGGAATTCAACTTAAAAAATGAAGGCTTTGTAGAGTTTATAAACAACGTGTTTGGAGATGCTAACGTCACTTATACCCACTCTAAAACAGAAAGGTATATTCACTATTCAACCGTTGAAGAAAACGTTTAAGCACTCAAAAGTATAAAAAAGTTTTAAAGGAGTAGTATTTATGACAAATAATACGACGACTATTGAATTAAATAATTTACTAAAGTCTAGCGTAGGAAGTGTTTTTTCTTCAAATACCGCTATTATAATCTACGTGCTTTTAACCCTTATATTGATTGCGACGATTATCGTTTTATTGATAGTGCAAAGTTCGGTGGCTAAAGAGCCTGTAAAAATCGTAAAACAAGTTGTTAGTCCCGTTAAAACGGCGGAAACTAAAGTCGTTAAAAGCGATAGCAACAAAGAAGAAAATAAAAACGTTAAAAGATTTTATATGCTTAGCGAAATAGATAAAAAAGAACCTGACTTTAAGAAGATAACTTATGAAAAATCGCTAACCTTAAAACAACTTTGTGAAGACTTTAGAAACTTTGCCGCAAGCGAATTAAAACTATATTATAGCATAGACGATATAAGAAGATTTATATCGGGCATGAGCGTATCTCATATCTTAATTTTACAAGGTATGTCTGGTACGGGTAAAACGTCGCTTGCTTATGCGTTTGGTAAGTTTATGGAAAATCCGTCAACGGTTATTCCCGTACAACCAATGTGGAAAGAAAGAACTGACCTTATCGGCTATTATAACGAGTTTACTAAAAGGTTTAACGAAACTTTACTTTTACAAAAAATGTACGAAGCGAATTACAGCAAAGGCATTTACGTGACCGTTCTTGACGAAATGAATATCGCAAGGGTAGAGTATTACTTTGCCGAGTTCTTGTCATTACTAGAACTTCCTAACCCTGACGATAGGTTCTTAGACGTTGTTTCGGATAAGTGGGATAACGACCCTAAACAATTAAAAGACGGTAGAATTAACTTGCCTAGAAATATGTGGTTTATAGGAACGGCTAATAACGACGACTCTACGTTCGCAATTTCTGATAAAGTTTACGATAGAGCGATGATTATGAACTTAGACACAAAGAGTGAAAGGTTCGTAGGTGCTAGCGTTGGCACTAAAAGAGTATCTTTTGAAACATTTGATACTCTTGTAAAAGACGCTCTTAAAGAGTACGATATAAGCCATAGAAACTTAAAAAGATTAGAAGAGTTAGACAAGTACGTGACTACTAATTTCCACATTACGTTCGGTAACAGAATTATGAAACAAATTAAACAATATATACCTGTATACTTAGCGTGTGGCGGAAATGAACTTGATGCTCTTGACGATATATTGGCTAAAAAAGTTATGAGAAAGTTAGAAACGCAAAACCCAATATATTTAAGAAACTCTATTGCAGGTCTTATTGACTGCTTAGACAATTTATTTGGCAAAGACGGAATGCCAATTTGTAAAGAATTTATTAAAAGGCTTGAAAGAAATTCATAAAGGAAACTAAAATATGACTCAGTTAGATACGTATTATAGAGCGTTAACTGAATATTCTAAAGAAACTAAAACCAGTAGGGAAATAGTTGCTTTACTAGACCAGATAATTGATAGTTCTCCAATAAAGGAAGAACTACTCGTTAGGCGTGCAATTTGTATTATTGACGAAGAGTGGGTTAACGAAATTGAAAAGGGTTTAGAGTTTATTGAAAAGGCTATTAAAGAAGAACGTCAATTCATTTTATCTAACGGTGAAGTTATTCCTATTGAAAAGGTTAAAAGTGTTTCTAGGCATTCTATTGAACACCTTTCACGCCACAGCAGTTTAATTACAAGGTACGATAATAAAAAAGATATCGTTCCTGACGGTCTTTATACCGTAGAAAAATTGACTGACTATACCGTTTACGAAAACAAGTTTTTATATATGCTTTTATGCTATTTAAGGGACTTTATAACTATTAGATATAACGCCATTTTAGATATAACTAATAGGTATAACGGCAGTTTAGACGTTGAAAAGGAAATTGCGCTTCCTAGAAGAAAACTAAAATACAAATTTAGTTTGACTGAACAAAAAAACGATGACGAGTATTTAAGAACTCATAACCCTGCGCAAAAAACGATAGATAAAATTAGTTTATTATTAAAGTCGGTAATAGCGTATTTAGCAACTCCTTTAATGCAAGAAGTATCAAAAGTTGCTATGATAAAACCGCCTATTGTAAAAACCAACGTTCTTAAAATGAACAACAACTTTAAAAACGCCGTTGCGCTTTACGAGTATATTGTTGCTTACGACGGTGTTGGTTATAAAATAGAATATAAAGAAAATTTAATAAACAATTTCCACGGCAATTTGGCAAGCGATATAGCCGATACTGCAAGTTTACTTTCTTTCGTTGCATACGAATACGGCTTGCAATTAAATGATGAGTTAAAGGAAAACTACCTAAGCGAAAACGAAAGGGCAAAAATAGAAGAATTAGAGAAAAGGGAAGCCCAAATCAAAGCGCTTAAAAGAAAGTTGGCTAACGGCCAAATTACTCCTGAAGAGTACATATTGACAGTTGAAAAACAAATTAGGTCTTTAGAAAACGAAAAGAATAAAATCGTTTCTTTAAACGACAAAGTTATTGAACTTAAAGAAGAAGTTAAAAACTTAAAGTTAGAATGCTCTCAATACAGGGAAAGAATTTTTGCTTTAGAGTCCGAAGTGAACGATATTGCATTAAGGCATAAGCAATTAGTCGCAGGGCTTAATAATAAGCACCAAGGTCAATTAGTTTCTCTTAAAGAACGCTATGAAGAAAAGATTGAAAACGTAAATCGTGAGTACAATGAAAAAATTAGCAATTTAATTTCAGAGTACGAATCTAAACTTACTTTAATGAAAGTAGAGTGTGAAAACGCCATAGACGCTTTAACAAGGGAATATGAAGATAGGCTATATAAAATAAATAAAGAAAATAGTCAAAAACTAAATGGAAGCGATAGCGTAGTTCTTGCAAGCGAAAGTGTTGGCGATAACGATATTATAGATGCTAAAAACGATTATAGCGATAAAGTAGACAGAGTAAATGAAGATTACGATAATAAAGTACAAAGTGTATCTAACGACTACGAAGATATGATTGTTTTTGAAAACGCTAAGCAAGACAAAAAGTTTAAAAGGCTAGTTAAGTATTATAACGATAAAATTAAAAACTTAACTAACCAAAACAACAATGAAATAGACGCTTTAAACAAAGCGCATTTAGACGAGACTAATGCTTTAAAGCAAACTATTAAAGATTTAAAGCAAAAGCAAGACCTTTCAAATCAAGACTTGATTGAAAAAGTCCAAGAACTCAATGGGTTATTAATAAAAACTACTAATATAAACGATGAACTTGCTAAGCAAATAAATTTAGCAAAAGGTCAAATATTAGCAGTTCGTGCCGAATATGGTATTAGCCCTGACGAGAAGTATGATGATGCAAATTCGTTTGCAAAACTTGACAAGCAATATAAGGCGTTTAAAGAATATTACTTAAAACAATTTAACGCTGTAAAAAGGAACTCTAAAAAAGGTCCCACTAAAAAATCACAAGACAAAGAGTAATACAAAAGAACCTAAACCAGAACAAAATAAGGAACGTTATATGTTAAACAAATCTAGTCGTATCAATTTAATATGCAGTTTTGCTTTAAGCGTAGTAGTTGTTTTAATACTATTCGTTTCAATTGCTTTAGTTGAAAGTTTTTCTAAGCAAGATTTGGTTATTTCTACGTCTAGTTCGTCAATGATATATGACGGTAGTGAACTTACGTCAAAAAATTGGGATATAATAGACGGTGACCTTAAAAAAGGCCATTACATAACTGTTAAATTTACAGGCTCACAAACTGACGTAGGTAAAAGTGACAACGTTGTAAAAGTGACTATTTATGATAAAGACGGTAATGACGTTAGCAAGGAATATAAAATAAATTACGAGTACGGAACGCTAAACGTTAAAAAAATACCACTTACTATAACTTCTAATACCATTGGGAAAATCTATGACGGAAAAGAACTAACTAGCAACGTGTTTTATATTAAAAATTACGAATTGATAATAAAAGGCCACGTTATAAAACCGGTTATTGAAGGTAAAATATTAGAAAGCGGTGTTGTGGAAAACGTTATAACTAGCGTAGCAATCGTAGACGCTAATGGAGACGACGTTTCTTATTTATACGACGTAGAAACTGTTTTTGGTAAATTATACGTTGCAAAAACACAAGGCGAAATTCCTACTATTCCTACCGTAGAGGGAATTAAAGCAACCGGCGAATATCGTGCTAAATAATATAGTGGCTCTATCAGTCACTAATTACTCAATAGCCTAAGGAAGAATAAAAAATAAACAAAAAAAGAAGGTGAAAGCCGAGTCCCTACAAGGGATTCGGCAACTAAATAAATCCTTACGGATTTGTGATATTCGTCTAATGACGAGTGAGATTGCCTTACGGCAGTTATATTCGCCTTACGGCGAGTTAAGGATTTATTTAATATAACTTTGGCGATAGCCAAAATAAAACTGCTTACGCAGTTGGCGTTCGCTTCGCTCGGCTAAACTGTTTACTGCGTAAACAATATCACTTTTAGCCATAAGGCTAAAAATAAAACTAAATTATTTTAATCTTTTATGGATATGAAAAGCCCACCATATTTCGCTTTTTGCGAAGTATAGTGGGCTACACTTTTGTATTAAATTAAAATTCCCTTATAGGAACGCCCTAAATTTCACCTTCTTTTAATATTTTGTAAATTATTCTAAAATTGCTTTTATTCTTCTAACGCCAGCAGAACTTGCTTCTTCTTTTTTAATTTTAAAAGTTCCAAGTTCGCCAGTAGTTTTAGCGTGCGGTCCACCGCAAATTTCTTTACTAAATTCACCCATAGTGTAAACTTTAACCCTATCGCCGTACTTTTGGGTAAATATACCAACTGCGCCACTTGCTTTTGCCTCTTCAACGCTCATTTCTTCCATTACGATTGTAGCGTTTGACTTTATCGCGTTATTTACCCAGTCTTCTATCGCCTTTAATTCTTCAGGTGTAAGTTTTCTATCAAAGTTAAAGTCAAAACGCAATCTTTCAACGGTTATATTAGAGCCTCTTTGGTTTATATTACTATCGTTCAACACCGCTTTTAATGCTGCGTTCAATAAGTGAGTTGCCGTATGAAGTCTAGCCGTTGTGTCGTTTTGCTCGCTAAGACCACCTTTAAACTTTTGCTCAGAGCCTTGTTGTGATTTTTCTTGGTGAGCCCTATAAGCGTCTTTATATCCGTCTATATCAACTTTAAAGCCCTTTTCGCTTGCAAGTTCGGTAGTTATTTCAATAGGGAAGCCAAAGGTGTCAAAAAGCCTAAAAGCCGTTTTGCCAGGGAACACGTCCCCTTTAATATAAGTTATAACCTTGTTAAATTCTTTAAGACCTTCTTGGAGCGTTTTAGAGAATTTTTCTTCTTCCTTATTAAGTTCACGAATAATTATATCTTCGTTGACTTTAAGTTCAGTATATACGTTAGCATATTTTTCAATATATTTTTTAGCGATTAAAGATAAATTACCTTGCTCTAAACCAAGTTGTTTGCCGTATCTAACCGCTCTACGAATAAGTCTTCTAAGAACGTAGCCTTGGTCAACGTTAGATGGGGTAATACCTTTTACGTCGCCAAGCATAAAGGTTGCAGTTCTAACGTGGTCTAAAATAATTCTAAATGCTTTAGTAATATCTTCACTTTCGTCGTACTTTTTACCTGAAAGCCTTTCAATTTCAAATTTTGCACCTTCAAACACGTCGGTATCATATACGGTAGGAACGCCGTTTAAAATTGATAAAGTTCTCTCTAAGCCCATACCTGTATCAACGTTTTTTTGTTTAAGTTTTTCGTAAGTACCGTCTTGTTTTTTCTCAAATTGCATAAATACGTCGTTCCAAATTTCAAGGTATTTACCGCAATCGCAAGCAGGGGAACAGTTTTCACTACACTTAGGTGTGCCCCTATCAATAAACATTTCAGTATCAGGACCGCAAGGACCAACCGTACCTGCTATCCACCAGTTGTTCTTTTTAGGTAGATAAAAAATTCTATCTTTTGGAATGCCTGCATTTTCCCAGTAAGTTGCGCTTTCTACGTCACGCTCGGCATCTTCGTCTCCTTCAAAAACCGTCACTGCTAATTTTTCAACAGGAATACCTAAATATTTTTCGCTTGTTAAAAATTCGTATGACCAAGAAATCATTTCCTTTTTGAAATAGTCGCCTAAAGACCAGTTTCCAAGCATTTCAAAAAAAGTACAGTGTGATGGGTCTCCAACGTCTTCAATATCGCCTGTTCTAACGCATTTTTGAACGTCGGTGAGCCTTGTTCCTTCTGGGTGTTTTTCGCCAAGAAGATATGGAACAAGGGGGTGCATACCAGCAGTGGTGAAAAGTACTGAAGGGTCGTTTTCAGGTATTAAACTTGCAGATGGAATTACTTTATGTCCTTTTTCTTCAAAGAAGTTTAAAAACATTTGACGCAAACTGTCTGATGTAAGTTGTTTCATTTCGTTCTCCTTATTAGCGTTTTTCTATTTCGTAGCCGTCTTTAGTGTTTTTTATAACGTAGCCAAGTTCAGTTAATTCCGCACGGAGCGCGTCGGCAACCGCCCAGTTCTTTTCCTTACGTGCCGCTTGCATTTGGTCGGCTTTTTCTATAATTTCGCTAGGGATATCAGATTTTATTTCTTGAATTTTATCAAAGTCTAAACCAAACACTCTATCAAAATCAAGTGCTAATTCGTAAATGTCTTTAGATGCAGGCTCTTTAAGCATTGTAAAGAGCACGCCAAGTGCTGATGGAACGTTAAGGTCGTCGGCAATATCTTCTTTAAATTCTTTTTTGTACTTGTCAAGAACTTCTTTATCAGTCGTTGCATTAGAATTTTTATGTTTTAATAATGTAGCGCAAAGTCTTTCATAAGAAACCTTAGCACCGTCCATAGTTTCAAAGGTAAAGTTGAGTTTTTTACGATAGTGAGCGTTAAGACAGAAAAATCTAAATACCATTGGCGAATAACCTTTTTCAATAAGTTGGTCAATAGTATAAGTGTTTCCAAGAGACTTGCTCATTTTACCGCCGTCAACAAGCATAAAGTCGCCGTGTATCCAGAAGTTTGCAGGATTTTCGCCTGTTAAACCTTCGCTTTGAGCAATTTCATTTTCGTGGTGAATAGGAACGTGGTCAACACCGCCTGTGTGAATATCAAACTTATCGCCTAAGTGAATTCTAGACATTGTTGAACATTCAATGTGCCAACCTGGGTAGCCTTGACCCCAAGGGCTAGGCCATTGCATAATGTGTTCCTTCGGTGCTTTTTTCCAAATCGCAAAGTCGTAAGGATTACGCTTGCCGTCGTTAACTTCTATTCTAGCACCTGCCTTAAGTTCGTCAAGGGTATTGCCTGAAAGTTGACCGTAGTCTTTAAATTTAGAAATATCAAAATAAATACCATCGTCAGTTTCATAGCCGTAGCCATTGTCAATTAAGCCTTCAACGTATTCAATCATTTCGTTAATATAGTCGGTTGCTTTACATACGATTTCAGGTACACCGATATTAAGCCTACCAAAGTCTTTCATAAAAATATCGGTATAATATTTAGCGATTTGCCAAGGGTCTTTTTTTTGTTCACGGGCAGTTTTTGCCATTTTATCTTCACCGTTGTCACCGTCGTCTGTAAGGTGACCAACGTCAGTTATATTCATAACGCCTTTTACGTTATAACCTTCGTAGCGAAGTGCACGGCGAAGTAAGTCCATAAACACGTAGGTACGTAAATTACCTATGTGAGCATAGTTATATACGGTAGGACCGCAAGAATACATTCTAACCGTATCGCTTCCGTCAAGAGTTTTAAAATCATCTTTCTTTCTAGTTAAAGTATTATATAGTTTCATTTTTACTCCTTATTGTTCAACTGTTTTTCAAGTTCGCTAATTTGATTTTTAAGTTTATTAATTTCGTCCCAAACAGGTGAGCGTGTTTCGTGCTCAAGGTCGTGAATACTCTTACCGTCTCTTTTAATAACTTTGCCTGGGATACCAACTACCGTTGAGTTTGGTGGAACGTCGTGTAAAACTACGCTACCCGCACCGATTTTAGAGTTTTCGTTTATAGTTATGCCACCTAAAATTTTTGCACCTGCACTAATCATACAATCGTGCTTTATAGTAGGGTGACGTTTTTTGCCCTTATCTTTACCATTACCGCCTAACGTGACGCCTTGATAAATTACGCAACCCGATTCAACTACTGCAGTTTCGCCAATAACTACGCCTGCGCCGTGGTCTATAAAAACACCTGGTTCAATTGTTGCCGCAGGGTGAATTTCTATCCCCGTTCTTCTTTTAGCACGTTGGCTTATCATTCTAGCCCATAATTTCCAGCCGTGTCTATAAAAGAAGTTTGCCCTTCTATGAGCGGCAAGTGCTTTTATGCCAGAGTAGGTTAACCAAACTTCAAATCTTGTTCTTGCAGCAGGGTCGTTAAGCATTGCTGCGTCTATATCTTTTTTTAATTTCTTAAACATTTTTATCTCCAACTAAAAAAATCCCGATAATGCATAAAGGCGCTTTATCGGGCGTGTTTCCACTTTAATTAAAACTTAAAAATAAGTTCACTCAAATAGCATATAACGGTGCTAACCGTAGATAATTACTCTCCCTTAATTTTAAGACGCACTTCGTTTTTTTAAAACGTATGGATTTTCACCCTCACCACTCTCTAAAACGATTAAAAAAATTACTCTTTCCTAAATCGGTTATATATATTATTGATATAATACTAACATAAAAATATGATAATTGCAATTAAAATAACTAAAATATTTATAATTAGCGTTTTGTTATTAAAAAAATCTTGCAAAAACTTTATTTATGGTGTATACTTTACAAGTATAAAAGGTGTAAATTTAAGGAGTTATTATGCTTGATATTAAACTTATTATAGAAAATCCTAATTACGTAAAAGAAAGCCTTGCTAAAAAAGGTTATGACGTTGATTTTGCTGACGTTATTCAAAAAGACGCTGAAAAAAGGGCTTTACAACACGAGATTGAAACATTAAAAGCAAAAAGAAATAAAGTTTCTAGCGAAATCCCTATGCTTAAAAAGCAAGGTTTACCTGTTGAGCCTATTTTTAAAGAAATGCGTGAAATTGGTGAAAAAATTGCTGAGGGCGATGCTAAAATCAACGCATTACAAGAAGAAATTTTTAATTTCGTTGCAGGGCTTCCAAATATGCCTGACGACGATTTGCTTAGTGGTGAAAAAGAAAACAACCAAGTTGTTAAAGTTTATAACGAAAAACCTGAATTTGCTTTCAAGGCTAAAAACCACGTTGATATTTGCAACGACTTAAAAATTATTGATTACGAACGTGGTGTTAAACTTTCAGGCAACGGGTTTTGGGCTTATAGGGGTGACGGTGCTAGACTTGAATGGGCACTTCTCAACTTCTTTATTAGCGAACATTTAAACGACGGTTACGAATTTATTTTACCACCACACCAACTTTCATATAACTGTGGTTTTGGTGCAGGTCAATTCCCTAAATTTGCTGACGAAGTTTATTGGCTTGACGTTGACGAAGATAGAAAGAAAAATAGATTTATGCTCCCAACTGCTGAAACTGCACTTGTTAACCTTTACGCAGGCGAAATTATTGACGATAAGCAACTTCCATTTAAGTTCTTTGCATACACTCCTTGCTATCGTAAAGAAGCAGGCTCTGCACGTGCAGAAGAAAGGGGTATGATAAGGGGTCACCAATTCAACAAAGTTGAAATGGTACAAATTACTAATGCGGAAGATTCTCCTAAGGCGTTTGAAGAATTGGTTAATAAGGCTTGCTCGCTTATGGATAAATTAGGCTTACACTTTAGGCTTTCTAAACTTGCAGCGGGTGACTGTTCGGCTTCAATGGCAAGAACTTACGATATAGAAGTTTGGATTCCATCTATGGGAATTTATAAAGAAGTATCTTCAGTTTCTAACGCGCGTGATTACCAAGCAAGGCGTAATAATACAAAATACCGTGACTCTAAGACTGGTAAAACTCAATTCGTTCATACCTTAAACGGTTCGGGCTTAGCAACGTCAAGGGTATTCCCAGCACTTATTGAGCAATATCAAAACGAAGATGGCTCAGTGACAATTCCAAAAGTATTAAGACCATTTATGAACGGTCAAGAAAAGATTATTATTAAATAGTTATGGATAAGTTTTATATAGATTTTTTACATAGAGCAGAAATGGAAAGTTTCTTGCCAACTTTTGAGAAATTATTTTCAAAACACCCTGAAGAACTTACTAAACTTGGTGAAGACTACGTTAATTCAACAATTGACCAAGGCATAACTGAAAAGGCTGCAAAGGCGTTATTCCCCGAATATCACCCAAACACGGTAGAGACGGTATTGCAAGTTGCCGCTAGCAAACCATTACTTAATTTGTATTTAAGTAAGGGCTATACTGAAGAGCAGTTTTATAACTCTATGTACGACGTTAAAAATAAATACGAAGAAGGGCTTCAGTTTAACGGTATAGAAGGTACCCACTGCGCTGGTTGGCAAAGAAAGTTCTTTAGATTAGAACTTATTGGCGTAGGTATTTTCCAGTACGAACTTGGTCGTATAGTAGATATGGGCAACGGATATCATAATCACGGTGTAGACTTTAACGTTGGTGATGACGTTTTAGTTTTACATATTCCGTCAGGTAAAAAGTTCACTAAAGAAGAAAGACTTAAATCATACAAAATGGCGTATGAGTTTTTCAAAGATAGGCTAATTAATGGAAAATTTGCTTTTTACTGCGCTTCGTGGCTTTTCTATCCTGATTATGAAGAGATTTTTGATAAAGGCAACGTGCACGACTTTAGGCACGAGTTTGAAATGGAAGGAAAAGTTGAGCAACAAGGTTTCTTGGACGCGCATAGGGTTTTTGGCAACATTAAAAACTTAAAGGTAGAAGATTATCCTGAAAACACTTCACTTCAAAGAGCCTTTAAAAAGAGAATGCTTGAAAACGGCAACGGTTATGGCTATGGATACGGCTATTTCGTATTTGACGGAGAGCGCATATTAACGGAAAATTAACAATTTAAAAAAGTTTGACTTAAACGTCAAACTTTTTTGTTTTATACAAGTTTTGATAAAATTATTGGTTTTAATACGCTAGTCACAATTTCATAGCCGCTTTCGTTTAAATGTACGCTATCGGGGGTTAAATTAAGTGTCAATTCATTTGTTTGCGTATCTAATAGGTAAGGATATAAATCTACAAATGTATAGTTGAATTCGCTTGCTAAATTAGATAGTTTACCGTTTAAACTAAGCATTGTAGTATTAAACTTAGCATAATCGGTTGCTAATGGGTAGTTGGATTGAATTATAACTTTTGTATTAGGCAAATTCTCTTTAAATAAGTTTAAAATTTTTCTATAATTACCAATTATATAATCTTCGCTTTTGCCGGCAAGAACGTCGTTCCCACCAATTAATATAACGATAACTTTAGGCTTTGCGTTATAAACTGAAACCTCAATTCTATCTAAAACGTCTTGCGTTCTATCTCCGCCAATGCCACGATTGTACGCTTTTATATCGCTATAAAATTTATAAATAGGATAACCGTCGGTCAAACTGTCTCCAACAAAAACAACGTCACACCCGTTCATACTATTATTTTCTTCTTCGTAAGTTTTCATTTTTTGAGCGCGGTATTCTTTTACGGGATTGTTTTTCTTATCTTTTATAGCCTTGACAATAAACGGCGTTGCAATAAGTGCCGATATTAAAACAACTATTAAACTAATTATTAAAATTTTCTTTTTCATATAAAAATTATACCATTTGATAGACAAAAAGGCAATATTGCCGTCTATTTTTAATTTATGTTAAATAATAAAACCAGTAATTAAAACGGCAAAGCAACTTAAAAGTGCAACGACAATTAAAGAACGCTTAGATAAAGAAGCGATAAGCGCAACCGCCGTTCCAACTAAAGCGGTATAAAAATTACCAGTAGAATAAAAAATAAAAGGGAACGTCATAGCGGAAAGTACGGTATAAGGGATATAGTAAAGAACGCTACAAATAAACCAGTTTTCAATTTTAGTTCTAAAAAATGCAAGAGGTATAGCCCTTATAACGTAGGTGACGCCCGCCATAGTTAAAACTAGTAAAACCATTTTCAAATAACTATCCATTTTTCTTACCCCCTTGTTTAATAGGGAATAGTAAAGCCGCTATAACGGAAACTAAAACTGCGGTAATTATAATAGAAAGCCCTGAAGACAACTCACTTAATAGCGGAATAAAATAAAAAGCACAAGAAACGCCTGCAGAAAGTAATACTGCAAATAAAACCCCGCTCTCTTTCGTTGCTGGCGGAATTATAACTGCAATAAACATAGCGTAAAGGGCAATTCCTAAAGAGTTAACTACAAAGGCAGGTAAAACGTTGCCTGCAATAGCGCCAATCAAAGTACCTAAAGTCCACCCAAAGTATGGTAAAAGGACTAAGCCGAAAAAGTAAGTAGTATTTATTTTATTAGGTTTAGAGTGAGCAACTGCAAAAATTTCGTCGGTGATAAAAACGCTTGCAAAAAGCCTTTTAGGAAAGGTAAAACTGTCGTCTATTTTTTGTGAAAGTGATAAACTCATTAAAAAATATCTAGAGTTGATAATCAGTTGCGTTAAAATGATTTCAATAAACGTACCTAGTGAAACTATAATATTAAGCCCTGCAAGTTGACCTGCTGACGTAAGGCACGTCATAGAAATAAGCGTTGTAATAAGTAATGGTACTTGCAAAATACTTGCGCTAACCCCAAAGGCAAAAGCAACGGAAAGGTAGCCTAAACTTATTGGCAACCCGTCCTTAACTCCGTTTTTAAATTTTAAACCGTTAAATTTTCCCATTTGTAATCCTTTGAAGCCACTTAAATAATTATGTTTTATATATTAATTTTCTCTTTTAGAGTTTAGTTTAAGTTTTATAAAGTTATAAATTATAAGTCCAAGTCCAATAACTCCAACATAACCGCTAAGCGGATACATTATAGATATTAGTTTAGAAAAACCAAAGCGTGATAACACGAAAGCGGATATTGAAAGTGGTAAAATAAATAAATATTTTTTTCTGTTTAAAAACTCACTTTTTCTATAAACAAAGTCGGTCACCGAAACTAAGTGTGATAGTGCCGAGCCAAACATACCTGTAAGAAGAAGTATTGCGTAAATGAAAAATAGTGGTGCGCTTACCGTCTTAGCAAGGTCTAGCATAGGGAGGTCTTTACTAGCAAAGTCGGGCACTGAGTAAAGCGGGAATAATACAGAAAGTGTTATAACTGTTAAAAGTAAACTACATAGCACCATACCGTTTGATGCCGACGATTTGCTTTTAAGTTCGCAGCCTAGTGGAGCAAGAACGCCCAGAATGCAAAAAATATTATGTACAGAAAATAATATAAACGCCACTACAAAGTTAGGCATGAGAGCCGTTTTGCCAGTCACTTGAGCATTGGAAAAAGTAGGAAAGCCGTATTTACTTAGCGCCATAATACTTATAATTAAAGTTAAAACCGTTAAAAAAGGTATTGTTGCGCTTAAAATTTTAGTAATACCGCCAAGACCTAAAAATGCAACGACGGTTATGGCAATAGCAAATAATAGCGAGCCTACAAAGTCGTTTAAGCCAAAGGCGGTTTTAAGAAGTGAGCCTGAGCCTGCGTACATTATCATAACCACGCCAAACACGAATACAAGTTCGCTAATTATAAAAAAGTACCTTAAAGGTTTTATATCTTTTTTAACTAGTATTTTATCAAAATCACTTAACTTAGAATCTTTAGCGTAAGATAAAATTATATAAACAAGTATTCCTTGTAAAGCAAGTGCTAGTATAAACCCCAATAACCCAAGCCTACCATAACTTCCAAAAAATTGCCAAAGTTCTTGACCTGATAAAAAACCTGCACCGACTATGCTACCTGCATAAGTAAAGGCGATAGTAGTAAAATTTACTTTTTTCATAAATATTCCTTCTAAATTTTAAATAAACATTACTATTATATTATTATTAAAAGTTAAAGTCAAATCGTTTTTTAAAAATAAAAAAAATAGACCTGCAATTTTGCAGGTCTATCATAAGTTAAATTATAAAATTTCTAAATTTTTACCAAATACACGCTTAAAGTCTACTTGTGAAGAAAGAGCGTCTTTAATTTCAAGTGAAGCGTCGCCAGTAAGTTCAGTTTTCATAATAACAGAGTCACCTAAAACGTCACAATTTATTGTTGATACACAAGACGACATGCTTCTATCAAGGCTTGCCGCTATTCTTAAAATAAGACCGAGTTTTCTAATAATATTAACGTCTTGCTCACTTATAAACTCTTTATATTTCATAAGTTCGGCTAAAGTTAAATCGTCGTTTTTATAGTTTGCTACAACGAGTGCCGCAAGAACTATATCTCTTTGAGAAATACCGTAAATGCTAGAGTTTAATATAATATAACTAGTGTGCTTTTGATAGTCGTAATACTTAATAGTCGTTCCCGTATCGTGAAGGTATGCGGCAATTTTTAAAATTTTGATACATTGTCTTGGGAATTTGTGAAGAACGTGAAGTTGTTTAAATAATTGAATAGATAAGTTTACTACTTGTTCACAATGCGTTTCATTACATCTATGGTATTTAACTAAAGTTTGTAATGAGTAAGTTAAAACGTCAGATATAGGTTTTTCTACCGTTGTTGGAACGGCGTAGTTGTACATAATGCCTTCTCTTAATCCGCAAGCAGAAATCACTATATTATCAAAGTGTAAAAACTTAGTAAACGCACTAACTACTGCAAATGCTGAAGGCAACAAGTCTGCACGAGTTGAAGATATGCCTTTAATTCTCTTTTTCTTATCAAGGTCAAGAGTTTGAAGCATTTGATAAACTGAATTAAAATCGTCAATATTAACGTTGTAGTTGTGTATTAAAGGAAGTGCGCATTTGTTTTTCATTTTTACAATCTTGCAAAGGTTTCTAAACGAACCGCCACAACCGATAAGTTGAGTTTCAGGGTCTAACTCGTTAAACCACTCAATTCTAGATAATTGTTCTATAATGAATTCTTCAATTTTTTTGGCTTGTTCTTCTTGCGTAGAACCGTCGTTAGCAAAAAGGTCAG
This sequence comes from Christensenellaceae bacterium, assembly GCA_045648085.1. GTDB lineage: Bacteria > Bacillota > Clostridia > Christensenellales > Borkfalkiaceae > HGM11412. The sequence continues at coordinate 51,015 of JAZRNF010000001.1, read as the reverse complement.
TTAAAGTGACTGCGCCAAATGGTAAAGTTTCGTAGTGGAGTAAATTACGCCTGTTATAGTAAATAACTTTAGTACTACCACCGCCAATTTCTAAAATTAAACCCTTAGGGATATCCATAGAGTTAATAACGCCACGATAAACGTAAGTTGCTTCTTCTTCTGCAGATAATACTTTTAATTTAATACCTGTATTAGCAACAACTTCGTCTAAGAAACTACGTTGATTTTTTGCACGACGAACTGCAGCGGTTGCTACCGCAATAATTCTTTCAATCTCGTAAGCGTCGCAAAGTTTTCTAAACATTTTAAGCGTTTTAATAGTCTCGGCTATACGTTGTGGTTTTAAAAAACCATCTCTTTCCATGTCTTTGCCGAGTCTAACGCTTTCTTTAATTTGGTCTATAACCATATAGTGACCGTCACCAAGCATTTCTACTATGACTAGTCGCGCAGTATTAGAACCTAAATCAATAATACCAATTTTTTCCAATTCAATCTCTCCTAAAATTACAATAATTTATATAAAAGCCCTTTTATCAAAGTTGAGCATATAAGTCGCAAGTATATTATACAACATAATTTTTTGCATTTCAAGAGCAAAACAAAAATTTTTTTTATTAAAATTTTATTTTTTTAACTTTATTTTACGCTTATTTATCGCACGTATTATATTATTAGAAAAAAACTGAATAACGCTAAGTATTATTAAAAAAATTGCAAAAGAGTGCTTTAAAAAATCCCCGTCAAGGCTATTAGACAATAAACTAGATAATATAGACGCTAAAAGCGACGGTATGATTATATATAAGATACCGCTAGTTTTTACAAGTTTATTTTTAATATGCAAGATAAGGGCAATAATTGCCATAGGGATAAACGACACCAAATTTACGGCTTGCGCAAGGTGTTGCGAAAATGATAAAAAGATTGTAAGCAAGGGTATTAAAAGAGTTCCGCCGCCCATACCCATTCCGCCCAGTATTCCACCTATAAATCCCAAAATTAAACAAAATACAAAATTCCACATAAAATCTAAAATATTAGCATTTTTACGCCTGCTAAAAGCATTACGAAAGCAAAGATTTTAACAAGGGTTTTATCCTTGGTTTTCTTCAGTAAAAAAGATCCTAAAATTCCGCCTGAAGCGACGCCTATTGCAACGGGCAAACCCACGCTAAAATCATAGTTTTTGCTTATAATTTGAATTACGGCACTAAGAAAAGTAGTAGGCAAAATTATAGCGATACTAGTAGCGTGTGCTTCCTTTTCTTCTAAACTTAAAAGTATTGTTAAAAGTGGAACGACAATCATGCCCCCGCCACCGCCGAACAAACCGTTTATAAAGCCGGTTATTAAACCAACGCCTATTAAAAGACATTTCTTTTTAAGTTGCATAGATTAAGTATGTGAAAAAAGAAAAATATTAGTCTAAAAAGATAAAAACGGGTAAAAAACAAAATTTTATTTATAAAAAATAAAATATTGGTTTAAAGGTATTGCTTTTTGTGGCAAAATATATTATACTTAATAAAGTATAACGATAATGGGCTTATATTAGTTAGCAATTTAATTTTGAAAGAGGGACATATGTACTTATCAACTAGAACAAAATTCAAAAATTTTCTTATCGCATTATTCACGTTCATGCTTGTGATTTCACTTGCATTTGCAACTGCTTGTGGAAAAACTGTTGACGATACTGATGATGACGATGATGAAACTACTACGGAAACTACTATTACCGATTACCAAGTAATAACGAACGGTGACTTTGAGTTTTCTACCGACGAGGATACCGACTATCCTTACGCGTCTTCTATTAGTTGGTCGCGTTCAACTGATAGCGATAATAACTCTGCTCCATCGTCTAAATATTCTTCAGGTATTATAGATACTAGTGAAGACGCTTTTGCTAAACTTGACGATGAAGAAGTTCCTACTAAAGACGGTGCAAAGTTAAACCCTGGCACTCCTTGGTCTAACGAAAAGATTACAGACGACCAATACGATTATGAAGACGAGGATAAAAGAGTTAACCCACAAGTAAAAGGCTCTAAAATCTTAATGATTCATAACAAAACGTCTGAAGACGGTCTTGGTACTGCACAAAAATTCAAATCAAGTTCAACAGTATCAATTCCTATAAACTCTTACGCTATTTTATCTGTATGGGTAAAAACTTGCGAACTTAAAGCAAAAGGCGACGCTAAGCCAGGCGCTTACGTTTTACTTACCGATAAGTATGCGTCAAGTTCATACAAAAACTACGAAGTAAGAGATATTGATACTCAAGGCGAATGGCAAAAAATTGAAATTTACGTACAAGGTTCTGAACTTGTAGTCACATCGTTTACAGTCACAGTAGGTCTTGGTAGGGGCAACGGTACGTTTAAAAAAGATTACGTTGAAGGTTTTGCTTTCTTTGATAATATTCAAGCAACCGTATATACGGCAAAAGAATTTAAGGCTCTTAATAAAACGGTAGATTTTGACTCTAATATCAAAACTGAAGCAGGCCTTAAATATAAAGAGTATAGTGCAACTACTGCAGTTTATCCACTTTCATTTAAGTATACAAAACAAGACGTTGAAACCTTTGTAGTAAACGACGGTAAAGGTGCGTTTAGCGAAAACGTTGACTCTAGATACGATTTAGATAACGACGGTAAAAACGTTATTGCTAGAAAATCAATAGACTCTTTAAATAACGAAACAGAAAAAGAAATAAAAGACGCTGTTAGCGATATTAGCGATACAGGTTTAACTGATAAGAACGTAATATTCTTTAACTTTACGTCTCCATCAACAGGCTATTATGAAACTAATGCGTTTAGCATTGAAAAGAACGAATATCACTATATAACTTTCTTTGCTAAAACTTACGTTGATTTAGATACCGTTAAGATGGCTAAGGTTGATATTTTAAACTCAACTGAAGAAACTCCTACTTGGGCGGAAGATAAAGTAAAAGTAATATCAGCAGTGACTTCGTTCACTACTGAGTCTATAACTGATAGCGCTTACGGCAAATGGGTTAAATACTCATTATTAGTTAAAAACCCAACTGATACAGATACTCAATACAAAATTAAATTCTCTTTTGGTGACGGCGAATCTGAATTTATTGAAGACCTTTATAAATTACAAAAAGGTTATGCAATATTTGCAGGCTTAAACGTTGAAACTATAAGTGAAGACAATTATAACTTAATGAACGCTGACAGTTATATTATTAAGAACGAAGTTCTTGGTAAATACGCAGCCTATAGCGAAACTACTGATAGCGAAACTGACGACAATTATTCAGTGACTACCGACTATTACGGCAATTACGAAATTCAAGAAGCCCCAACTTCTTATATGCCTGACTATAAGTTTAAAGGCTCTAAAGAAGAAAAGGACGGCAAAAAGGCTTACGTTGGCGTTATCAATAATAAATATAAAGAAAATTATGAATTCTTAACTACGGAAGAAAAATCAGTATTAGATACTCTTAATCAAGAAAGTAACGAATACGCTCAAGTAGTTCTTTTAAAAGACGAAAGAGATGCTAAAAACGTTAAGTTATTCTCTAATATGTACACTATAAGCGCAGATTCATTTGCAATAGTGTCATATCAAGTTAGAGTGACAGGCAATTCTGAAGTTTCTATTAGATTAGTTGAAAACGATACTACAATGCCACCAATCAAGTTAGTTGCAGGCGAAACTACTAAAGAATTATCTAAGGTAGTAAATAAAGACTCTAAAACTATCAATGGTTGGACTGAGGTTTATTTCTATATTGCAGCGGGCAACGTAGATATTGACTTTAGGGTAGAAATTACTTTAACAAGTGGTTCTGATGCAGTATTTTTAAAGAAAGTGACTAACGACACTACAACTATCGCTTCAATGGACGCTTTTGATAGTGAAATTAGTTTATTTAAAGAAGAGTTTAGTGCTTTAGAAATGCCACTTGGCGATTCAGTAATGCACACTAGACCAACTGCTAAAGTATTATCAACAGACGAAGATGGTAAAGAAGTTGAATCTTCACTTGCATTTGAACCTGTTGAAGTTTACACTGCAAATAGCCTTTATACTTTCGTTAAGTTTACAACTGTAAATGCCGACGAGGTAATTGACAATAGAACTACCGATACCGAAGAAGAAGAGACTGAAACTGAAGAAGAAACTGAAGAATATAGCGTATCTACTGACGTGGCACTCCAAATTTCTTCAATAATCTTAGCAGTGGCGCTTATTGCAGTAATGGTTATAGTTCTTATAAGAAACCTTACTAAGAACAAGAAAAAGAAGAGAGTTAAAATCGCTTCGTACTACGATAGAAATACTAGAGACCAAGCGATGAAGAAAATTTCTAAAAAGAAACAAGACATAGTTATTGACGACGGCGATAAAGAAGAATACAACTACGAAGAGGCACAAGCGGTAGAAGAAATTACTGAAGACGCTCCAAGCGAAATCGTAGAAGAAACTACTGAGGTTGTTGAAGAAGTTGCTGAAAACGTTGAAGAAGTTGTTGAAGAAACTACAACTGAAGAACCTTCAGAAGACAAAGAATAATTTATTCTAACCAATAAAAAAGAGCGATTTAAGGTCTCTTCTATTAGGGATTTTTAGTTCATAACAAAAGTATAGCCCACTATACTTCGCAAAAAGCGAAATATGGTGGGCTTTTCTTATCCACAAAAAATTAAGTTTAATAAGTTATATTTTTAGCCTTGTGGCTAAAGTTGTATTGCTTGTTTTACAAGCAGTTATATTTTGGCTAGCCAAAGTTATATTAAATAAATCCCTAACTCGCCGTCAGGCGAATATAACTGCCGAAAGGCAATATCACTCGTCGTTAGACGAATATCACAAATCCGTGAGGATTTATTTAGTTGTCGCAATTCCCTACGGGAAGAGCGACTAATCGCTCTTTTTTTTAATTTTTAGTTTTTACTGAAAAGTCTATAAACGACTGTACTGCTTGAGATAAATACCTATTGGTTTTATGAAAGAAACATATATGTCTACTTGCAACAGGGTCGTTAATTTTATAATAGTAAACGTCTTGCGATGAACTGTTTTTCTTGATAAGCGTATCGGCAATAAACGTAAGTGCAAGCCCCGCACAACATACGTTGTAGGTAGATAATTGTTGGTCTAAATGAAACAGTACGGTGTGCTCAACCTTATTCTTTTTAAGTAGGTTTTCCGCCCTTTTGCCCGAGTCGTTCTCATTGTTTAAAAGCACGAAAGGTAGGTTTGAAAATTTAGTAAGGTCCGTTCCGTTTTTTACTGATAAGTGTTTATCATTTTTAACGTCGTCTGCGGTAAGGCGTTCTAATTTTAACTTTTCGTTTATATCAAATTTTTTAGGAACGGCAAGGAGTAAGTTTTCTTGCATATATGGTGTAGATAAAATATTGCCGTCTTTAACTTCAGCATTATCTAAAATAACGTCAACTTCGCCAGTTTCTAGTTTATTAAGTAAATTTTTAGTGTTGTCTTCAAAAATTCTAAACTTAATTTGGGGATATTTTTTATTGAAATCGGCAATCAATTCAGGCAATATAAAAGACGAAAATAAACTACTACCGCCGATGTGTATTTTACCCGAAAATAAGTTTAAGTTATCGGATAAAAACATGTTAAAATCCTTTTCCTTTTGCTCAATTGAATTTGCGTATTCAACGTATTTTACGCCGACGTCGGTTAGTGATATTGGCGTGTTTGAACGGTCAAATATCGGTGCGCCTATTTTATCTTCAATTCTCTTAATTGACGCCGATAGCGACGGTTGTGAAATAAATAATTTTTGTGCTGCTACTGTAAAACTTTTTTCTTTAACTACCATTAAGACGTATTCTTTATTCTTAAACATAACTACCCATAACTCTAAAATTATAATATATATATTTTATTATGTATTTGATTATATCACTAAATGGAGTTATAATCAATATATAAGATAAAAATTTAAGGAGAGTTTTATGGAAAAGTTTAGAATTGAGCGTGATTCAATTGGTGAAAAGCAAGTTCCTATTGACGCATATTACGGTGTTCAATCGCTACGTGCTAAAGAAAATTTTAAAATTAGTGGAACGAAAGTTCACCCTGAATTTATAGCAAGCATTGCCGAAGTTAAAAAAGCGGCGGCAATCGCCAATAAAAACTCTGGCGCGCTTAGTGCGGAAAGGGCAGACGCTATCGTTAAAGCCTGTGACGATATATTAAACGGTAAATATCTTGACAACTTTATCGTTGACGCTATTCAAGGCGGTGCAGGTACTTCGCTTAATATGAACGCTAACGAAGTTATTGCAAATATCGCAATTGAGTATTTAGGCGGCGTAAAGGGCGACTATAAAATCGTCCATCCAAACGACCACGTTAACTGCGCCCAATCTACTAACGACGCATATCCATCGGCTGGTAAAATTGCCGCTATAAAATTACTTAAAAAGGCTATCGTTGCTCTTGAAGATTTTAGTTTGGCACTTGAAAATAAGGCAAGCGAGTTTGACGACGTTATTAAAATGGGTAGAACTGAAATGCAAGACGCTGTTCCAATAAGTTTTGGTCAAACGTTTAGAGCATATGCCGCACCTATTAAAAGAGACGTTATTAGGTTTAAACAAGCAATTAAAGAATTATCCGTATTAAATATGGGTGGAACGGCTATTGGTACAGGTATAACTGCCGATAAAGATTATATTAAAACTGTTGTTCCAACACTTTCTAAAGTTTGCGGCATGGAATTTACTCAAGCCGAAGACTTGGTTGACGGAACACAAAACCTTGACTGTTTCGTATTCGTATCTGGTATCGTTAAATCGTGCGCGGCTACAATTTCTAAAATCGCAAACGATTTAAGACTTATGTCGTCAGGTCCTAGAACAGGTTTTGCGGAAATCAATCTTCCTGCTAAGCAAAACGGCTCGTCAATAATGCCGGGTAAAATCAACCCTGTTATCCCAGAAGTTGTTTCGCAAATTGCCTTTAACATAATCGGCAACGATACGACTATTACTTTGGCTGCCGAAGCAGGTCAACTTGAACTTAACGCGTTTGAGCCTATAATTTTTTATTGTTTATTTGAGTCACTTGAAACTCTTACAAACGGCTTAAAAGTATTTAAATCTGACTGTATTGACGGTATTACTATTAACCAAGAAGTTTGTCGTGACGAAGTTGAAAGAAGTATCGGTATAGTGACTGCGCTTTGCCCGTATATCGGCTATACTCGTGCTGCTGACCTTGCTAAGCGTGCTCTTAAAGAAAGAAGAAATATTCGCGATATTTTAATTGAAGAAAAGGTTATAGACGAAAGTAAACTTGACGGCATTTTAGACCCCCACAAAATGATATAAGTTAGTATAAAGCACTTGCATTTTTGCAGGTGCTTTATATTATATATAGATTGACTTATTAATATAATTCTAGTATAATATATATATTAAGGAGATTTATGGTTAAAGAATTTATTAAAGGTATTTTGGCGGTATTTTGTATATGTTTAGGCTGTTGCGTTTATCTTTCTTGTGATAACGAGTATATTGGCGCAATATTATTCTCTGTCGCACTCTTTATCGTATGCGTAATGAAGTTTTCTTTATTTACTGGCAAAATAGGTTTTATTTTGCAAGACTTTTCTAAAAGGCATACTTTAGAAATACTTGTCGGTTTATTTGGCAATATAGTGGGTTGTTTACTTTTAGCGCCACTTGTTAAAGTGGGTTTACCAGAACTCCACGACCAAGCACTTTTGCTTGTTCAAGCAAAATTAACTCAAACGCCGCTGCAAACGCTTATAAGGGCATTTTTCTGTGGTTTTTTAATTTATATTGCAGTATATATGTTTAACCATAAAGACAGTACTGGTGGCATTATACTTGCTATTCCTACCTTTATTTTAAGCGGTTTTGAGCACTCTATTGCCGACGCTTTCTATTTCGTACTATCTATGACTTTTAGTTTTGAAAGTATATTATTTATATTTATAGTTTTAGTAGGAAATTCTTTAGGCGCGTTAGTCGCCCCATTTGGCGAAAAGGTTGCCGAATTATTAGAAAAGAGTAAAGAATAAAATAAACGCTATATTTCATTTGGTTGGAATATGGCGTTTTTTAATAATAAAAAAACAGTCGGCTAAAACCGACTGATTTTAATTTTACTTAATTTAATTTGCTTATAAAATCTAAAATGATTTTAGAGAAAACGCCTTCGCCGTCATCATCTATTTTATAAGTGTGTGAGCAGTGGCCACCGTGTTGTACTGATAAATAAATACCGTCTTTATGCTCAAAATGCTCTAAAGTTTTTATCATAAGCATAGTTTGTTCGTATCTAGCAAAAATATCGTTATCAGAAACAATAAACAACATAGGAGCGTATTTTTCCGCTAAACCTACAAAATAAATAGGAGAGGTTTCGTCTACAATCATACGCCTTGAGTCAACGCCCATTTCTCTAAGAACGTTAAAGTGAGCAGTAGGTTGACCTGCATCGTGAATATAACCTGCAATGTCGGTAGGTTTTAATCCAACGGCGTTTAAATATCTATCGTCAAAACAAAGCATCATTGATATATAACCACCTGCGCTACTGCCACCTACGAATACGCGGTTAAACGTTCCCCAATTAGCCATATTGTCTTTAAGGAATTTAATTGCCTCGGCACAGTCAACTATAAAGTCAGGGAACTTACCTTCAGGAGTTTTTCTATCAGGGCATTTGGGGTTAGCGTACATTCTATATTCAACCGACGCAACGCCAATATTACTTTTTGTTAAATCTTTAGCAAAAACTTCCGTACCTTTTCTATCGCCTGCTTCTAATCCACCACCGTGAAAATATACGAATAAATCAAAATTATCAGTTTCAGGTAAGTGTAAATCTATGTATAGATTTTCTTTATATTCAACGTCTAAAAAACTTCTCATATTAATTCTCCCAAGGTATTATTTTATATATTTTTTAAGGTCGTTAACTCTATCTAACTTTTCCCAAGGGAAATTTGGTCTACCAAAGTGGCCGTAAGCGGCAGTAGACTTGTAGATAGGGCTTTGTAAGTTTAAAGTTTTAATTATTGAGAATGGTCTTAAATCAAATTCTTTAGAAATGATATCGGCAATTTCGCCGTCTGACAATACGCCCGTTTCCTTAGTGTCTACAAATATAGATAAAGGTTTAGCAACGCCGATAGCGTAAGAAAGTTCAAGTTCGCACTCTTTAGCGAGGCCTGAAGCAACTATATTTTTACAAATATATCTTGCCATATACGCTGCACTTCTATCAACTTTAGTAGGGTCTTTACCCGAAAAAGCACCGCCACCGTGAGCGCAATATCCACCGTAAGTGTCAACGATAATTTTTCTACCCGTTAAACCGCTATCGCCACAAGGACCACCAATTTCAAATCTACCAGTTGGGTTGATATAGTATTTAGTGTTTTCGTCAAGTAATTCTTTAGGTAATACCGCTAAAATTACTTCGCGCATAACGTCTTCTCTTAACTTTTCAGTAGTCACGTTTTCAGAGTGTTGGGTAGAAATAACTACCGCTTCAATTCTCTTTACCTGTCTTCCGTCGTATTCAACAGTCACTTGACTTTTACCGTCAGGGCGTAAGTAGTCTAATATATTTTGTTTTCTAACTAATGTTAAACGTTCGGTAAGTTTATGTGCTAAAGTTATTGCCATTGGCATATATTCTTCAGTTTCGTCATTAGCAAAGCCGAACATCATACCTTGGTCACCCGCGCCAATTTGGTCGGCAATATCGTTAGTAGAACGGTGTTCAACCGAATTATTAACGCCAAGCGCTATATCGGCACTTTGCTTGTTTAAATTAACAATAACGTCACAAGTTTTATAGTCAAAGCCAACTCCCGTATCAACGTAGCCAATATCTTTAATAGTTTGCCGTGCAATTTGTTCTATGTCTACAACGCTAGAAGTTGTGATTTCACCCATTATATGTACTAAGCCCGTGCAACAGGTAGTTTCACAAGCAACCCTTGCAGTGGGGTCACTGGCAAGTATAGCGTCTAATACAGCGTCAGAAATTTGGTCGCAAATTTTATCAGGATGACCTTCCGTCACGCTTTCACTTGTAAAAAATTTATTCATAAATTACTCCTTAAATAAATTTGTGGTCGTAAAATACTTTAATATTCGTATAAGTTATTATATATTCTTTTTAAACGTTTGTCAATTAAAGAATATAATGCTAAAATAAATATATTATTAAAGGCGGTAATTAAGTTGAGTAATCTTTGCAATTTATGCCCAAACTTATGTGGCGTTGATAGAAAAATTAATATTGGTAGGTGTGGCGCTGGTGACGATATAAAAATAGCAAAATACTATCTTCACCCTTTTGAAGAGCCGATAATTAGCGGTAAAAACGGCTCTGGCACCGTGTTTTTTACAGGTTGCTCGCTAAAATGCGTATTTTGCCAAAACTATGAACTATCAAGGAATACTCGTGGAAAGGTGGTGTCGCCAACCGAACTTGCTAGTATATTTAAAGAACTAGAATTAAAAGGTGCAACTAATATAAATTTGGTCACTCCAACGCATTATATTGATAAAATTATAGATGCCTTTGAAATTTATAAACCTAGTATACCAATAGTTTATAACACCCACTCTTACGAGTGTTTAAGTAGCATTGAAAAAATTTCAAAATACGTTGACGTTTTTTTACCCGACCTTAAGTTTTTTAGCCCTTTTATATCTAAAAGATATACGGGCATTGAAAACTACTTTGAAATTGCAAGCGAAGTTGTAAAATTTATGATGAGTTTAAAGCCTTTTAAACTTGAAAACGGAATATTAAAAAGCGGTGTTATAATTCGCCATTTAATACTCCCACAATGCCAGCAAGACAGCGTTAAAATTATTGATTGGTACGCAAAAAACAAGCAAAACGGAGCGCTTATTTCGGTAATGTCGCAATATACTCCGTTTGGCGATATTAAAGCCTTTCCTGAACTAAATAGAAAAATAACAAAAAAGGAATATCAAACGGTTATAGATGCACTTTTAAAAAATAATATTGACGACTGCTTTATTCAGGAACAATCTTCCGCCGACACGTCATATATTCCTTCTTGGGATTTTTAGTCTCCGTCACGGTACGTATGCTCTTATTTATCTTTCTTTTTTAGTCTAAAATACTCTTTTAAAATTTTGCCAACTTCGTTTGGCTCGGCGTAAGTTAATTTGTTTAGTACGCTGTCGTATTTGTTTCTTCTTCTCATAAAAAGAGTATAGGCATTATAAAAAATATTATAAATTTGTTAAATTAGTTGACAAAAATAAATTGCTATTATATACTAAATATAACAAAAAAATTATGTAGAGGCGCGGTCTTTATGATAAACTTTGGCAGGGCTTAGGCTAAAGTGGTAAAGGAAAGATTGCCGAAGGGGGTTAAGTTCCCAAACTTACCTATCTGGGGGTAAAGAGAATATCTTTACAACTGTCACGCTTTAACGGTGTGTTGTGCTATCAAATGTTTTGGTTTTTTAAAATCACGGTATTTGGTTGCCGTGATTTTTTTGATTTTAACTTAAGGAGGCCTTTAGTATGGCTGGTACATTTTGGGCGTTCGTCCCTGCGATAGTTGCAATAGTTCTTGCACTTATCACAAAACAAGTTTACGTATCACTATTTATAGGTATTTTCGTCGGAGCAATGTTCTTCGTTGGCGGCAATCCTATAAATGCACTTGGAACTTTATTCCAAGTTATGAGTAGCAAGGTTGGAGCAAACGTTCCTATTATCGTTTTCCTTGTAATCTTAGGTATTTTTGTAGTTTTAATGCAAAAATCTGGCGGTTCTAAGGCATACGGTGAATGGGCTCAATCTAAAATATCTTCAAAGAAAGGTGCGCTTGGCGCAACTGCAGCACTCGGCTGTCTTATCTTCGTTGACGACTATTTTAACTGCTTAACCGTTGGTTCAGTTATGCGTCCTGTGACAGATAAGTTTAAAGTTTCTCACTCTAAACTCGCTTACATTATTGACGCTACTGCCGCTCCTATTTGTATTATAGCACCAATTTCTTCTTGGGCTGCTGCGGTTGGCTCTAACCTTGAAGGTAAAGACGCTATCGCTACGTTTATTAAAACAATTCCATTTAACGTTTACGCAATTCTTACAATCGTTATGGTATTCGTTTTATGTTTTACCAAGTTAGACTTTGGTAAAATGAAGAAAAATGAAAAGATTGCCGATGAAACTGGCGACCTTGACGCAGGTGAAACTGAAACTTCTGCAGATAACGATGCTTCTATTATCGTTAACCCTAAAGGAAAAGTTCGTCACTTAATAGTACCTGTTGTCGTTTTAATCGTATCATGTATTTTAGGTATGATTTACTGCGGTTTCTTCTTTAACTGGGATACTGAAACTTTTGGAACTACACTTCAATCTGCAAACGTTATTGAAGCGTTCTCTAACTGTGATGCTGGTTTAAGTTTAGCAATCGGCTCGCTAGTTGCTCTTGTAATCGTTGCCGTTTACTATATAATTTCAGGCGTTTCTACGTTTAAAGATATTACCGATAGTTTCACTCAAGGCTTTAAAGCAATGGTTCCTGCAATCTTAATTTTAACTTTTGCTTGGACTATTTCTGGCATTATGGGTGCAAAAGGCGGATACCTTGACGCTCAAGCGTTCGTTCAAAATAACGTTGAGAAAATACCATCAACTCTTATGTCTTTATTCCCAGCAATCTTCTTCGTTCTTGCTTGTGGCATTGCGTTTGCAACAGGTACATCTTGGGGTACTTTCGGCGTATTAGTTCCTATTGCCGTAACAGTTCTTGGCGGTAGCACTACTTTAGCAGTACTCACTGTTTCTGCAACTTTAGGCGGTGCGGTATTCGGCGACCACGTATCACCAATTTCAGACACTACTATTATGGCGTCTACTGGTGCTGCTTGCAACCATATTGACCACGTTAAGACTCAATTACCATACGCAGCCGTAGTTGCAGTAATCGCTGCTTTATCATATATTGTTGCTGGCTTTGTTGCATCACTTGGCGGCGTATTATGCGCACTTATTATGTGGGTTGTAGTTGCTATATTATTCGTTGGAACTATTTACGTTTTAAAAAAGTTAGACGCTAAAAATCAGTCTATAAACAAAACTCAAGAATAATATTGTAATATTAAAAAATTTAAGCCGTTTTGGAAAAATACTCCAAAATGGCTTTTTTTATACTCAAAAACAGTTTACAAATAGGCAAAAATATGTTAATATATCAAAGATAAAATTCACACTGGCGGTTTAGCGCCGTATTCGTGCCTTTAAAAAAATAAAAATAAATTCAAGTCGGAAAGGTTAAACGGGGTATCGCAACGCTAGGAGGAATAACGGAGGTAAAATTTATGGCAGTATGTTCAATGAAACAATTGCTTGAAGCAGGTGTACACTTCGGTCACCAAACTTCAAGGTGGAACCCAAAAATGAAAAAGTATATCTATGGTGCACGTAATAATATTCATATTATTGACTTACAAATCACCGTAGAAGAAATTGAAAAGGCTTACAAGTTTGTAGTAGACGTTGCTAAAACTGGTAAATCAATTCTTTTCGTTGGTACTAAAAAGCAAGCGCAAGAAGCAATCGCTCAAGAAGCAGTTAGATGTGGTCAATACTACATTAATTACAGATGGCTTGGCGGTACTTTAACAAACTTTAAGACTATTAGGTCTAGAGTAGAAAGGCTCAACAAACTTGACAATATGGAAAAGACTGGTGAGTTTGAACTTCTTCCTAAGAAAGAAGTTATCGCTTTAAAGGCTGAAAGAGAAAAACTCAACACTATTTTAGGTGGTATTAGAGAAATGCACACTTTACCAGGCGCATTATTCGTAGTAGACCCACATAGTGAACAAATCGCTATTAAAGAGGCTAAAAAGTTAGGTATCCCAGTAGTTGCTATTACTGATACTAACTGTAATCCAGAAGACGTTGACTACGTAATTCCAGGTAATGACGATGCTATTAGAGCAGTTAACCTTATCGCATCTATAATTGCTGACGCTGTTATTGAAGCAAACCAAGGTGAAGACGCTGTTAAGCACGTTGTAGAAGAAGATGAAGTTATCTCTATGGAAGAAGCAGCAAAAGTTGAAGAGCCTGCTGCACAAGCATAAAATTTATATTTTAAAGGAGAAATATTATGAGTTTTACAGCTAATGACGTTATGACACTTCGCCAAAGAACAGGCGCTGGTATGATGGACTGCAAAAAGGCACTTGTTGAAACTGACGGTGACATGGAAAAAGCAGTTGACTATTTAAGAGAAAAAGGTATTGCTAAGGCTGCTAAAAAATCTGGTAGAATTGCTGCTGAAGGTATCGTTGATAGTTATATCCATATGGGTGGTAAAGTTGGTGTTTTACTTGAAGTAAACTGCGAAACTGACTTCGTTGCTCGTGGTGACCAATTCAAAGAACTCGTTCACGATATAGCACTTCAAATCGCTGCTGCTAACCCTTCATACGTTGCTAAGGAAGAAGTTCCTGAAGAAGTAATCGCTAAAGAAAAAGAAATTTTAAGAGCACAAGCAATTGAAGAAGGCAAACCAGAAAAGATTATTGATAGAATGGTAGAAGGTAGAATTAACACTTTCTATGATGAAAACTGTCTTCTTTGCCAAAAATTCGTTAAAGACCCATCTAAGACTATTGAACAACTCGTTGTAGAAGCAACTGCTACTATTGGCGAAAAGATTTCTATTAGAAGATTTGTTCGTTATGAAATGGGCGAAGGCTTACAAAAGAAGAGTGAAGACTTATCTGCTGCTGTTGCAGAGCAAGTTGCATCTATGAAAAACTAATAATTAAAAGGAACACGTGTGTTCCTTTTTTTTAAAAATTTAAAACGATAGGGGATATTATGAGTTTAAAATATAAAAGAGTAATTATAAAAATTAGCGGTGAAGCGTTAGCCGGCGAAAAGGGTATGGGTTTTGACCAATCAGTCGTTGACGAAGTTGTTGAACAAATTATCAAAGTTTACGATATGGGCGTTCAAATAGGTATAGTCGTTGGCGGTGGCAATTTCTGGCGTGGCCGTCAAGGTACTGAAATGGATAGGGCTACTGCAGACCATATGGGTATGCTTGCAACCGTTATAAACGCTCTTGCTCTTCAAGATGCTATTGAAAGGAAGGGCGTACCTACTCGTGTTCAAACCGCACTTACGATAAGTAGAGTGGCAGAACCTTACGCTTTAAGAAAAGCACTTAGCCACTTTGAAAAGAAAAGAATAGTAATTTTTGCTTGTGGTACAGGCAATCCTTTCTTCTCTACGGATACTGCAGTTGCACTTCGTGCAGCGGAAATAAATGCCGACGTTATACTTCTTGCTAAGAACGTTGACGGTATTTACGATAGCGACCCAAAAACAAATCCTAACGCTAAAAAGTATAAAGAAATTAAGTACATTGACTTTATAAGTCAAGGCTTAAAGGCTATGGATACTGCGGCAGTTGCAATTTGTATGGAAAACAAAATGCCAATACTTGCCTTTGGTCTTAACGAAAAAGACAGTATTGCAAGGGTTGTACAAGGCGAAGAATTAGGTACTTGGATAAGATAAACTTTATAAAACTATATTGGCTATGCTTAAAGGCATAGCCTTTTATATTTAAAATGTTAAAAAACTCTTTACAAAAAGCGTAGTTTAATATACAATAATAATGATAATTATAATAAATAAGGAGTTTTTTATTTATGGCAATGATGGACATTGAAACTTTAGAAATGATGTTATTAGAAGTAGAAGAAAAAATGGGCAAATCCCTTGACGTATTAAAGGGTGACGTTATTCAAATAAGAGCAGGTAGGGCAAACCCTCATATTCTTGATAAAATTCAAGTTGAAGCATACGGCGGTATGTCTCCAATTAATCAAATTGGTAATATTTCCGTTTCTGACGGTCAATGCTTAGTAATTTCTCCTTGGGATAAAAGTTTACTTAAGTCAGTTGAAAAGGCAATTCAACTTTCAAACATTGGTATTAACCCAACTAACGACGGCAACGTTGTTAGACTTGTTTTCCCTACGCTTACTGATGAAAGACGTCGTGAAATTGTTAAACAAGTTAAAAAGATGGGTGAAGATGGTAAAGTCGCTATAAGAAATATTCGTAGAGACGGTCTTGACTCTTTCAAAAAATTAAAAACTAACAAAGAAATTACTGAAGACCAATTTAGTGATTACGAGTCTCAAATTGAAAAGTTAACTGCTAAAATTATTGAAGCAGTAGATAAAGTAATTGCTGACAAAGAAAAGGAACTTTTAACAGTTTAATATGCAAGAAAATTTAGTAGTGCCTAACCATATAGGCTTTATTATGGACGGCAACGGAAGATGGGCTAAAGAAAGGGGCAAGCCAAGAAACTACGGGCATAGCAAAGGTGCTGATAAGATTGAAGACGTGGTTGAGTGGTGTTTTAATAGTGGCATTAAATGTGTTTCATTATACGCTTTTTCTAAAGAAAATTTAGGTAGACCGGAAGACGAAGTTAAAAAATTATTCTCTCTACTTGAAAAGTTTATAAAAAAATGTTATAAAATGCTAGTTAAAAACCAAATTCGTCTAGTCGTTAGTGGCGACGTTGAAATATTAAACGACGGCGTTTTACAATCTATACGAGATATAGAAGAAAAGACGGCTATATACCCTGAAAAAACCCTTAATATCGCCTTTAATTACGGCGGTAGGCAAGATATTGTCGGTGCAGTTAATAGGCTTATAGATAAAGGCGAAAAGGTGACGGAAGATAGTTTGTCTAAAGAACTATCTAATCGTGGTATAGGCGATATTGACTTAGTTGTAAGGACTAGTGGCGAGCAAAGAATTAGTAATTTCTATTTATGGCAAGTCTCTTATGCTGAAATATATTTTTCTAAATTATTGTGGCCTGATTTTAGTAAAGAAGAATTAGACGAAATACTAAAATGGTTCTCAAATAGGAAAAGGAGGTTTGGTAAACTATAATGCTTAAAAGAACTCTTTCTTCAATAGTTATAGTTTTAGTTGCATTATCTTTCTTTTTGTTAAGATTGATAGACTATCGTTTTTTTGTTATCTTAATATACATGTTAGCGCTTATGGCTACGTACGAACTTATTACTGCTTATAAAGACGGACTTTCAAAGTTGCAAAAATTATTAGTTTTAGGTTTTACGGCGACAGTAATTCCTTTAGCGGTATTCTATAGGGGATACGTAATACATTATCTTTGTGTTTATTTTTTAGGTTTAATTGCTGCGTCTGAAATATTTGATAAAACTGAAAACGCAAACGGTACTGCAAACGCGGTATTTTGTATGTGCTATCCTACCTTACCTTTGTTGTCGCTAGTATTTTTAAACGCTTTTTCTAATTATTCGTTATATTTACTTGTATCACTTTTAATAACAACGTCTTTAACTGACGTTGGTGCATACCTTGTAGGTAGTTTGCTTAAAGGTCCTAAACTTTGCCCTAAAATTAGCCCTAACAAAACTGTTAGCGGTGCGATAGGCGGGCTTGTGTTTGCAATTATATCTAGCATTGGCGTTTACTTTATATTTAAGGCGACTGGTGTTGTTCCGTTTGCCACTGCTAATATTATAAAAGTTATAATATTCTTAGTTGGCTACGGCGTGCTTAATGGAGTTGCTACCGAAGTTGGCGACTTGACTGAAAGCCGTATTAAAAGAAAGTTAGGTGTTAAAGATATGGGTAATTTAATCCCAGGTCACGGTGGTATTTTAGATAGAATTGACGGGCTTACTTTCTCATCTTTAGCAACTTTCGTTTTATACTCATTATTTCTATAAAACAAGGATATAATAATATAGTATGATAAAAATAGCATTGTTAGGTTCAACAGGGTCTATTGGCAAACAAGTTTTAAACGTTGTTGATAGATACCCTGAAAAATTTAAGATTGTATCAATGGCGGCTGGTTCTAATGCCGCTATTTTTTGCGAGCAAATAAATAAATATAAGCCAGAGATTGCTTCTTTAACCGATAGTGAAAAGGCAAGAGAAATTAAGTCTATACCAACAAACACGTCTTTTTATTACGGAGAAAACGCAATACTTCACGCCGTTAGCGAAAAGGCGGATATAGTTGTTTGTGCGGTTATGGGTTTTTGTGGCTTTAGGGCTGTAAAATTGGCGGTAGAAATGGGCAAAAACGTTGCCTTAGCCAATAAGGAGACTTTGGTTGCAGGCGGCGGAATAATTATGCCGTTAGCCAAAAAAATGGGCGTAAACATTTTACCTGTTGACAGTGAACACTCTGCAATATGGCAATGCTTAGATTTTAATAGTGATAAAAAGTTTAAAAAACTTATAATCACGGCGTCAGGCGGTGCTTTTAGAGATAAAACGCTTGAAGAACTTGAAACGGTGACTGCTAGCGATGCTCTTTGCCACCCAACTTGGAATATGGGCAAAAAAATTACCGTTGACTGCGCTACAATGATGAATAAGGGCTTTGAAGTTTTAGAAGCGATGTGGCTATTTAACGCAACTCTTAGTGATATTGACGTTGTTATTCATCCTGAAAGCATAGTTCACTCTATGGTTGAGTTTGACGACGGTGCAATACTTGCGCAAATGGGTAATCCGTCTATGGAACTACCTATCCAGTTAGCGCTTACTTATCCTGCAAGGCTTGATAGTGGTGTTAAACCGCTTAGTTTTTTAGATAGAACTTTAACATTTAAGGGTCTTGATAGAAAAAAATACCCTTGCTTTGCGATAATGGAAGAAGGTATAAAGATTGGTGAAAATTTGCCTTGCGCTTTATCCGCTGCCGATGAAGAAGCGGTAGAATTGTTTTTACAAAACAAAATTAAATACACCGATATTCAAAAGTGTTTAGAGTACGTTTTACAAAAAACTCAAAAAGTTCCTATCAGTTATGATAATTTAATTGAAACTGATAAATATGCTAGGGCACTTTGTTTAGAGTATTATAACAATAGGTGCAAAAATGTTTAATATATTAAGTTTCGTAAACACCTTAAACACCATAAGTTCTATATTACTTGCAATTTTAGTCTTGCTTATTATGATAACCGTTCACGAACTAGGTCATTATATAGCAGGTAAAATTTTTAAGTTTAAAATTAACGAATTTGCTATCGGTATGGGTCCGGCGATATTTAAAAGGACTAATAAAACAACAGGCGAAGTTTTCTCTGTAAGGGCGCTCCCGCTAGGTGGGTTTTGTGCTTTTGAAGGCGAAGATGAAGAGTCTAAAACTGAAAATGCCTTTAATAATAAAGAGCCTTGGAAAAGGGTTATCGTTTTAGTTGCAGGCGCTACTATGAATTTGATAGTTGGCGTACTCGTTTTAATTTTATCTATTGGAATTTATGGTCAAATTGCTATAAATACCTATGATATAAAACCTACTACCGCACCTGAATACGCAGGCTATTCGCTAGAAAACGGCGATAATATTTTAAAGATAGAAAATAAGACAATATTTATGGCGACCGACGTAGTTGACGCTATAAACGGCAAAAAACAAGGCGAAATCGTAAGCGTAGTAGTTGACAGTGACGGAGAAACAAAAACTAGAAAGGTAAGGCTTAGAAACGACGTTTCTAGCGATAGTTTAGTTGACGTGATATCCGCTTTTACCGCCCTTGGCATATCAACTATTGATAGGGTTGACGGGGTCATTAATAATAGTCAGTTTAAAATTGGCGATTACATTTTAAGGCTTAACGACAACGAAAATTACGACGACTGTACAAGGCTATTTTCTTTTAACGAACTTATAACTTACGCAAGAACGCTAAACGTTGGCGATACTTTAGGCTTATACGTTTTAAGGGGAGAAGATAAAGAAAGTGTTTCTATCTTGATAGATAGCGACTTTTCTTTATTGACTGACGAGCAAGTTTTAAACAAACTTGGCGTGACACAAAAGTCTTTATTACTGAAATATACCACTAACAACGTAAGGTTTAGTTTTTTTGAAAGCATCTCACGTGGGATTAAATACTCAGTTTCAGTTGGTGGAACAATATTTAAAACGTTAGGCGGGCTTTTAACAGGCAAATTAGGCGTTGAAGCGGTTGGCGGACCTATTACTACCATAACTGTCACTAGCAACGCAATAAAGCAAGGCGGGTTTAATTACTTTTTAGAGATTATGGGATTTATAGGAATAAATTTAGCATTGTTTAACTTGCTTCCTATCCCTGCGCTTGACGGCTCTAGAGTAGTGTTTACGGTAATAGAGTGGATAAGAAAAAAACCTGTAAACAGAAAAGTAGAAGGAATTATTCACGGAGTAGGTCTTATGCTACTTTTAGGTTTTTGCATTTTGGTTGACATATTACAACTGTTTTAAATATAAAGCGTATTAGTTCTTAGGCTCTCTACAAATTGTAGTAGAGCCTTAAAATTTGTACGGCGTTTGCTTGTAATATTCAAAACAAATGTGGTATAATATCTTTAAATTATTATTTAAGGCAATTATGAAAGTTATTGAATTTAAAAACGTCACTTTCAAATACGGGGAAAACGATTTGCCCGTCATAAAAAATTTATCGCTTACCATAAACAAAGGCGAATACGTATGTATTTTAGGTAAAAACGGTAGTGGCAAGTCAACTTTGGCTAAACTCACTAACGGTCTTTTATTGCCGTTAAATGGTAAAGTTTTCGTTTACGATTACGATACTAGCGATAAAAATTCATTATTTAAGGTGAGAAAACACGTTGGGCTTGTATTCCAAAACCCTGACAATCAAATGATTGCTACAATAGTTGAAGACGATATTGCTTTCGGTCCTGAAAACTTAGGTGTAGAACCTAAAGAAATTGCAAGAAGAATTGACTTTGCCTTAGAGTCTACCGATATGCAAAAATTTAGAAACACGTCAGGTCAAAAACTTTCGGGCGGTCAAAAACAAAGGGTGGCTATTGCCGGCGTATTAGCCGTTATGCCCGACGTTATTATCTTAGACGAATCTACGTCAATGCTTGACGGTAAAGGGCGAAAAGAAGTCCTTGAAGTCGTTAAAAAACTAAATGAAAACGGCATGACGGTTATTGCTATAACTCACTATATGGACGAGGCTGTCAATGCGTCAAGAGTATTAGTTTTAAACGACGGCGAAGTTGTTAAAGACGGTACTCCTTTAGAAGTGTTTAAAAATTCTGAAGAACTTTTAAGGTACGGTCTTGAATTACCTAGGGCGACTTATATAGCAAACAGTTTAATTAAAAAAGGTTTACCGTTAAAAAGTGGTATTTTAACGGCAGAAGAACTTACGGAGGAACTATGCAAATTGTTTCAAAGGGGTTAAAATTTACCTATAACAAAAAAACTGAATTTAGTCAAAATGCTCTTAACGACGTCACTTTAACTATAAACGAAGGTGATTTCTTTGGCATAATTGGTCAAACTGGTAGTGGTAAATCAACCTTTATTCAACACTTAAACGGTCTTATAAAGGCTCAAGAAGGCGAACTTTACGTAGGTGAGTATAATCTTTCAGCAGGCGTTAAAAGCGACGGTAAAAAGTTAAAGGAATTGCGTTCAAAAGTGGGTATGGTTTTTCAATATCCCGAATACCAATTATTTGCCGATACCGTGTTTGAAGACGTTGCCTTTGGGCTTAAAAATTTCTTTACAAATTTATCTGACGAAGAGATTGCCGTTAAGGTAAAAAGGGCTTTAGAACTTGTTGGGCTTAACTTTTTTGAGATTAAAGACAGGTCTCCGTTTGAACTTTCGGGCGGTCAAAAAAGAAGAGTTGCTATTGCAGGCGTTTTAGTTTCCGAGCCTGAAGTTTTAGTTCTTGACGAGCCCGTTGCAGGTCTTGACCCTGTTGGTAAAAGGCAACTTATGGAACTTCTCCACAATTTGCACGGTCAAAGTGTAAAGACTATAATTATAGTTTCACACGATATGGACGAAGTTTGTGAAAACTGCTCAAGAGTTGCGCTATTTTTAGGTGGTAAAAGTATATTTGTAGATACTCCAAGCGTGTTGTTTTCTAAGTATAGCGTGGTCACTGAT
Organism: Christensenellaceae bacterium; assembly: GCA_045648085.1. Classification (GTDB taxonomy): domain Bacteria; phylum Bacillota; class Clostridia; order Christensenellales; family Borkfalkiaceae; genus HGM11412. The sequence continues at coordinate 28,947 of JAZRNF010000001.1, read as the reverse complement.
AACAGGCTAGAACTTCCTTTAACTAGCAAGATTGCTAAAAGTTTGCAAGACTTGTCTATTGACCTTAATACCGATTATAAGACGGACAATTTGATTGCCCGCATAGATAAAGTTTATAAAGAAATGATTAATAAAAGATAAAAATTTTTTAGGTGATATATGCTTTCAGATATTACTTTTGGTCAGTATTATCCCGTTAATTCGTTCGTTCATAAAATGGACGCTAGGATAAAACTACTAATTTTAATTGCATATATAGTTTTGATATTCATAGTTAAAAATTTCTATGGTTTTTTAGTCGTGCTTACTTTTTTAGGTACGGTTATAATCTTTTCAAAAGTTCCTTTAGCATCGCTTATAAAGAGTGCTAAAGCGGTAGTCTTTATTATACTGTTAACGGTTGTTTTAAACGTATTTTTCTATAAAACTGAAAATCCAACGGTGTTATTTTGGATAATAACTAAAGAAGCGTTAGTATTCTCAGCATTTATGGCTATAAGACTATTATCTTTAGTATTTGGGAGTATGCTCCTTAACTTAACTACTACGCCAGTTGCTTTAACAGACGGTATTGAAAGCCTTCTAAAGCCACTTAAGGCGATAAAATTCCCCGTTCACGAACTTGCACTCGTTATGAGTATTGCGCTAAGGTTTATACCTATTTTAATGAGCGAAGCGGACAGGATTATGATGGCTCAAAAAGCAAGGGGTGCGGACTTTGAAAGCGGTAATATTTTTAAAAGGGCAAAGGCTATGCTTCCCGTTTTGATACCACTTTTAATAAGTGCTTTTAGAAGAGCCGAAGAACTTGGCGATGCTATGGATAGCAGGTGTTATAGTGCTACGACAAATAGGACGAAATTTAAAAAATTAAAAACGTCTTGGCGTGATTTGGTCGGCTTTATATTCACTGCTTTAATCTTTACTGCGGTAATAATATTAAATAGCAAGGTGGTTGCCGTTATATGAGAGTTTTATTAAAAATTGCCTACGACGGCACAGATTTTTCCGGCTACCAAGTACAACCTGGCAAAAGAACGGTTGAAAGCGAACTTAAAAGTGCGTTATATAGTTTACTTAAAGAAGACGTTAAACTTGTCGCTAGCGGTAGGACGGATAGCGGGGTACACGCTATTGCACAGCACGTGCATTTTGATACTTTAACTAAAATTCCACCTACTAAAATAAAAGACGCTTTAAATAGTCTATTACCAAGCGACTTAAGGGTAATTTCTTCAAAAAAAGTGGTTGACGATTTTAGTGCAAGGTACTCTTGCAAGCAAAAAACGTATAGATACAGTTGTTATTTTTCAAAAGTAGAAAACCCACTTTTAGAAAGGTATAAAACTATACTTAAATATCCTTTGGATATTGACAAAATGATTAGCGCTTCAAAAGTCTTAGAAGGCGAGCACGACTTTAAATGCCTTTTAAAGACAGGTAGTTCCGTTAAAACTACCGTAAGAACTATCTACTCTATAAAAATTGTAAAAAGGGGAAGCGGCTTAGATTTTTACGTGACTGGAAACGGTTTTTTGTATAATATGGTTAGAATTATCGTAGGAACGCTAATATCAGTTGGCGAAGGCAAACTAAAAATAGAAACCATTAGCACGGCTCTATCTAACGGCGAAAGGGGTTTACTTGGTAAAACAGCGCCAGCAAAAGGGCTTTGTTTATACAAGGTAAATTATTAATTATATAAAATATAAAAAAGTAGTGTTAAACGCTTGACAATAAATGTGTTTTTTTATAAAATATTGATTGCGATATAATGGTGTTTTGCGTGAGGATTAGCCCCCCGACCGTAAAATTCTTAATAGTATAAAAGATATAAAGGAGATAATCATGGATACTTTCATGGCAAAAAACGGTCAGATAGAAAGAAAGTGGTACGTTGTTGACGCAACAGGTCTTCCTCTTGGTAGGTTAGCATCTCAAGTTGCTGCAGTGTTAAGAGGTAAAAACAAACCTACGTTTACACCTAACGTTGATACTGGTGACCACGTTATTATTATAAATACTGACAAGGTAATTCTTACAGGTAAAAAATTAGATAAAAAATACTACACATACCACACTGGTTATATTGGTGGTCTTAAACAAATTCCTTACAGCAAAATGATGGCTGAAAAGTCAGACCTTGCTGTTTATGAAGCAGTTAAAGGCATGTTACCAAAAAATAGCCTTGGTAGACAAATGATAACAAAACTTAGAGTTTACAAAGGTGCTGAGCACAATCACATTGCTCAAAAACCTGTTGAGTTAAAACTTGACATATAAGGAGATAAGAGATTATGGCAAAAGTAGCAAGCAAAAAGAAACTTCAATTCTGGGGAACAGGTAGAAGAAAAAAAGCAGTTGCAAGAGTTAGACTTATCCCTGGTGGCACTGGCAATATCGTAATCAATAAAAGAGCAATTGACGATTACTGCGATACTGAAACTGTTAAACTTATTATTAAGCAACCACTTGTTTTAACAGATACTGCAACTAAGTATGACGTTTTTGTTAACGTTGTTGGTGGTGGCTTTACTGGTCAAGCAGGTGCAATTTGTCACGGTATTTCAAGAGCGCTTATTATCGCTGAACCTGAACTTCGTGCAACATTAAAGAAAGCAGGCTTCTTAACAAGAGACCCAAGAATGAAAGAAAGAAAGAAATACGGTCTCAAGAAAGCAAGACGTGCTCCACAATTCAGCAAGAGATAATTGTATTTATTTCTTTATTGAAACAAAATTTAAAAACCGTTCGTTTTTGAACGGTTTTTTATTTTTTAGTAGTGTATTATTGTTGATTATTTATAAGTTTTGATGTATACTCTTTAATTGAAAAGTTTAAACGGAGAAAGGTAATGAAAAGTTTAACTCAGGGTAATATTTTTAAAAAACTACTTTATTATTCTATGCCTATAATTTTAGCAAACGTACTTGCAAAAACTCATACTGTTATAGACAAGGCTATGGTTGGACAATTCGTTGGCGAATTAGGTCTTGCTGCAATAGGTAGCACTTCTAGTTTTGTTACGGTTTTATCTGCGTTATTTTGGTCACTTGGTACAGGAGTTTCGCTTTTTGTTGCCTTTAATATAAATAAAGTGGAGGGAAGAGACGTCGTTCGTCAAATAAAAGCAGGTACTAAACTTGTTTTATTAGTGACTATTGTTTTTTCTTTAGTTTGTATATTATTTCAAAAACAAATTTTTGAAGTACTTTCTATTGAAGGCGTTATATATAATGATGCTAAGTACTATTATATTTTAATGTTTATAAGATGTCCGTTTACGGCGTATAGTTGTTTAGCAAAAGAAGTGTTTTTCTATTTAGGAAAGCCGTCTAATGCTTTTAAACTCTCCATTATATCCTGTATAGGAAATATAATTTTAAACTATATATTTATTAAAATATTTAATATGCAGGTTGTAGGCGCAGGTATTGCTACCGTTTTAATTATAATTATCGCTTGTATTTGTAATATTATATTATTAAGGAAAGAGATTAAAAAACTAAGCGAAGAAAAATGCAGTAGTAAAATAAGCAAACACGAACTTTTAACTTTACTTAAATTAACTATTCCTTGCGTATTACAACAAGGCGTTTTGTATTTAGGTGCAGCAATTATTCAACCTACTATTAACAGGCTTGGAACGTCTGCAATAGCGGCGTATTCAGTGACGGTAGATATATATAACGTTTGCACGGTATTCTTCTACGGTTCGTCAAAAGCAGTTGCGGTATTTTGCACTCAAAGTACGCTAAAAAGAAAAAGGCTTTTAATAAAGGGTATAACTATGGGGTTATGCCAAAGTTTAATGCTTTCATCAGTAGTTGTTGTGCCAATACTAATATTCCCTGAATTTACGGCATCAATTTTCGTTCGTAACGGCGCTAGCGAAGTTGTGGCATTTATAGTTCGCTATGTAAACTTGTGTTTCCCATTTATCGTATTTGCTATTGTAAATAATTTATTCCACAACGTATTCCGTGGGCTTATGTTGCCGTCAGTTGGGCTTACCACTTCAACTGTATTTATGTTAACGCAAATAATAACCGTATTATGTTTAGTTCCTAAATATTTTATGGACGGCGTGTACTTTGGAAATATCGTTGCTTGGATAGTTGAGTTTTTAGTTTGCTTTGCAGTTTTTATCTTTGTCTTAAAAAGGCCTAACCAAACTAAGCAATCAGTTTAATAATAAAGGCGTAGGTTTCAAACCTACGCCTTTTAAAATTCTATTTTTCTTTATAATATAGCCTACAATGGCAAAACCCTTCAAAATTAGGGTCGGCAATTTGGTCTCTAAACTCTTTACACATACAATAGTTGTCTTCAATCTTTTGTATTCTACAAGGGCAATAACCTTCTTTTTTCTTAAGCCCGTTTCTTATTGCGTCTACAATTTTTTTATCTTCATTAAACGTAATTTTCATAATCCACCTTCATAAATTTAATATTATTATCTGCATAAATTGAAAAAGAATATTCGTCTTCGTCAAATTTAACGGTATTTGTTATGCCGTTAAAATTGTAGTTAACGTCTTTAAATTTTTTATCGCTAAGCGTTTTTAGATACGCTTCACGCTCAGTCCACCTAGAGTAAAACTCATAAGTAGTATTAAAAGTAAAGTCTTTTAGTTTTTTAAAAGTGTCAAGATTTTTATTATGGTCTATATATTCTATATCAATTCCAAAATTATTATCTTGGCTAGAGTAGGCTACAAAAACCAAATCTTTTGAGTGAGATAAAGATATGGAATATCCGTCAACTATCGGTTTTCCATTTTGTAAAAACTTAATGCAACTAAAGTCTAAACCGCTAATTTTTAGTAGTACGTGCCAAGCGTATAGGCTAGATTTTAAATTTTTTTTAGTGTATTTTTTAGTAGAGTAGTCTATTAACTCTTGCGGTAAGCAGGTTATAAAATCTTCACTAAAAGGTACTTTTTTTATTAAATAGAATATCGTTTTATCCATAAATAACCAATCTTTATAAATATTTTAACAAATTTAAAGTAGTTTTGCAAGATATATTAAAAAAGAGTGGAAAATTTATTTTATTTATGGTACTATATTTATATATTAACTAAGGAGTTAATTAAATGAAAAAAATATTCTCTTTTATTATAGTTTTAGTATTATCTTTATCACTATTTGCTTTTGTAGGTTGTGGCAAAGATGAAAATGCTAAAGGTGGCAAAGTTGTAATTGACGGTTTAACTATTGAAAATGGCGTAGTTGTTAGTTATGAGCCTGCTAGCGCAAGTGGCGTAGAATTAGTAATTCCTGAAAAGGCAGGCGGCGGCTACATATCAGAAATAGGAAAAGAAGTTTTTAGAGATTGCAAGGCGTTAAAGACTATAACTATTCCTGCTTCTATTAGAAAAATAGGAAAAAATGCATTTAGAAACTGCACTAATTTAGAAGCCGTTTATATAACTGACGTTGCAGGTTGGGCAGGTATAGCGTTTGATGAAATATATTCTAACCCTATAACTAATTGTAATAACTTATACCTTAACGGTGAATTACTTGAAGAAGTGTCTTTCCCGTCATACGTGACAAGAATTGAACGCTATGCTTTCTATATGTGTTTAAGCATTAAAAAGATAAGCATTTCACGTAGTATTACCTTTATAGGTAAAAATGCTTTTTCGGGTATGACGTCTACTTTAGAAAAGTTTGAATTTGAGCAACCGTTTAACTGGATATATGATACTGGTAGCGGTACGGGTTCAATGTTGCCGGCTCCTGCTTTGCAAATTTCGTACCCAAAACCAGGAACAGGTTATACGTGTGCAATTAATTGCTATAATCACGAAGGTCACTACGACTGGGTTAGAACTGAATAAAAGTAAAAATATACGCAATAAAAAGCGTATGGTTTTTAAAATTTACTAAAAAAGTATGGCAAAATTTAAAAATTTATGTTATTATATAATTATAAAATTTAAGGGGTGTAAAAAATGAAAAAGATTTTATCTTTTATTATAGTGTTAACGTTATCGCTATCTTTATGTAGTTTAACTGGTTGTTCTTTATTTCAAAAAAACAACTCTGACGATGACGATAGCGGCAAAATAGTTGTAAACGGCTTAACTATTGAAAACGGAGTGGTCACAAAGTATGAGCCTACTAGTGATAGTGGCGTAGAATTAGTAATTCCTGAAAAGGCAGGTGGCGTTTACGTTTCTGAAATCGCTAAAGAAGTATTTAGAGACTGTAAGGCTATAAAAACTGTGTCTATTCCTGCGTCTATGAAAAAAATAGGTAAAAACGCTTTTAGAAATTGTTCTAATTTAGAGGGCGTTTATATAACTGACGTTGCTGGTTGGGCAGGCATAGCGTTTGACGAAATATATTCAAACCCAATTATGAACGAAAAATGTCAAAAATTATACTTAAACGGTGAACTGCTTGAGACTTTATCTTTCCCAGCACACGTGACTAGAATTGAGCCTTATACTTTCTATATGTGTTTAAGTTTAAAAAAGATAACAATTTCATATAATATAAACTTTATTGGTAAGCTTGCATTTGTTGGCGTGACGTCTACTTTAGAGGAATTTGCTTTTGAAGACCCTTATGATTGGACTGGTGGTTCAACTATTCCATATACGGGATTACAAAAACGTTTTCCAATAGAAAACGATAGGGGCTATGGTTGCTCAATTAGTTGCTATAATCACTTTGGTCAATTTGATTGGGTTAAAAAATAATAATTTTAAGCGTGCGGATAAAATTCGTACGCTTTTGTTTTTTAAAATCATATAAAAGAGTAGTAAAATTTTAATATTTATGTTAATATATAGTTATAAAATTTAAGGGGTATAAAAATGAAAAGGTTTTTCTCTTTTATTATAGTTTTAGCATTGTCTTTATCGTTATTTGCTTTTGCAGGTTGTACTAAAGATGGTGATGATGCTAATGGTGGTAAAGTAGTCGTAAACGGCTTAACTATTGAAAGCGGCGTAGTTGTTAGTTATGAGCCTACTAGCGCAAGTGACGTAGAATTAGTAATTCCTGAAAAGGCAGGTGGCGTTTACGTTTCTGAAATCGCCAAAGAAGTTTTTAAAGGTTGTAAGGCGTTAAAAACTGTTAAAATTCCTGCAGGTATGAAGAAAATTAACTCAAACGCTTTTAGAGATTGCTCTAATCTAGAAGGTGTTTATATAGAAGATTTAGCAGGTTGGTGCGGAATAGAATTCGTGGGTAATTTCTCTAACCCAATAAATAATAATAAGTGCGGAAATTTATATATAAATAACGTTTTAGCAGAAGAATTGATTATTCCGTCACACGTTAATAGAATTGAAAGCCGTACCTTCTATATGTGTACTTGCATAAGGAAAATAACTATTCCTAAAAGCGTTAACTTTATAGGTCAACACGCATTTTACGGCGTGACTACTAACCTTGAGCGTTTTAGGTTTGAAGACCCTAATAACTGGGGATATTCTTCCGACCCTAATAGCACTAAAGGTTCAACGTTATTCCAAGCGTTAAAAGTTGAATATCGTGTACCAGGAGATACAGGTTGGAACTCTGCAATAGCAGCGTATATCCACTTTGGTCAATACTACTGGATTAAAAGTGATTCATAATAATTAAAATATAAGCATACGTAATTTGGCGTATGCTTTTTTTATTGCAAAAAAAGAGCAAAAATTGTAAAAAACTACAAAATATTACATAAATAAACAATTTTACACAAAAATATTTTTTATAAATTTTAACGTGCGCTTGTAATTTGTACAAAAATGTGATATTATGTAATTATCTTAAGAAAGGAGTATAAAAATGCAAAAACACAGGGTAGTTATTTTACAAGATAGCAACGAAGCGATACAAGATATAACAAGGGCGATAAGCGGACTTGAAGATTTTACAATAGAAGGAACGTCATGCGATGGAGAAGCGGGTATAGAACTTATAAAAAGTCTTAATCCTACCGTTATTATAATTGGAATAGTTTTAAAAAATTTAGATGGTTTTGCCGTAATGGAAAGATTAAGGGAATACGGGTATAAGGGTAAAATTATAGTCGTATCTTCTTTTACAAGTACTGGGGCAATAAATAGGGCTATGGCATCAGACGTTAGTTTTTATTTGGCTAAACCATTTAAGGCGGAATTACTAATAAGCAGGTTAAAAGAGATAGACTCTTGCGAGTATTTGCAATCTACAAAAACTCCTAAGAAGAATAATCAATTAGAAGAAAGAATAAGTAAAATTTTTATATCTGTAGGAATACCGCCACACATAAAAGGGTATCAATACTTGCGTGAAGGTGTAAAGATGGCGGTTAGCGAGCCTACTATTATAAACAATATAACAAAGCAATTATATCCAAGAATAGGCGAAAAGTTTGAAACGACGGCGTCTAAAGTAGAGCGTGCTATTCGCCACGCTATTGAAGTTGCTTGGAATAGGGGTAGGATAGAAACGATAAATTCTATGCTTGGAATACGTGCATACGTTGGAAACGATAAACCTACAAACGGCGAGTTTATAGCCCTTATTGCCGATAAAATGCTCTTAGAAGGGGCATAAAAGCAAAAAAATAGCCAAAAATTGCAAAAATATTAAAAAAAATTAAAAAAATGCAAAAAAACTGTTTACAAAGTTAAACATTATTATTATAATATGTAGGCTATACAACATACTATGCAAGAAAGGAGTTTTTAAAATGCCTAAGTATATTATATGTCCAAGATGCGAATTAAATTATATTTTAGAGGGTGAAACTTATTGTGACGTTTGCAAAGCGGAACTCAAAATAGGTCCACAACTTATGTTCTCTGCAACAGAAGACGTGGCTGAACAAATTCTTTGCCCTATATGTAAAGTTAAATATATAAATGAAGATGAAGAAATGTGCGATAAATGTCGTGAGAAGTTAGTTTATGAAAGAGAAACTGGTGAAGACGACGTTGATAAGAACGACGATTGGCGTCAATTCTTAGATGAAGACGAAAAGGCTATTCCTACGATTGAAGACGAAGAAGAAATGTTGCTCTCACAAATTGAAGAGGAAGAAGCGCTTGATGATATTGATGAAGACGAAGATATTGACCCATACACTAATGAAAAGATTTCTAAAAATAAGAAAGACGACGATGATTTTGAGTACGTTCATATTGACGATAGCGACTTTGATGACGACGATTTAGTAGAAGACGAGGAAGAAATTGACGACGAAGAGTAAAATATTATAATTAAGTAGAATAAAACGTTTATAAAACGTATATACTTAATATATGATAAAGCAAAACGTAAACTTAGCAAAAACTAAAGATAAAGTTAAAAACTTTTTTAACAAAGACGTTGAAGTTAAAGTGAATTTGGGTAGAAATAAGTTTGTTTATTACAAAGGTAAAATAACTAATATATACCCAGCCTTATTTACTATAACGCCTACTAATGATTATAAGGGCAAAACCGCTTTTTCATACTCTGAATATATGTGCGGTATAGTAGAGATTAAAGAACTTACCAGATAAAAACATTTCCACTGTGAAATGTTTTTTATTTTTTAAAAAAAATTAAATTAAAGAATATCGGGCGAAACAGTCTCATATAATAAATCAGTTTATAGGAGGCGTAAAATGGCATTAAATCCTGAGTTTGATAAAATACAAAGTACTGAAATTGTACCAATTAGCGTTGCAAACGGCATAGAGTGTAAATTGCCGTTAACGGAAGAAGAAGGTAAAGAGATATTAAAAGTTCAAGTAGTTGCTAACCTAACTACGTTAGAATGTTTAAATAGAGAAATAAAATATAGCGGAAGAGCAATCTTTACAGTTTTATATAAAAGTGAAAGCGATATAAAAAAACTGGAAATAGGCGTAGAATTTTCTTTCAAGGTTGAAAATGAAAAAGTTTTAGAAGGTATGACCGTTATAGCAAACGTAAACGCTGATAACGTTAACGTTGAAATTGTAAACGGCATTGTGACCGCTACTGCCGTTTTATGTGTAAAAGGCGAAATTACTAAACCTAGCGAAATAGAATATTTTAAAAAAGAGCCTACGATAGTGACAAACGACCAAACCTTAGAGTTTGGCTACGAACTACAAAAAACAAAAAAAGAATTTAAGATAGAAGACGAATACGAAGTTCCTATTTTGATTGAAAAGGTTTTATGCCATACTGAAAAGGTATGCGTGACGAATTGTCAATGCGGTGTAGGTTCGGTTATCGTTGACGGCGAAATTGAGTTTTCAGCGTTAGCGGTATTACTTGGCGATAATAAAGAGCCTAACGTTATTTTAAAAAAGATACCGTTTAGGGTAGAGATAACTGCTCCTGACGTATTGCCCGATTTATATCCATCAATATTAGTAGAATTAAAAAACTCTAGTATAAAAGTATACGTAGATGAAAGCAAGCAAAAAAGCATTATTTCTATTGAAACGTTAATTGAAGCAAATTGCGTTATATATAAAAATACGACTTTTATTGCACCTGTTGATGCGTATAGCGTAGAAAATCAATTAAATATACAAAAAGAAAATAAAAAACTTTTCAAAGTTATAGGCTTTAATTATCAAAAAGAAAGCATAAAAACCGAAATATCGTTTAAAGAAGTTGAAAATGGTAGACTTGTTTCGGTACTTAATGATAAAATAGAAGAAGTAAACTATCTTATTAGTGATAATAAGTTAAAAGTAAATGGTATCGTTAGCGTCTCAGCGTTATTTGACGGCGAAAATAGAATAGTTAAAGAAAGCGTAGTTAAATTTGAAATAATAGTTCCACTAAGCGCTGACTTTATTTCTAATCCTTTACTTACTATTACCGATTTAAAAGTTGTGAATAATCAAGTTGAGTTTGACGTACATTTATCGTTTACAGCCTTTAAAGAAGTTGAGTGTTTAGTAATTACTCAAATAGAAGAAGGGGCAAAAAGATTGGTAAACGAGAGTGCTATAACGGTATATATTCCGTTAGACGGCGAAACGCTTTGGGACGTTTCTAAAAACCTTGGCGTTAGCGAGCAAGATATTTTAAATTCTAATAGCGAATTACAATTCCCACTTTCTTCAGAAGATAGAATAGTAATATACAGAGAAAAGGATAAATAAAATGAACAAAAAAACAGTTAAGTCTTATGCGAAAATAAATTTAGCGTTAAACGTTCTTGGTAAAACTAATGGTTATCATAATCTTGATACCATCGTTTGTACTGTAAACAAATACGACTTAATTACCGTCACTAAAAGAAAAGATAAAAAAATTTTAGTCACTTTCGTTGGCCCTTACGCTACACAATGCGATAGGCAAGAAGACACTAACGCGTATAAGGCTGCAAAACTGTTTATTGATGCCTTTTTGACAAACGGAGCGAATATAGAAGTGAATAGGTTAATCCCTACGGGAAGCGGTATGGGTGGCTCGTCGGCAGATATAGTCGGCGTGCTATACGCCTTAAAAAGAGTTTACGGCGTTGATAAACCTTTAAAACCACTTGCCGATAGTTTAGGTAGTGATACCGGCTATTTATTAAACGGTGGCTTTGCAAGGCTTACAGGTAGGGGTGATATAGTAGAGTTAATACCTTCAAATATTAAACTTTATTTTGTTGCAATTTATGCAAAAAGCGGGGTAAATACTAAAGAGTGCTTTGAACTTTTTGATACTTTAGATAGTAATGACGTTGAAAAATCTAATATAAAAGAAATCGTAAAGGGCATACAAAATGAAGATTTTACGTATTTTAAAGGAAACGTAGTAAACGGTCTACAAAGTGTGGCGATAAAGTTAAATGAAGAAATTGCTACTAATTTAGAAGTTTTAAAAAGTTTATCTCCAAGTTATTTATCTATGTCGGGCAGCGGGTCTACGGTGTTTGCATTGTACGAAAATATAGAAATGGCTAAATGGGCGTACGAGAAGTTAAAATACAAGTATAATGAAAGAGTAGAACTTTTAACGTCTTACGACCCTAAAAAGCCGTATTTTATAGATGCTTTGCTTGGTAGAAATATAATAGAAGAATAAAAAACTTAATAAAATTGATTAAAATTCTCAAAAGTGTTAATACTTATACTATCACTTTTGGGAGTTTTTTTATGAAAAATTTTTGTATAACTTTGCTTTTAATATTCATAATAAGTGTGACGGTTGCGGTTAGTTTTAATAAAAGTACTTTAAGTGAAGAATATCTTCGCATCCATATCCGAGCCAATTCTAATAGTCAAATAGACCAAAGCGTTAAATACGAAATTAAAGACGAACTCGTTAATTATTTAACACCTTATATCGCTAACGTTAATAGCAAAGAAGACGCTATTAAACTCTTAAACGAAAAGCGCTTAACTTTAATAAGTATTACAAATAAAATACTTAAAAGTAAAGGTTTAGACTATACAAGCAACGTGGTTGTAAGAAATGAAAAATTTCCTACAAGGGTTTACGGAGAATTCACACTAGAAGAAGGTTTTTATGATGCCGTAATAGTCGAACTTGGAAATGCTAAAGGGGATAATTGGTGGTGTGTCGTATATCCCCCGCTATGCTTTACAAGTAGCGATTGCGGAGTTGAATACAAGTCTAAAATTCTTGAAATAATAAATGAATTTAAAGATAAAATGCTCCGCTAGATAAATTAAGGAGGAGTATATGAAAAAAAGTTTAAAAATCGTGATTATTGCAACTATGCTATTGTTAGCAACTTGCAGTACTCAAGTTTTACTAAACAAAACACAAAACCAAATAGTACAGCCTACCGTAATTGTCAATGCTAAAAGTAGTTCTCAAGATATAAAACTAGTTCAAAAAAAGTTAAAAAATTGGGGCTACTATAAAGGTCAAATTGACGGAATATACGGTTCTGGAACGAAAAACGCCGTTATACTATTTCAAAAACGCAACAAATTAGTAGTTGACGGTATTGTGGGAGATAAGACCTTGGCTGCTATGGGCATTACTAAATCAATGCTAACAAGCACGTCTGGTAATTCGGGAAGTTCTAACACGTCTGGTGTAAACGGTTATTCTAGTTCAGACGTAAAACTTTTAGCAAGGCTTATACATGCCGAAGCAAGGGGCGAGTCTTATACAGGACAAGTTGCCGTAGGCGCAGTAGTTTTAAACAGGGTTAAAAGTTCGTCTTTCCCTAATACTATTTCAGGTGTAATTTATCAACCTTACGCATTTACCTGCGTAAACGACGGTCAAATAAATTTAGCGCCTAACAACACTGCCTTAAGGGCTGCAAAAGATGCAATGAACGGTTGGGACCCAAGTTATGGTTGCTTATACTATTATAATCCAAAAGTGGCAACTAGCGACTGGATTTTCACAAGACCGACGGTGGTTACAATAGGTAATCACGTATTTGCAATGTAAGGGGGTATTATGGAAGAAAATAAGAACAATGCGATAGAAAAAGTTGAAAATATAGAAAATAGACCCGAAAAATCTAAGTCTAGTACTAAAAATGATGCAAATAAAAAGGGTAAAAACGTAAAGAAATCTACGGCTAGAAAAAACAAATTAAGTAGAGAACAAAAAGCGGAAATCCTAAAGCAACGTAAAGACAAAAAGAAAAAGGCCAAAGTTCTAAAAGCAAAAGCCAAACAAGATAGGCAAAATGCTAAGGAAGAAAGAAAACAAAGGCTTAAAGCCTTAAAACTTTCTAAAAAAGAATCTAAGCAAAAAAGAAGAGACCTATTAAAACACGAAACCAAAAAGGAAAGAAAGGCACGTATTGCTAAAGAAAAGAAAGAAAGGCTTGATTTAAGAAAGCAAAGAATTGCAGATAAAAATGCAAGAAGAAGCCAAAAAATTGAGCAAAAAAGACAAAGAAGAGAGCAAAGAAATCAAAATAGAAAAGAAAGAAGAAGAAAAAATCACGGAGTGGGCGGTTGGCTTGCAGCCGTTATCTCTTTAGGTTGTGCCGTGCTTGTATTAGGCGGGCTACTAACACTCACTTTCTTTACGCCTATTGACGATTATATGAGTTCAACTACTAGCGAAGAGCGTAGTTTTTACGACTTAGTTGGCTACGTTGATAATTTAGACGTAAATTTAAGCAAACTTATCGTATCTAACGACGACGAGCATAAACAAAAACTTTTAAACGATATAAGGGTTGAAAGTAGTTTAGCAACGTCTAGTATATCTATGCTTGCTTTGCACGACGAAGAAAAGTTTTATACCACTAAATTTATAAACCAAGTAGGCGACTTTGCTAAGTATCTTGAAAACAAGTTAATTGACGGTAAAGAAATCACTAAAGAAGACAAAACTACTCTTCAAGCGATGTATGAGATAAACGCTTCGCTTAAAAACGAACTTTCTTCGCTTGCGTCTAATTTAGGCGAAGATTTTGATTTTAGGTCTTTATACGAAGGAAAGAAAGATAATTTAGTTATCTCTAAGTTTACCGAATTAGAATCTAATGCCGTTGATTATCCGCATATGATTTACGACGGAGCCTTCTCTGATACCGTAAAGGCAAAATCTAAGGCTAAGTATATTGAAAACTCTAAAGAAATATCTAAAAAGGAAAGTGAAGAAATCTTTAAAAAATATTTTAAAGGATATTCTTTACAAGATATAACTTTAGTAGGCGAAGCCGTTTCGGAAAATATTTCTTGCTACGACTTTGAAGCAAAGACTGAAGACGGAACTATGCTAGAAGCGCAAATTACTAAAAACGGTGGCAAACTTATAATGTTCAACCATTATAAAGATTGTAAAAGCACAGTAATTAGCGAAGAAGAAGCGTTAAAAGTTGCAACGCAATTTTTAGAAAATGCAGGCTATAAGAATATGAAGGCCGTTTGGAAAACAGCGGGCAACAACTTAATATCTTATAACTTTGCATCAACTGTTGACGGCGTTATTTGTTATAGTGACCTTATTAAATTAAACGTTTGCCTAGAGCGTGGTAAAGTGACGGGCTTAGAAGCAAGTTCGTATATTTTAAACCACGTAAGTAGAGATAAAAAAGTTGCAAAAATATCTCTTAGCGACGCTAAGGCAAAAGTTAGCCCGCTTGTTGAAATTAAAACGTCTAGACTTGCTATTATACCAATAGGTCAATTAGAAACGTTAGCCTATGAATTCACTGGCGAAAGAAACGGCGACTTATATTATATTTATATTGACGCCATGTCGGGAAAAGAAGTAGAAATCTTTAAAGTTGTTAAAACAACCGAAGGAACGCTTATATTATAATTTAAGTTTAAGTGTTAAATAAACGAGTTATAGGGCGATTTTTACTATAATTTTAGTAAAAATCGCTTTTATTTTGTAAGAATAAACGGTATAAAAAGTTATAAAAAAGGACGCAAATTTGTAAAATTATTAAAAAACATTATAAAACTATTGATATATTTTTCTTTTTGTGTTAATATATATAACAAAGTATAATATATTACTTTAAAAGGAGTTAACATATGATAACTAATTTATTAGCCTTTACAGACGTATTAAATACTGTTTTAGCCGCTATCGTAGTTGGTTTACTTTGGGCTTACGTAAAATTATTTGAACTTTACAATCTTATTTTAGGTCTTTTAGGTAAGCCTACTCTTAGTATTGACACCCCTGCTGACGTTGAAGCGTTCACAAAAATTTTAACAATTGCAGGTATAGCACTTGGTGCTATTATTCTTCTTTCAATAATCGTAAGAATTTGCAAGAAGAAAAAGGTTAAATTCTACGTTGGTAAAAAGAAAATTGCTAAAGTTAAAGTTAGGCGCAAAAAAGCAATACCTTTTCCTGAAGCACCAGAAAAAGAAGGTATGGCTTTCGTTGGTTGGTTTAAAGATAAAAAGTTTAAAAAGCCTTACTTAAGCAAAGTTTTATTAAAGAACAAAAAACTTAAACTGTATGCAAGGTATATCGTTAAGGCTGAAGAGCCTGAAGTAGTAGAGCCTTTAACTACTGCACCTGTTGTTGAAGAGCAAAACACAGTTGTTCCTCCAATGTCAGTAAATGCATTAGAGCCACAAGTTGTTGCACCTATAAGTGGTGACGAAGAAAAGGGCGACCTTGAGCGCATTACTTCTACTCAACTTTACGACCAAGAAGGTTTAGATAAGTTTGACGTTTTAGGTGACGAAAAAGTTTATGGCGAGCCTATGAGCGAAAACGCTATAATGGAAGAAAAGATTGCTCTTGAGAAAAAGGAAGTTAAACTTGACGAGTATTACGATAATATTCGTTATGAAATGCTTACTTACGAGCGTGCATTACCATTTAAAGAAATTGGCGTCACAAGAAAACAAATCATTGCTGAAATGTTTGAGCGTGATGAAAAGATATATCTTTATTTAGCGGTTGACCCTGAACTTATGAAAGAAAAGGGTTATGACGTTGAAAGCCATAAAGACTTAGAATTCTCAATCGTGCCTTGCCTAAAAGAAATTACTTGCAAGCAAGATTATGACGAAGCAATTAAACTTATTAACGAAACTATGTTGCTTAACAACTTTATCAAGAGTGAAGTTGTATTTGCTCAAAAGATAAAGAGCGACCAAGTTGCTAGAAAGAACGGTTTTGCATTCTACGTTAAAAACGATAATGTTGTGACAAGCGCTAAGCATTATTACAACTTAATGCGTGCACTCGTTCTTAGTTATAAAGTGGCAGTTAACAGAAAATATCCTGATAGTTTAGATAACAAAATGATTTTAAAAATCTTCAAAAAGGAAGAAAGAATTTTCCTTTACTTAGCACTTGATGCTGACGCCGAAGGTTTAGAGTTTGTTGGTTATGATAAAAACTTCGTAGATACTCCTGCAATGTTTGAAATCAAAACTGCGGAAGATATTACGAAAGCAACTACTTTACTTGATAAACTTATGTATCGTTTTGGTATGGAAAAATGCCCAGAGCAAGTTGACGTTTCTATTGACGAAGCGGTTGAAGAAAACTGTGGCTTTGGTTATAGAATTAGAAGATAATTCGTTATTAAAGATTATGAAGATTTGCCGTATACGGCAAATCTTTCAGTTTATTAGAAAATTTTTGCAAGGAGCAAATTATGGAAAAAATTATTCTTACCGAGGAAGGTAAAAAAGAACTTGAACAACGCTTAAAGGTGCTTAGAAATGAACTTATCCCTCAAGTTGTTCAAAGAATTAAAGTAGCAAGAGAGCAAGGCGATTTGTCTGAAAATGCAGAGTATCATTCTGCTAGAGACGAGCAAGGCAAATTAGAAGGCGAGGCTTTAGAGATAGAAAGCAAGTTGAAATACGGCGTTGTTGTAAAACACAGTATTACAGACACTATTCAAGTTGGTAGCAAAGTAGTATACCTAGATATTGAAGAAGATGAAGAATATACTTTTACAATCGTAGGTACTGCCGAAGCCGATTATAAAAGGCAAAAAATATCAATAGAATCTCCTGTTGGTCAAGCAATCAACGGTAAAAAGAAAGGCGATATCGTTACGGTAAAAGCCCCTAAAGGGCCAGATTATCAAATTAAAATAATAGATATTTTAAGTTAAAAATTACATTATGAAAAATAGAGCAGGCAAAAGTCAAATAAAAACATTTTTTACGTACGACATTATAAAAGTAATAGCAATTAGTGCTATCGTGTGTTTAATACTCACGGTGCTTTTTAACGCTGTTGCTCAAAAACCGTCGGAAGGTCAAAGGTTTTCTATAATATACGACAATCAATTAAGTTTGGGTGATGACTATAATTTAGCGATAGCAGACGCTATGGATTTAGATAACGATTACGGCTTTTCTTATGACGTTTTAGATTTTGACGTAAAAAAATTAACGGTTGCAGATAATTCTTCGCCGTCATACACTTTACAAACTTACGTAGAAATTTATGATGACGACGTGTTGTACTGTACTGACGAATTGGCTAGTTTTTATTTAATAAACGCCTACGCTCAAAACTTTGATACGTATATAGACGGTGCTTTAAATTATTTATACGATAACGGTTTTTATTCTCAAAGTGGTGAAATAAACGAGCAAAAGATAATAGATAATTTCGTTTCTAAGTTTAGTAAAGACAATAGGTTTAGAAAAAAAGACCAACTTGAAAACGGTAAGCAACAAGAAATTAAAAGAATAAAAGCCTTATATTATAACGCCATTACGCTAAAAAGGGTAATTGAGGCGCACCCTGAGATGTTTTCAGATAAATATAGTGAATACGAGTGGGGCGAAAATATAGTTAAAGGCAATTTTGCTATTGACCTTAGTAAATTGACAGGCGGTGCAAACTCTTTAGAAAAAGCAGTTAAATTAAAGATAGACAATGACGGAGAGGTTTCTTACACTACCGAAAATATTTATTTGATGCTTGGCAATAACCTTGACGTAAACGGTCATTTGCATTACGAAGGTTTAGCCTACGTTATAAGTGTTTTAAAGTGTTATACTAATTGGATTTAATGTATTATGAAAGGAAAATTTATTACTTTTGAAGGTTGCGAAGGTAGCGGAAAATCTACTCAAGTAGCGTTATTTAAAGAATACTTACAAAAAAACAATATTGAATACGTTTTCACTCGTGAGCCGGGTGGAACCGAAATTTCTGAAAAGATAAGAAGTATTATTTTAGATATAGAAAACAAAGAAATGAGTGACGAGTGCGAAGCCTTATTATATGCGTCGGCACGTGCACAACTTATCAATGAAAAGATAATACCGTCGTTAAATGCAGGAAAGTTAGTTCTTTGCGATAGGTATTTAGATTCTTCTATGGCTTATCAAGCATACGCTAGGGGGCTTGGGGAAGACTTTATTAAAAGTATCAACTCTTATGCTATCAATAACTGTATGCCAGACTATACTATATTTTTAAACATATCGCCAAAAGAAGCATTTTTAAGAAAAGGCGGTATGGATAAAGACGACAGGTTAGAGCAATCTGGCATAGATTTTCACGAAAGGGTTTATCAAGGGTATTTACGTTTATTAAAAGATAATCCTGATAGATTTATATCTATTGATGCTCATAACGACATTGAAAATACTCATAAAAATATTATTGACGAACTCGTTATAAAAGGTGTTTTCTAAACTATGGATTTAAAAAAACTCATAACAAGCACAAATGCATATAAAATATTTATTCAAGATAAAAAATCTAGCACTCTTTCTCACGCGACGCTAGTGGTGTGTGAAGACGGTGATATGCTTGAAAAATACCTTAACGTATTTGCTAAGGCTTTTATGTGTCGTGACGATGAGTTTTGTAATACTTGTAGGTCTTGTAGTTTAATTGACACAAAGTCGTATGAAGACGTTGTTTTTTACCCTAAGGGGAATAAGATAGTCGTTAGCGACGTTGACGATTTAGTTGCAAAATCTTTTTTAAAACCACTTGAAGACGATAAAAAATTATTCGTTTTAGTAAATGCGCAAGATATGAATACTCAAGCGCAAAATAAACTTTTAAAAGTGTTAGAAGAGCCTCCTAAAGATACGTATATATTATTAGGTGCTACTTCAACGTATTCGCTATTGCCTACCGTATTATCTAGGGTAAAAAGGTTAGATATAAGACCTTTTAGCGATAATGAAATTTATGAAAATCTTAAAGAAGATTTTGATAATTTAGAAAAACTTAGCGTTGCAGTTAGATTAAGCGGTGGTAAGGTTGGCGAAGCAATTAACAAATACAGCGATGATGAGACTTATAAAATTGAGTCTAGCGTCATTAAAATTCTACTTGAATTAAAGTCAAGTAAAGACGTCAGTAAATTTTCTTCATACTTTACTAAAGAAAATATAAAAGACTACGTTTCAGTATTTTCTAGTGTTATGACTGACTGTTTAAGATTTAATTTAAGTGGAAGTTCTCTTTCAACTAGTAAAGAAGACGTAAAAAAGGTGTGTGATACCTACTCTAACGGAGCATTAATATACGCTTTAGACAGGTTGAGAGAAATTGAAAAAGCATTATTCTTTAATGGCAATATTCAAGTACTTGCCGATAAAATGCTTTTTAGTTTTTTGGAGGGAAAACATAAATGGTTAAAATAGTCGGGGTAAAATTTAATCATACGTGTAAGGTGTATTATTTTGACCCTAAGAATATAGAACTTATAAAAGGTGACGGCGTTATCGTTGAAACCGCAAGGGGAATAGAGTACGGCAAGGTTGTAGTTGGAGTGTCTAACGTTCCCGACGATGAAATCGTGTCGCCATTAAAACCCGTTTTAAGAAAGGCTACGGAAAAGGACGAAAAACAAATAAAAGAACACGAGGATAAAGTACCTTGGGTTATAAAGACGGCTGAAGAAGAAGTTATTAAATGTGGTCTTGATATGAAAATTGTTGATGCGGAATATCCGTTTGACAATTCAAAGGTTATAATTTACTTTACTGCTCCGCAAAGAATTGATTTTCGTGATCTTGTAAAGTCGCTTGCAACCGTATTAAAGCAAAGGATAGATTTAAGACAAATTGGAACGAGAGATGAGACTAAACTTCTTGGCGGTATCGCACCTTGTGGTAGAGTATGTTGTTGCAAAAGTTTCTTGCCTGACTTTAAAAAAGTGACTATAAAAATGGCTAAAAATCAAGGTTTATCATTAAATCCTGCAAAAATTAGCGGTCTTTGTGGTAGACTTATGTGTTGTTTAGAATATGAAAACGAGCATTATGCTGAAGCCTATAAAAAAATGCCAAAAGTTGGCTCAGAAGTGACAACTCCTGACGGCAAGGCGATAGTAATTTCTAACAATATGCTTAAAATGCTTGTAAAAACTAAAACGATTTTAAAAGACGGCTCAATGACGTATAATGAATATAAGTTAGAAGACATTAAGTTTAAACGTCAACAAGAAGTTGAAGATACGTCGTCAAAGGAAGACGAAAGCGACGTTATTGAAGAATAAAATATTTTTTATTAAAATACTATACAAATAAAAATATATATGATATAATAATAAGGTAGTTTAGTGCTACTTTAATTACTATTTAACGGAGGATTTATTATGGCTTATAAGATTACAGATAAATGTATCTCTTGCGGTGCATGTGCTGACGTTTGTCCTGTTCAAGCAATTTCTGAAGGTGAAGCTACGTACGTAATTGACGAGAATACTTGTATTTCTTGTGGTGCATGTGCAGATGCTTGTCCAGTTGGCGCTCCAGAAGAAGAATAATAGGCGCTCATAAAACAGAATATAATTGGGGCGTTTTTAACGCCCCTAATTTTTTATTTAAAAGGTGAAAAATGAACCAATATTTTGAAAAACTTTGCAAAATGAGTGTTAGTGAGTTAAAAGATTACGTTGCTTTTAAACTATTAGATACTCATAGTGATATTACTATTGCCGACGGTTTTGTATTTGCAAAAGGCGATTTCCCTGTTTTATTAGTAGCACATCTTGATACCGTGCATAAAGAACTTCCAAGCGATATAGAATATCGTGAAGAAGGCTCGGTTATAACTAGTCCACAAGGCATAGGCGGTGATGACAGGTGTGGAGTTTATATGATTTTTGAACTTTTAAAAGCCTTTAATTGTTCAGTTTTATTTACCGAAGACGAAGAAATAGGTATGCTAGGTTCTAAAAAATTCGTAAGACACGACGTTAGCCGTAATTTGTCGTTTAACTACGTTATTCAACTAGATAGAAAAGGTGTTAACGACGCTGTTTTTTACGACCTTAAGAACCCAGAGTTTGAAAAGTTTATAACTAAAGATTATTTTAATGTTGCTATTGGTTTGCTTTCTGATATTAGCGTAATAGCACCGTATTTAGATAATGCCGCAGTAAATTTCTCTTGCGGGTATATAAATCCACATACTTTAGACGAATACGTTGATTTAAACGTTATGAATAAAGTTATTGAAGAAATTAAAAAGATTTTAAGTAGAACAGATATAGAAAAAGATAAGTTTGCATATTTCGTATGGTAGTTGTTGAAGAATTAGGTATAGACAATTTAAAAATTTATCAAGACGATAGTTTATATCGTTTCACTAGTGATGCTGTTATTTTATCTCACTTTGCTTCGTATAAAAAGGGTGATATAGTAGCAGACTTTTGTAGTGGTAGCGGTATCGTTGGCATAAATTATTACGCCTATAATAAAGGGGTTAAGAGCGTTGACTTGTTTGAAATTCAAAAAGAACTAGCAAGTTTATCGCAAAAAACCATAGAGCATAACGGTCTTGAAGAAAAGTTTACCGTTTATAACATGCCACTTCAAGAAATACCAAAAAATTTCAACTCTAAATACACCCTTATTCTTTGCAATCCGCCTTACAAAAAGAAAAATAGTGGCGAGACTTCTACCGATATTAAAAAGGCGATGTGCAAGCACGAAATTACGATTACTCAAGAAGAAATTATTGAAATTGCAAGCAAAAAACTTAACTTTGGCGGTAGGCTTTGCATTTGTCAAAGAGTGGAAAGATTTACCGATATGATAGTTAAAATGCGTGAGTGTGGTTTAGAGCCGTCTAAAATACAGTTCGTGACGACTAAAATAGACAATCCGCCATACTTATTTCTAGTTGAAGCGGTAAAAGGCGTAAAGCCACAATTAAAAGTTTTAAAAAACGTTATTAACGGAGAAAATTAATGTTATATTTTGTTGCAACGCCCATTGGCAATTTAGACGATTTGTCGTTTAGGGCACTTGAAACTTTAAAATCGGTAGATTTAATAGCGTGCGAAGATACACGTCACTCCTTAAAACTACTAAACAGGTTTGAAATTAAAAAACCGCTTATTTCATACCATAAGTTTAACGAAAACGTTAGCGTTGAAGGAATTATTCAGGAATTAAAAAAGGGTAAAAATATAGCGGTTATATCAGACGCAGGTACGCCTATAATATCCGACCCCGGCTCAGTTTTAAATAAAAGGCTAATTGAAGAAGATTTAGAGTTTACCGTAATCCCCGGTGCAACGGCGTTTATACCAGCACTAATTTTATCAGGGCTTGACGCGTCAAAGTTTACCTTTATAGGCTTTTTACCCGAAAAAAACAAGGATAGAGAAAGTTTGTTAAAAGAGTATATAAATAATAAAGAAACGCTTATGTTTTACTCTGCCCCACACGACGTGAACGACGATTTTAAAACACTATACAAAGTTTTAGGTAATAGAAAAATAGTTGCGGTAAAAGAAATAACTAAAATGCACGAAACTGCGTATAGGTTTAATTTAGAAAACGCTTATATTAGCGAGCCTAAAGGAGAATTCGTTTTAGTTGTTGAAGGTGCAACTAGCCAAGATAAAAAAGAGTTAGATATAACTACTGAAGAACATATAAACTTATACCTTTCACGTGGGCTTACTAAAAAAGAAGCAATTAAAAAAGTCGCTGAAGAAAGGGGAGTTTCTAAAAACTCACTTTACAAATACACTATAAATGAATAATAAAAATCGGCAAAATAATTTGCCGATTTTTTTATATATATTTTTTAAGTTCTTTATGGCTGGTAAAAAATTTATTAGTGGTATCGTTACTGTTTTCTAAAATTAACGTAATTACGCTATCAAGGTTATTTTTAAGATTAAAGTCGCTGGAATTATTTACATAACTAATAGCAAACTTTAAAAATTGATTTAATATTTTTACACTTTTTTCTTTATCTATATTAAAGGAATTGTATGCGTCAAATATATCTAAAGAAAGGTTGTAAATTTTAACTAAAGAATAATCGCTAAAGTATTTTACAAGCAACACTATATCTACGCTAAGTAGTACAAATAACGTTATATAAAAAACAACGTTTTCAAAAACAATCGTAGGTATTGTAAACAAAACTGAAATGCCACTTAATATAATTAGGGCTAAAAGTAGTGGTTTTAGCCTTTTTTCTTTTATAAAATGCCTTGGTAAACCGTCTTTTAAAAGTTTTTCAAGCGAGTTATATAAATGTGCTTCTTCTTGCTCTATATAATCATTTTTTTCTGCGTCAGTCATTTTACGCATTTTATAATAATTAGAGTAAGCAGACTTTATTTGTTTTTTTTGCTCGTCACTAGCAAGTGCTATTGCCTTTTTAAGGTATGGCACGTGTTCTTCGTCTTGTAAGTTTTTAAAATTTTCAGTATAAGCGTATACTAAACTTATATAAACCCTGTAATTAGTTTTGGTAAGTTCCAATGCTTCGTGGCATAATTTAATAGCGTTTTCAAATTCTTCGTTATCTAAGTAAAACTCAATTTTATCTAATAAACTATCAACTTTTAAATACGTTTCTCCTTTATTTACTATAAACTTATCAACTTCTACGTTTTTAAAACTTTTATAAAATTTTGAGCCTTTTTCAGTAGGGAAATCATTTTTACAATTAACGCAATTCGTGTTAGGACTTTCGCTATTTGCTTCAAATATATAACCACAATTAGGGCATTTTACGTTAATTAAATTCATTATAAATCCTTATGATAAAAATAAAATTACAGGCTCTAATACGTCAACGTGTTTTTGTATGCGAATAGTATTGCCTTCATATACAAACTCTAACGGAACTTTTTCGCCGTCGCTACTTAGCATTTCTACTTTATTTACTTTGTTTTGAACATAAAGTGGAATATCTTCCATTAAGTCTAAACTTAAGTTGAATAAAGCGCACATCATTTCGCCAGAAGGTAAGTATCCAGCACGGATATATACATCTAAGTCTTCGGTGTAATATATAGGAAGACAATTATTTTCCTTAATAATGTTTATAAATTGATTTTTTCTCGTTTCGTTAAGGAAAGAAAATGCTTCGTAGTATATAAATTGAGTATCAGGCGTACCGCAGAAAACGTAAGTTGTTCCACCGTATGGGTGAACATATTTCGTTGATGTTGGGAACAACTTAATAGTAGTTTCCGTATTAGGTTTATTAAAAGCGTAAGAAAGTTCTTGAACGCCTTCTAAGTTAGGTACAATTTCTTTATAACCTACTTGCATTGCTATACCGTTGCCGTAAAGCATTTCTCCCGAAACGGGAACGCCTTCCCACTTTCTAAGCGTAACGCCGATATATTTGTTAAAGCCACGCTCGTTTAAAGTGTTTGCTGCGCCACCTGATAATACAACAGGGCCTTTAAAGAGTTGTAAAATTTCTTCATCTGTCAATCTTTTTGCTAAAAGGTCGTCAACGAAAGCAACTCCGTCTCCGTCGCCGTAGAAAAGTGGAAGACCTAATCTTTCTAAAACTGCACCACCCCAAGGACAAACGGTAATACCTGTCTCAGATGCTTTAAAAGGATAATTTTGCGTCATTGTAAGTGGCATTTTACAACCGATAGGTTTTAATTGGTCTGCTAAATTTGCTAAAACATCGTGCATTTTGTGGTGTTTAGCAAAAATTTTTCTATACGCTTTACCAGCGTTAGGTTCGTAGGCACCTCTTGTAAACCATTGCTTAGAGCCTTTAGCGCCTTCTAAAATACTTCCAACGAAATGAGCGTGTATAAGCGATGCGTTCGTTGAGTATCTATTGTGTGGGCAAGTGTCAGACTCGTTTATTAAGATAATTTCATCATTATTTAAGAATTTTTTAATAAGAGCGGCCCTATAGAACTTGCTAGTTAAAAATCTAGTAGTACTCATAGTGTATGCGCCGTTGTTTATTCTAACGATAGGCCTATTGCCTTTACCAGCAAACGCTTTAGCGGTAAGGTCAGAAAATTCTAAATATCCAGAAGGTGGGCAAATACCCGAAACAGCACCTTGGATAGTAGGGTCTACCATATCAATGCCTTCACGCATTTCTTTAACGAAATCAACTAAACTATCGCCAATCATTTTAATGTAAATATCGGTATACTTTTTATTTTCTTCCGTGTCGCCTTGAGTGTGAGCGTAGAGTTCTTCTCTAGTCATTTGAGTACCTGCTCTACGATTAAACTCTGCCATATGAAGTGGGCAGGCGCAACCCCTTGTGTTTTTGTAAATAAGGCCAATATCATCATCAATCATAATAATTGAAGGTTTATGACTTGCTAAAATTTTCATTTGCTCTTTCATATAAGCCCTAAAGTTTTTATCTAAAGGACAGCAAGTAGAAAGCCTTGGCTCTCCGTTTACTAAACTAATTGAGTCTTGAAACTTATGTGGAACGGCCGGTTTTCTAATATGACCCATAGTAGACTGAACTAAAATACCGTGTTTAGCGCCAGCCTTATCTAAAATAGCACGAAATTTATCGTAAATTTTACAGTATTCTTCTGCGCGTGGATAAGGTGGGTTGCCAATAGGGTTAAAATACATCTCAAAAAGTGCGTGAGTAGATACTCCCGTTCTTTGTTGTTCAATGACATCTTGACAAAATTCTTCAATATGACTTTCCTTCAAGCTAGGCATGATTGCTAAATTTAACATATAAATTCTCCTTTAAATAAATTGCTTAAATATAATATTTAAAAGCATTGTATTTATTATATATTAGAAAAATTGTGGTGTCAATATCAAAAAGTAAAAAACGGTGTAAAAAAAACGACAGTTATATAACTGTCGTTTAATTATTTATTATTCCCATTCAATAGTTCCTACTGGCTTTGGTGTAAGGTCGTAAAGAACACGGTTAATACCTTCTACTTCGCTAGTAATTCTGTTAGTTATATGAGTAAGAAGTTCAAAAGGAATATTTTCAACGGTTGCAGTCATAGCGTCTTTAGTGTTTACTGCACGGATAATTGCAGGCCAACCTTCATAGCGCTTATCGTTTCTTACGCCAACGCTTTTTAAGTCAGGCACTGCAATAAAGTATTGCCATACTTTACCTTCTAAACCGTTTTTAGCAAATTCTTCACGTAAAATAGCATCTGCTTCTCTTAACGCTTCAAGTCTATCACGAGTTATAGCGCCTAAACATCTAACGCCAAGACCAGGACCTGGGAATGGTTGACGCTCTACCATAGAAACAGGAAGACCTAAAGCCTTGCCAACAACCCTTACTTCGTCTTTATATAAAAGTTTAACAGGCTCAACAAGTTCAAATTGCATTTCCTCAGGGAGACCGCCAACGTTGTGGTGTGCCTTAACGCCTTTGCTTTCTAAAATGTCTGGATAAATAGTTCCTTGTGCTAAGAAAGAAATGCCCTCAAGTTTACTTGCTTCTTCGTCAAATACCTTAATAAATTCGTTGCCGATAATTTTACGTTTTTGCTCAGGGTTTTCAACGCCTTTTAATAAATCTAAAAATCTATCAGTTGCATCAACGTAAATAAGGTTAGCGTCTAATTGATTTTTAAACACTTCAATAACCTGTTCGCTTTCGCCTTTACGCATAAGGCCGTGGTTTACGTGAACGCAAACTAGTTGTTTGCCTATTGCTTTAATAAGCAATGCAGCAACTACTGACGAGTCAACGCCGCCTGATAAAGCAAGTAAAACTTTTTTATCTTTAACTTGCTCGCGAATGAGTTTAACTTGCTCGTCAATAAATGCGTTTGCAAGTTCAATGGTAGTTATTCTTTCAAAAGAATCTGGTCTTATATTTGATTGCATACAATTCTCCTTTTTAGTTATTAGGACTATAATTTGGTGCTTCTTTAGTGATTGAAATATCGTGTGGGTGGCTTTCTTTTAAGCCTGCGTTAGTAATTCTTACGAATTCCGCATTTTCTCTAAGTGTTTCAAGGTCTTTAGCGCCGCAATAACCCATACCTGAACGGATACCGCCTAAAAGTTGGAAAATTATATCGCTAATTGTTCCCCTATATGGAACACGGCCTTCAACGCCTTCTGGAACGAGTTTTTTAGCGTTTTCTTGGAAGTATCTATCACTAGAGCCCGCTGCCATTGCTGAAAGAGAACCCATACCACGATATACCTTGAAACTTCTGCCTTGGTAAAGTTCAATTTCACCAGGGCTTTCTTTAGTGCCTGCAAGTAAACTACCAAGCATTACAGCGTTAGCGCCTGCTGCGAGAGCCTTAGTTATATCGCCTGAATATTTAATACCACCGTCGGCAATAATTGACTTGCCAAGTTTTTGCGCTCTTTCTGCACAGTTCAAAACTGCGGTTAATTGAGGTACGCCGATACCTGCAACAATTCTTGTAGTACAAATAGAGCCAGGGCCGATACCAACCTTAACAACGTCTGCACCGGCGTCAACTAATGCTTCAACGGCGTCAGCCGTAGCAACGTTGCCCGCAATAATTGGAAGATTTGGATATTTTGCCTTGATTTTTCTAACTGCTTCAATAACGCCTTTTGAGTGGCCGTGTGCAGTGTCAATAGCGATAATATCAACTCTATTTTTAACAAGTTCGTCAACTCTTTCAAAAGTGTTTTGAGCAGTACCTACTGCCGCACCCACTAGGAGCCTACCTTTAACGTCTTTTGCAGAGTTAGGGTATTGAATAGATTTTTCTATATCTTTAATAGTGATAAGACCTTTTAAATTAAAGTCGCTATCTACGATAGGGAGTTTTTCAATTCTATGCTTGCCGAGAATTTTTTGCGCTTCTTCTAAACTTGTACCAACAGGAGCAGTCACTAAACGTTCTTTAGTCATAACGTTGTCAATAGGTTGCTCAAAGTTAGTTTCAAAACGAAGGTCACGGTTAGTGAGAATGCCTACGAGTTTGCCGTCTCTTGTTATAGGAACACCGCTAATTTTGTATTTAGCCATAAGTTCAAGAGCATCGCTAACTTTGTTTTCAGGGCTTAAAAAGAAAGGGTCGGTAATAACGCCGTGTTCACTTCTTTTAACCTTGTCAACTTCTCTTGCTTGGTCTTCAATAGACATGTTTTTATGGATAATACCAAGGCCGCCTTCACGAGCCATAGCAATAGCCATTTTTGATTCGGTGACAGTATCCATTGCAGCAGACATAATAGGAATATTTAAAGTGACGCCTTTACAAAGTTGAGTTTTTAATGATACTTCTTTTGGTAAAACGTTGCTCGCTTGTGGGACTAAAAGCACGTCGTCAAAAGTTAAACCTTCATTTATTTTCATAAAATTCTCCTTATAATAATTTATTTATTTCAGTTATTAAATAACTAGTCTCATTAGTTGCGGTTGTTAAGC